>JALORF010000034.1 GCA_025459195.1 Beijerinckiaceae bacterium
CTGCGGACCATCGGCCGCCTCGCTGCAAAATATTTCGGCTTTGATTGAAACCCGACGAACGACACCCCGCATGGGGAGGTTCTCGTTGTGAGGAAGTGGCGCGCCAAGCACGACGAAAGTGGGCACTCAAATCATTGGGAAATTTCGGCGTCACTGCCTGGCGGGCATCCTGTCAGTGCAACAGTACGAATGGAGGACGTATTGACCAAGCGCGCTCGGCATCGTTGCCGCTGGTTAAGGTAGGTCGCCTTGGCGGTGCCAAACCCTGCCTGCGCAGTGCGCGATGTTCGCCGGCCTACAATGTGGCGGGCGAACCTGTCGATGACGAACGGCAAGGAGACGCCCCCCAAGGTCGGGACATTGGTGGAGTCTGACATCCAGAGCATGTCCGGCGCCGGCGCGTGGAATTGGCGGTCGACGCGGTCCAGCGAGCACGGCGCGAAACGATCGCCAGTCGTCGTACGCATCTCCTTGCCTTGGATCACGCCGGCCACGTCCACGGCCCGCATCAGGCGAACAACAGTGCAGCGAGATACATTAGAGCCTACACGCAGACGCTGGTGCCAGACCTTGCGCGCACCATGGACACGGAAGTCGGCATCAAGTACCCGCTGCACTTCGATCCTGCGGGCCGCGTCCCGCCGCGCTCTATCCGACAGGTTCGATGGTTCATCGTGTCTGGCCAGGTGAACATGGTAGGCTGATGGGGCGATCGGCAGCAGCTTGCAGATCGGCTCGACCTCATGCACGGCGGGATGCTCATCGATAAACGCGATCATCGCTTCAACGGGGCCCAACGGACTCTGGCCCGCTCCGCCATCGCAAAATACGCCGACGAATTCCTGGGGATATCTTTGGCCTGACGCAGTTGCCCGTTCTCGTGCTTTGAGGCGTTGGCTATACCGCCCTCCAGGTCAACTTCGCGGCAACCTCGGTCGGCAAACCGGCTCTGCCGCCAGCATCAACCTCGGCCTTCTTCATCCACGCTCGTAGCGTCTGTGCTTTACAGCCGATCATGGCCGATATCGAAACCGCCACCGCCCAACGGGACCCGTGATCTCGCTCATGATCCAGCATCATTCGCCCCCGGGCGTTCCCGCAGTTCGGGCGCGTACTCGATCGTCGTCCTGCTCAAAAGGGCTCGACCTTTTCGGAAGTCCGGGCCTCTGGCAAATCGGGCTCGGTTCAGGCGATCCAGCGGCGCCCGCGCCCAACCATTCACCGGATCACGATGCGATTGATCTTGTTGGCTGAATTGAACTCATAATCGGAAACAACTGAAAAGGCGCCCACCCGGCCGCGGGCAAACACACGCGCCCCGTCCGATTGGGGTGGGCCCATGGTGCCGCTGCGGCCGCTGGCGCTTTGCCGCCGCACCGCCTCGCGCACCTCGGCCTTGCCGCGAAACACACCTTCGGGCGTCCGCAGTTCAATATCCTCCGACAGTTCGGCCAGCGCCGCAGCCTCATTGCCCTTGTTCGACGCCGTGATGAAGCGCTGCGCCGCCGCCAGTTGTGCCGGGGACACTGCGGATGCGGCCGGGGCCGGCAGACGGGCCGGTGCATTCCGGCTGGCCCGGCGTGCCGCGTCGGCGGCCTGCGCGGCCTCGGCTTCGGCCAGCGTGCGGAGCCGCTGTACATAACTGCCAGTGACCGAAAGGCCGGCTCCATCCTCCGCCAGGCGGTGACGTTGGCCCACAGCCCGCACGTCGGCCGTGGTGCGGGCATCGGCCAGGGCGGTGCGGATGGCCGGTTCGTTCGCCTCAATCACCGCCCGGGCCAGACCGCTGCGGCACTGATCCAACCGGTTGCGAATGCGACCGACCGCCATTGCGGCCGCGCCGCTGATCCCGCTGCCGCGGAACTGATCCAGAAGGCCGGCCAATTCCAGCAACGGCGCCAGCGGGTGGGGCGCTCCGTCCGCCATCTGCGGATCGACCCGCGCCTGTTCGGCGATCCGCAACAGGGTCAGCCGGCCCGCAGACGATACGACCTGCCAACTGCCCAGGGCAAACAGCCGGCCGCGCCCCTCTTCGCCAATTGTCTGATCCTGCGCCACCCGGCGCAGCGTGGCCATCACCTCGTCGATGCTGGCGCGTTCCCGGCCGGCGGCCTGGGCCAGCACCGCCGGATCGCGGGCGCCGGCGACATAATCCAGATCGCCAAGTTGCGGGCACGGCCGCCCTTCCAGCGAGGCGACAATGCCCAGCGCGCCCGATTGCGCCGCCATTTCCTGATCGGCCAACCCGGGTGCGCGACGCGATTGCGCCATCACCGGGCCGGGCAACAGGGCGATGGCCACCGCCACGGCCAGCGCCGGCCGCGCCCTCATTGCGGAACCGCCAGCGGCAGTGCCGAAGCCGAAAACTGCGCCGGATTTGGCGTGCGCAGCCGACGGCCGCCGCCATCAAAGGCATGCATGGTCATCGTCCCATTGGGCTGGCCCTGGAAACCGGTGCACACACGCTCGTTCTGCAGAATGCGTTCGCGGATCTGCTCGGCCAGGTCGGCGCGGGCGTCCGCCACCAGATTGCCGCCTTCAATCGTCACGTTGGCCGAGCGCGTGTCACCACACAACAGGCCACCGGCCACCTGCGACGGGGTGGCCACCACGGCCAAGGCGCCGCCGCCACCGGCGCGATACCGATTGGTCACCAGCACGCTGCTGCCCCGGCTTTCGATCCGGCTGATCACTTCGCACCCGGCGGCCGAGCGGTTGACGCACAGGAACGGGGTGGATTGCGCCTGTGCCACCACCTTTTGCGCATCGAGGAAGCTGGGCGTGCGCAGCAGCAACACCTGATCCGACGGCCCGGTGCGCGTGCCGAGCCGGTTTTCAGTGGCCGAATCAATGAGCGAATTGCCCAGGATAACCGCTTCCCAGTCATTGTTGCGATCCGACATGGCCGAGAACATGATGCTGCCATTGTGCAACCCCTTGGCCAGCATGCGGGTCATCTGCGGGCAGGCCAGGCTGTGGCCGGCCCGCACCCCGCCGAAAAAGCGCGCCGCCGGTGACACGCCGCCGGAAAACATCTGGGGATTGCTGCCCACGATAGTCACCACCACGCGCGGGGCGCAGGCCGGCGGCGCGGCATAGGCCACCAGATCGGCACCTGAACGTCCGATCACCCGGCCGGGCGGCGGCGCTGCCGGCGCCTGCGCGTCGGCCGCCACCGAAAACCCCGCAGCCAGCGCGCTGAGGCACAACAACGACCACCGCTGCAACCGCATTACTTGTCCCCCCGAATGATCGCGACATGAATGTCAAAAAATGTAAATTACAAATCTATCTGATCCCGGATCAGTTGGAATCTTCATCGATTCGCAACTTTGCATTGTCGCGGGCTTGATACAAGCCATGCGCAATGGCAACAAATCTGATCATGGATCGGGGGGTCGATTCCTTGTCCGTAGTTCGGAATTTTGGGGGGCATCAGATGATCAAGCGCAATTCGGGTCAAGTCCAACACGTGCGCCAAGGCATGATGGCTGCTGCCCTGCTCATAACGATGGCGACACCCGCCGCAGCCCAGGCCGTTGATCCGGCGCTGGCGACGCCGTGTCTTCAGAGCCTCAAGGCCGAGCAGGTGAAGAATCCGCCCAAGCCGAAGAAGGCGAATGCGGGGAAGGTCATTGGCGTGTTGATTGGCGGCTTGGTTGGCAGAGGCCTGGGTGAAATTGTCTGTGAGCGTGGCGACACAACATGCAAGGTCGGCATGACGGTTGCAGGTGGTGCCGGTGGCTTTGCCCTGGGCAAGGGCATCGACAAGCGGCAAGAGCGCAAGATTGCAGAGGCGTCCTACGCCGCATCCATCACCGGTCAGCCGGCCGGCGTCACCTTCGAGAAAAGCTGCGCCCTCGTGGAGCCTTTGAGCACGACGAGTTTCGAAAAGCGGACGGTGGAGATCGCTCTGGCGCCTGGCATTGCACCGCCGTCGACACTGCGCACCATAGCGGAATATAACGCCACCGCGGCCAAGGGTGCGGTGGCGCTTGTCGCCAGCCCCAATGGCGCCGGGAAGACCGGGGTTTCAGTGGCGGCCGGGACCCCGTTGTTCGTGATGGGGTCGGTCAACAACGGCCAGCATCTCCTGATCGCCGATGGCAATCTCGATCTTGGCTATGCCGCTCGCGGCTATGTGCCGGCCAAGGGCTGGGCCAAGGTTGTAGCGCCGGAAAATCCGCTGCTGGTGATGGGCGCCCCACCGTCGCAACCGTTGGCGGCGCAGATCAACGCCGAGGTGCCCTGCTGGATGGAACGCGTCGTGGTGCGCGACGAATCCAAGAAGAAAAGCAGCCAGACCTCCAATGATCTCAAGGTGTGCCGATATCCTGACGGAAGCATCGCCCCGGACGTGAGCCAGAGCTGATCGGCTAGTACGATCACAGCCTTGCCGTCAGAGATCGGTGAACAGCGCCTCATCCCCGGTACCCGCCCGCATGTCGGGCGCGGCCATTGCCGCTGCGCTGGTGCGCTGGCGGTGGCGGTGGCTGGCCGCCGGGCTGGTGCTCGCGCTGATGCTGTCGGCCGGGCTGATCCGGCTTGATATCCGCCACGACTATCGCCTGTTCATCGACAAGGCGGACCCCGAACTGGCCATTGCCGATCGCTTGCGGGCGCGCACCGCCGGCGGGCGAGAGCAGTTGATCATCATCTATCGCCCGGCATCAGGCCGGGTGTTTGAATCAACATCGCTGCTGCAACTGGCCAAGCTGGCCGATCAGGCCAGCCGCTTCCCGCATGTTGAATCGGTGCAGTCGCTGGTCACCGCCACCAAGCTGGTGCGCCGCGCCGATGCCGGACCGAACGAGAATCCGCGCACCGCCTGGGCGGTCGTGCCCTTCATCCATCCCGATGGCTTGTTTGAACCCGACGGGCTGGCCCGCCTGTCGCGCGATGCCGCCGCCTTGCCCGGCATTGCAGGCAGGCTCGTCTCTGCCCGGCAAGAGACGGCCCTGGTGCTGCTGGCGGCCGATCTGGGTACCGGTTCGCGGGACCGGCAAGACCGGCTGTCGGCCATTCTTGCCGCGCTCGACAAGACGCGGGTGGATGTGCGCGGTCTCAGGGCGGGCGACCGGGTGGAGATGGTTGGCGCACCGATGTTCGATCGGGCGCTCAGCCGCATCCTGGAACAGGACGCCCAGCGCCTCGCCCCGGCGGCGATCCTGATCTATTTCCTGCTGCTGTATCTGCTGTTCCGGTCAGTCCGGCTGGCGCTGGTGGTGCTGCTGGTGGTGGTCGTGGCGTCGGCGGCTGCGGTTGGCACGGTGGCGCTGGCCGGTGTCACCACCACCATCCTGGTGTTTTCCGGCGTGCTGCTGGTGGCAACACTGGCCGTGGCCGAGGCGCTGCATGTGATCAGCGGCCATGTCGCCGCCCGGCTGGACGGCGCCGACCCGGCAGCCGCGATGACGCACAGCCTTGCGCATAACTTCTGGCCGATCGCCACCACCAGTCTCACGACGGCGGTGGGGGAAGCGGTGCTGCTGTTTTCCACTTCGCCGGCGGTCACCGAAATGGGGATCGTCATGATCGTGGGGGCGGTGCTCGCCCTTGTCTTCACCCTGTGCTTTGTTCCGGCGCTGGTGATGCTGGTGCCGGTACGGCGGGCATCGGGTTTCCACCATCTGCAACCGGCCATGGGGCGGCTGGCGGCCCTGTGTGGCCGGCACCCGCGCCGGGTGCTGCTGGCGTCGGCCATTGTCGCCGGCCTGATCCTGCCCGGCTTGGCCCGCATGCACCTGGCCGACAGCATGCCCGGCTGGTTCAATCCACGCACCGAATTCCGCCAGGGGCTCGACACGTTGTCGAGCGGCTATGCAGCGCTGGGCAGCCTGACGGTGGCAACGCCGGTAGACGAAGGCCTGCGCAATGCCGGGGCGCGGTTCCCGCAGGCCGATGCCGCCCTTGATCGTCAGGCCCGGCTTGATGGCCAGTTGGCGGGCCTGCCCGGCATCCGTTCGGTGGTGGGCCCCGCCGTTCTGCACCGGGCGCTGGAGCAGCGCATGGCTGGGGCCAGCCCCGGGCAGAGCAGCCTGATCCTGCCCGGCACGGTGATTGCCGAAGCGCCTAGCCGGTCGCGGCCGTCGCCGGCGATGCTGGAAAATCCCGGCCTGGCCACCCCGGCCGAAGCCGGGCGGCAGGATTTCCTGATCCGCACCCTCTCGTTCCGGGGCAGCAGCAACGCCGACATCCTGATGGCGACCGGGCAGGTCAGATCCACCCTGGCCAACGGCGGTGTGGCCGGCAGCGAGGCCGGCGGTCTGGCCGTGGTGTTCGCCAATCTGGGTGACAGCAACATGGCCAGCACCGGCGCCGGCACGGCGGCCACCGCCCTGGCCATCACCATGTGCCTGGCCTTCGCATTTCGCAGCCTGCGGCTGGCCGGGATCAGCCTGCTGCCCAATCTGATGCCGGTGCTTCTGGTGTTCGGGCTGTGGGGTTGGTTTGCCGGCACCATCAATTTGGCGGCGACCACCGTGCTGTCGGTTGCGCTCGGCATCGTGGTGGACGACACCACTCACATCTTCATGCGCCACCGCCGCTTGACACGGTCAGGCCTTTCACCTGCCGCCGCCAGCGAACAGACCATCCGCGAAGTGGGCCCGGCCATCACCGTGACCAGCATCGTGCTGGCCACCGGTTTCTTCCTGCTGGGCCAATCAGATTTCGCGCTGACGGCCCAACAGGCCAACATGATCGGCGCCTCGATCCTGATGGCCGTGCTGTTCGATCTCACCGCCACGGCGGCACTGCTGGGGCTGGGCAAGCCGGCCCGGTCGGATGGCGAACCAGTTTCTCGCACGCAAGGGGGAACCGATGCCTGACCAACCCGCCCTAACCCGTCGCCGGCTGGCGAGAGGCCCTGCCTTGCTGGCGCTTGCCCTCCTGGCCCTTGCCGGGCCGGCGGCGGCCCAGCAAGGCAGCCCGCTGCCCAATCTGCCGTTTCCGTTCCCGCTGCCGATTCCTGGCGCAGAGCCGCCCGCAAAACCGGGCGCAAAGCCGGCGCCAGGGCCGGCAACCCGGCCGGGCTTCACCCTGCCGTTCCTGGCGCCTCCCTTGGCGGATGTCCCGCCCGACAGCGAGGCCAAACGCCAGGTGCTTGGCCGCTATGGCCCGCCGATGACCGGGCGCTGGGCCAGCCTGGTATCGGAAGTGGGCGCGCGCATCTCGCAGGTCACCCGCCCGGTGTCGCCGCCATCCGGCTTCCCGGTTACCCTGATCAACTCGAAGGAGGTCAATGCCTTCGCCATCGGCACGGGGGATTTGTTCGTGACGCGCCAGCTGCTGGCGTTGACCAACAACGAAGAGGAGCTGATCGGCATAGTTGGCCATGAAGTCGGCCACGCCATTGGCCGTCACGCGCAGCAAAGCGAGGTGGCGCAGGGCGGTCGCAACGGCTCGGTGGGCCTGCTCAAGCTGCTGTCACCCGAATTGGCCAATGTGATGGGTGTCAGTTCGGCCCTGGTGGTGCGGGCATTCCAGCGCGCGCAGGAGCATCAGTCCGATGTCGCCGGCACCAAGATCCTGGCCGATCTGGGCATGGACCCGATGGGCATGCACCGCGCCATCCGCATTCTGGAGGCAGACAGCAATCTGCAGGCGGCGCTGCTGGGGCGTTCGGTGCAACAGGGCGCAATGGATTACTGGCTGCGCACCCACCCGGTCAGCACTGAACGCATGGGCCTGATTGCCGCCGCCAGCCGGCTGGCCCCCACCCCCAGCGTGCGCAACGATGCGGCCGCCTATATCAAGCTCCTGGATGGCCTGGTGTTCGATGACGCCCCGGAAGAGGGCATCGTGGATGGGCGCGAGTTCCGCCATCTGGGGCTGAACCTGGCGATCACGGCGCCGCCGGGCGGCAAGTTGTTCAATGGCAAGGAACGGGTGGTGCTCAGCGGCCCGACCCGCATCAAGGGTGTGATGGGCGGCGTGTCGATGGAGAAGGGTACGGAAGCGGCCTTCGTGGCGTTGTGGAAGGCCGAACTTGATGATGTGCCGCCGCCCACGCCCACGGCAACCACCGTGAATGGCCGACCGGCCCTGACGGGCGAGCTGACGCGCAAGGTGCAGAATGGCACGGTGAGGGTGGTTCTGCAGCTGGTGCCCTGGAACGAATCGCTGGCGATGTTCATGCTGGCGGTTGATCCCGATGGCGCCGGCAAAACCGCACTGGATGGGTGGCTCGGTTCGTTGCGCGGCCTGACTCCAGCCGATCAGGCCGCCTTTCGCTATCGCGTGGTGCGGGCCGTGCAAGTGGCGCCGGGTGATACGGTGGCCAGCCTCGCGGCCCGCATGGCCTATGATGATCAACCCGAAGCTCGGTTCCGCGTGTTGAACGGCCTTGGGCCCGATGACCGGCTCACCCCCGGCCGCTGGGTGAAGATCATCGCCTGGATCCGTGAAGGCTTGCCGGCCCGCCCCACCGCCCAGAGCGGATCCAAGGCTATCCCTGCAGCGCCGCCGCCGGCGCCAGTCGGTCGTTGATCGAAAGCCCCCAGGCGGCGGTGTGGCACCGGGGTCGCAGCGGTAACTTATGGGCGGGATATTTGCTCAGCCGCCGCCGCCGAGCCGGCCTCAGAGCTTTCGTGACACGACATCCCGCAGCATCACATTGACCAGGCTGAGATGCGCGACAGGCTGCTTAAGCCCCGCGTTCTCCTCCTCCAACGTGCGAAGTTGCTTCATCTCCGATGGCATAAGTCCGGCGTATTTCCTCCGCTCGTTGCAAACGTCGCCTTGCTGATCCTCGCTTTCTGGCAAAACTCACCGATGCGCGTTCCTTCCACTGCCCGCCTTTACACAAAGGCAATTTGCGCCTCGGAAAAATCGACCGCTTCGTCGCTTTCTTCATCTCCTCGTGATCACCTTAAATTGGGATCTTCCAGATGAGAACGATCGAGGAAACGGGAAGCAGGTCATTTGGCGCTTGGCTGGCTCACCCCAGCCGGTCCGTCCCCCGGCCGGACCAGAATCGCCACTGTTTGGCATATCAGGCGGGCCTGCGCCGGCCGGAACGGCTTGTCGGGGCCGCAGTTCGTCCCTGCAAATATTGCCGCTTGTGTCTTGTTGTGCCCGAGGTAGAAATCTGTTTACCAAAGGATTACGCGTTTGATTGCGCCGGCAGTGATCGAATTTTGATGTAATGTACGTGCTTTTGGCGGCGCTGGTCGGGGTGGCAGGCGCAGTGAAGGACGAAGCGGATTTCACATTTTTCCGGTCCGGCGGCTGAAGTGGCATAAAAGGCCGGGCGATAGGCCTGGGTTGGGGGTATGCTGTGGCTGGTCAGACTGGCATCGATGTTGAACTTGACCGCTTGCGTGCAGAACTGATTGATTTTGTTTTGCGCGAGACTGGCAATCGCTTGGCCAGTGATGACCTGCTTTGGCGCCAGTTTTTCGACCGCTTGAATGATCCCGACCTAGCCGACCGGGTGATTGCGTCGCCTCCTTTTTCGGCGCTGGCCGATCAGATTGCCGCTCGCATTGTGGCCGATTTGGCTGACAGGCGCGAACGCCCGGTTGCACCGGATCAGCAGGCGCCTGCAGTCAAGGGCGCTGCTGCCAATGGCGAGGGCCCCACCTCGGATGATCCGGATCCGGAGAATGTGGCTACGACAGGCTCGGGCCAACAGACGGCAGGCCTGTTTAGTGGACTGAGCCGGAACGCCTGGCTGGTGATAGCAACGACCCTGCTGATTGTTGCAGCCATCGCAGGCGCTGCGGGCTGGTGGCGCGGCAGTGCCATTCACCCAACGGTGTCTGTGGTGCCCGCGGCGCCGACGAAGGGGCAATGAATGGCTACGGCATGCTGGTCATGGGGCCGCGGTCGTCCGGCCGCGGCTATCAGATATTGACAGAAACCGGCGTGCCGCTCTTGTCGGCACAGGCACGCGACTTGCTGGATTCCCTGCCGTTAGCGCTTGCTGGTTGGGCTGATACCGGTGAAGAATCCTTCCTGGCGTGCATTCCGCTGACGGATGACGCCAGCCCGACCTTGTTGATCCACGGCCGCTACCTGGGTGAGGCTGTGGCCGGATCGGTGGCCTATGCCAATGCCGTGCTGGTTGACCAGCTGTTGCCGCATCCGCAATTGGCCGAACTGGCCCATGCAATTCCCACGCCCGATGGTTCGCTGGCATTTGCCTTGGCGCCTACCGCCAGTGGGCCTGACAACCTAGCCCTGCAAGGCGACTGGGACGGTTTTGGCCTGGCCTGGACAGATCGGATTCTGTTCATCCCGGTCGATGCGGCGCCCTGGCCCTGGCTGCGTTCGGCCTTGCATGCGATCGATCCGCCGGAGCAGCGCAACCGCGTGCGCGGTTGGGCGACAAGCCTTGGCCTGCCATCCACCGGCAGTTTTGTTCCGGCGCGCTGCTTCAATCTGGTGGTGACCGCCCCGGCCCAGGTGCCCCCGGGCTGGCCCCATGTACCGGCAGAGGCGACCGATCGAGGCTTTGCTGGCGCGTACATCACCCCGCCTGCCGCTTGGCGGCTGTGGCGGGATCTGGTGGCCCATGCTGAAGCGATGCCGGTTCCGGCATGGGACAGCCAGCTGGTGGAGCGGCCGGCGGTTGAGATTGTCGGTCATGCCATGTCACGCGCCATTTCGGATCGGCAGCATCGCGCCGTGGCCGACCTGTTGGCGCGCGTTGCCGGCGGCCGGACGGATACGGCCGCGGCGGCATCAGCCTGGCTGAAGCAATGGCTGGAAGGGGCGGGAATCGCCCAGGCGGCGGGACTTGCCCTGGCCTGGGCAGCGCTACCCGATGCTGATCGGGACCGGTTGGACGATTTGCTGGCCCGGCTGCTGGCCCGCCCTGATCTCGACATGTTGGCTGACAGCGATCTGATCGCAGTCCTGCTGGCGTGCCCGGAAAAGACAGTGGCGGTGGCCGAACGGCTGGTCCCCGCCCGCCGCTTTGCGCTGCTGGGCGAACTTGTCGAAAGCGGCAGCTGGTCCATGGCCGAAGCGCTGGTTGCGGCCCGCTTGCTGAGCCACCTGGCGGCAGCGGCGCCAAATGATGAAGAGGCCAATTACATCGCCGCCGGTATCGGCCGATTGCTGGATTGGTCCATGGTGGCCGAGATCAGGGCCGAGTTGCTGAAGCTGGATGTCGTGACGATGTTGGGCGGCTTCAGCCCCAATATGGCCGCGCGATACGCAACTAATATTTTACAATTGGCGCGCACGTGTGCGCAAGGCGACTGGTTGCAGTTTTCCATTGCACGTGCTGCATTGAAATTGCTGGCGGTGAGGGGGAACGGCCATGGCATGTGATCATCTTCAGGATGAATTCTCGCGCGGGCCTGATGGCGAATGCCTGTTATGCCAGCGTGAACGGGCCATGGGTGCGCCAGCCCCTGCCAATTCCGCGCTGGCAGGGGATCAGCCTGTTGATCTGCTGGTACCGGGTACGGTGGGCGACGCGCCGGCCGTTCTGGTGGAATGGCTGGCACAGCCGGGCGAGCAGCTGGCGCCGGGCACGCCGATCCTGGTTCTGGAACGGGCCGGCATCTCCGAAACGCTGCATGCGCCGGTTGGCGGCACCATGGGCATCCACCGCGCACGTGCCGGCGCATCGGTGCCGCCGGGATTTGCCGTGGCGAAGATCCTGCCCCGCGACCCGGCGACCATCGTGGTCGAAGCTGCGCCGTTGATGCCGCCAGTGCCTGTTGCCGATGACAATCCGGCCGGGCTGGATACCGATACCGATGCGATCGCAGATCCTTCAATGGCTTTGCCTTGGACCAAGCCTGAGCCCGCGCCCGAAGAGACGCCGCAGCAACATGCCAGCGAAACGCCAACTGCACTTGTGGACACCAGTGTGCTGGATGCTGCCGCAGATACATGCACAGAACCGCCGGCTGTAGCCGTTTCCGAAGCCGCAGAGGCCGGTGGACTGGAAGCTGAGGCGAGCCCAGACAAAGCCAAGGCGGACGATCAGGATACGCATGCTGGGCAAGCCAAGGCCGACTTCATCAGCCTGCCGCCAGAACCGGAGGCGCCGTCCCAGGAGCAGGAGGCTGCACAAGCTGAACAACCGGCACCGGCGCCCGCTTCTGATGCATTGATCCTGAGCGAAGACGAGCGGATTTTCGAAGAGCTCAAGTCTTTGCAGGAACGCGGTATTTTCGTGGTCACGCTGATCGGTTCCTTTGAAGGCGGCAAGACCTGGTTCCTGCAGCGCCTGAAACACGAGCTGCACAATCGCCGTGGCATCTGGGTGGACCCGCCGCCGCCGATCGAGGGCGAAGAGGTGCGGCGCACCAACAATTTTTCGGTGCACATGATCCGGGCTCGGTCGCCATTTGGCGGCGAGACCGAACAATTCGCCATCGTCGATCTGCCCGGTGAAACGGTGCGGCGTCTGGTGGAAGATCCAGGCCGCGCACCGCGGTCCCTGCTGGCCGCCATGAACTCGGCTGGCGCCATGATTGTGGCCTTGCCGGCCGATGAGGTCTTGCTTGGCAGCTATGCCAACCAGGTCTTGCAGATCCTCGAGAGTCCTGACGATGCCCTTGAACGGCATGAGCGCCGCCGCAAGGGCCAATTCGCCAGGAAAATGGCCGACCCCGATTATGCCAAACGGCTGCGCGAGCTGGCGGAGACTGATGCGTTTCTCACCAACCTGACCGACCGGTTGTGCAAGGTCACGTCTATGTTGTCGACCATGCGCGCCAACGGCATGACGTTGACCGCCGATGCCAGGCAGCCGCTGGTTACCAACGCCATGGTGGACGCTCATGTGCGGTCGGGCAAATTTGCACCCTTCCGCACCCCGACCTTCATTGCACTGACCAAGGCCGACCGCATTGCCAATCTGGATGTGGTGGGCCGGGATCTTTTGGGCAGGGACCAGGCCGCAGCGGCTGCAGCCATGATGGACCCGCGCCAACTGGTGATGGAACATCGGCAAGCCCTGCCAGCGGTGCTGGATCATTGGTTCGAACATCACAAGTTCGATTTTGTGGCCGCATTCGAAGGGCATAATGGCGACACCAAAATCCGCTACAATCGCTACCCCTGTCGGGGGATCATGGGCGTGATCGACTGGATTTCCTGGGTGCGGCGCACCAACCCGACAAGCGCCCTGCACATGCGGGCGCTGAAATGGGCCCAGACCATGCGGCACTGGCGCGACGGCGGTGGCATCGATCGCGGGCTGGGCGGTATTGGCGACGGAGTGAAGGGATGAGCGACGATCCGATCAGCAACCCGACAGTGCGGTCGGCGGTGGACCGGGTGTTTGCCCATCACAGCCTGGGCGGATTTCTTTTGCTGGTCGCCAGTGTTTCGATCGTGGTTGTCATGGTCCTTGCCCTGCTGATGCCGGCCGGAGATGGGGGCGGCGAAGCGGTAACGCCGCTGCTGAACCAGATCCTCGCGGCGCTGGTGGTGCTGGGCGCCGTCGTTGGTGTGGGCTGGCTGTGGATCGTCCGCCGCTATTACCGCCGTATTTATGGCAGCGAATATCACCGCAGGTGAATGGAAATGGGATTGGCCGGCTTTGGATTTCTGGCGATTTGCCTGCTGTTTGCCTGGTGCTGCTGGTATGGACGCGGCGGGGCTGGGCCGACGAGTGGCGTGGCCGTGGTGCGCAGCCTGGTGCCCCCCCTGTTGCTGGGCTGGTGCCTGTTGCTGGGTGCTCGCAGCCCCCTGGCAGACAGCCTGCGGCTGCAACCCCTGGCCATCGATGCCGTGGTGCAGCCCGATACCATGTTGTTCCGGGTGGGCAGTGGCGGTGACCAAGGTGCGCAGGACGGTCAGACCGCCGGGCAAACGCCGGATATCATGGTACCCGCCGGTCGCGGTGCGATGCCGGACGAACCCTATCAGGATATCGCCATTGTGAAGGGATCGGCCGACGGGCGCGGCAGTGATCTTGCCCTGTTCAGCCGGACAGTGCCCGGCGGCGTCATCCTGGCGTCCTTCAAAGAGGGGGATGATCGCCATTTCATTGGCACGGTGATCTTGGAAGCCGGCGACACCGTGTGCCTCAATCGATGTGCCGACAAGTTCCGGTTCGATGGCAAAGGCGGCTTTGTCCGAACGAGGGACAAGGTGCGCAAGGCCCTGCCCACCCGCACCGGCCCGGCCGGATGGCTGGCGCCCTGGCCGGCGAGTTCGGCGATCTATCCGCTCCATGCCGCCCTGCTCGATCAGGCGTCGCCCACTGCGTCGAGCTTCATGTTCCAGCATTTTGCCGAGGGGCCGCTGCCTTTCATTCGCGGCCCGTCGCGTTGGCACCTGGCCATCATGGATGCCGACGTGCGGGTTGAGCGCGATGGCAGGCAACTGCAGGCATTGACCTGCGATCGGCGGCCGTGCGGCCATTCCACATTGAAACGGGGCATCACGATCGCCAGGGTCAATTTTGATCGATCCGCGCCGGTTCCAGCCTGCGGTACGCCCGCGCCGGCCGCCGACAGCCTGGCCTTTTTCCTGGGGGAGAACCCCAATCCGCGGTGCCGTTTGATCGATCGCAAACGGCTGACCCTTGCCGCTGGTGCCGGTGCGTTCCAAGGCAAGCCGCTGGCATCCTTGGAGCTGGCCGCACCCGAAGTGGTTGCCCTTGGCCATGCGCCCGGCCGCACGCCAGCGCTTTTCCAGGCCGACACCCCGAATGACGACATGGTGATGCGGTCGCGTCTCATTGAGCAGAGCGACGATGCCGGCCCTGACACGTTCACCATCGACACGATCGTTGGCGCGGGCCGGCCCGGATCGGCGCTGGAGGCCGCCGCGAATGATTTTCCGGGTGCCTTGCGAAGGGCGCTGTCCGGCAGTGCTGCCACCGCAACCCCGGGCATCGAGGCCGTGCCCTGCAATATCAGTTACACTTGGGAATTCTGCGCCGGAGACAGCCGCCATTCGATCCGGTTTGCCCTGGATGAAATGCGTCTGCCCTGGCTGTTGTTCTGGGTGTGCGCGGCCGCGGCGCTGTGTTTCCACGCCCTGTGTCGCCAAATATGGGCCAGTGATCCGGCGTTTGGGATCATTCTGGCCATCGCCCAGTTCCTGCTGGCCCTACGGGCGATCATCGGCATCGAAGGGGTGATGATCGATCCCGACATCCCGTGGCGGGCGGTCTATGCCGAACTGGCGACGGCGATGGTCGCGCTGCCCAGTGTACTGATAGCCTGGCGCCTGCCATCGGATGATTGGCGGCGGCTGCTGGGCTTGGCAGCGTTCAACGTGATGGCTGCGGCCGGGATTGACCGATGGCTTGGCACCCTTTCCATGCTTGGCTTGGTATTGCTTGGTGTTGCGGTGGCGGCGATGCTGCTGCGGCTGGGGGCATCAACCGGCCTCACCCGGCCAATTGGACCAATCATCATGAGGATCGGCAGGCGGTTGCCGATTTGGGGATGGTCGGTTGAGGTCTGGCTGATCCTGCTGATCATCGCGCGGGGTGCGCTGCCCCTGATTGGCTTCAAGGAACGCCTGGGTCCCATTGCAATCAGTGCGATCTATCTGCCGCTGTTGCTGCTGGGCCTTGCCCGGCTGGCGGCGGTGGCGGCGCAGGATCCGGCGCAGCGCCAGCCGCGGGCGATGCGCTTTCTGGCGCTGGCGTTGGCGGGTGCCGCAATGCCGGCGCTGGCACGAGACACTGGCTTCCCGCTTGTCCACCTGTGGCCGATCCTGGGGGTGGCCAGTTGGTTGGGCTGGCTGTGGTGGCGCCAGGGGGACCGCCGGGGTGGCCTGGTCTGGTTGGTGCCGGGCCCGGCGCTTGCCGTTTCGTCCTATGCCTTGCTGATTGCAGTGGTGCTGTTGGCATTCCGGCCACCGTCGCCGGTGGCCAATCCCGCGGCAATGACGAACGAGGCCCTCAACGAGGCGCTGGATTACAGCAATGAGAAAAACAGCGCCAATCTGATCAGGTTGATTGCCGTGGTTCGGCCCGATTGGGTGCCCCAGATCGGCAACCGGGCCGCCAGCCAGCAAATGGCCCAGACCATCCATCTCGTGCAGCGAACACAGGACATGTTCCGCGACGATTATATGCGGCCGTCCAATCTGCCGATCCGCCAGCAGCCCAATCTGAGCGCACTGCGTGATGTGCACCTGACCGACAATGTGGCAGCGGTACACCTGATGGCGCCGTTTGGCCGCAGTGCCGCCTTTGGCTTGCTGCTGGTGCTGCTGGTGGCCGCGGCCGCGGTCTGCAGTGAGCGTGACGTCAAGTTCTGGACCCGGCCAAAGGCCGTGGCCGGCGCGCTGGCGATCTGGACCGTGTTTGGCGCCGCCACCTACATGGTGCTGGCCAATCTGTTGCTGGTGCCCTTTACCGGCCGCAACATCTATTTGCTGGCCCCATCATCGGGCAGTGACCTGGTCGAAGGGCTGCTGTTGCTGATGATGGCGACGGTTGGCCTGACGGCGGAGCGCAAGGCATGAGCGCGCGCCAGGCATCCCGCTTTCCGGCCGCGCGGCGGTCTGCCAGCGGCAGGGGATTGCTGGCCGCCATTCTGGCGCTGGCGGTGCTGGTTTTGGTGCTGCCGGCAATTCCGCGGCTGAACGAGGATGAATTGAGCATCCCGCTGGGGTATCACGCCCGGGTCAAGGGTCTGGTCCAGTTGGGCAAGCTGCAACGTCGCGAGGGCGATGATGGTTATGAGCCCGCGGCCGATCTGCACTGCGACCTGAACCGGAACCGTAATGTTCCGGTGTGCAGGTTCATCACCGCTTCGTTTCTGGCTGAAGACCTCAGCCGCGACGACGCATCGCTTTGGGTTGAGGATGAGGAGCGAGGGCCTGCCGGCATCGACCGCAACGCCCACAAGGAAATCGGTCCGAACGAAAGCATCGTCCGCTGGCGAGGCGACCTGTTGTTCCGATCGTTGGATGAAGTTGTGTCCGAAAAGCCGGGCGGCAACGGACCGGCCGTGCTGGTGGTCGATCTGCAAACCCGTGCCACGTGGAAATTGACGGCCGGCAGTGGCGCGCAGGACTGCACGAAGTTGGTTAGCCTCGACACGCAGCCAACCGGCCCGGTTGCGCCGGCGGCGGGGCCGGTGCTGGGCTGTGGGCTGGCTTTTCAGTCCGCTGGTGGCAAGGAAGTGGTGCTGCGCCCGGTCGGTGATCAGGCCATGTTGTTCTTCAAGGGCCCACCGCCTGGCGAAGTGCGCGTAGACGGCCTGCCGCTGAATATGAAACTGGCTCTATTCGGGGAGCGGCTTGAACCCCTGTATCGCGACAGGCTGACCAGCAAGACCGCAACGGCGGTCAAGTCGCGGCGGCTGGTTGATCTTGATTTCATCGTCCCCATGGCCGGCCGGGAAGACGGCACCACCCGGCATTTCCGGGTAATGCCGCATGTGCCAATGATTTCAAGCCGCTACCCCACTGGCGCACTGGTGCGTTCGGCGGATCGCACCATCGTGTCGACCCGGCGCTATGCGCGGGGGCTGGAAAGCTTTGCCCGCCCGATCGAGCAGCGGCTGACCAAGGGCTCGTTCCAGACCAGCCTGGTGGAGGAGCTGCACAACGCCGGCCAGCAGGCGCTGACGGCCGTCGCGCGCCAGGTGCTGGCCCAGCCAGGCAAGGCGCCCGTGGCCACCTTCCTCGCCAGTGCCACCCTGATGGATGGCCTGACCGGCGAGATTGTTGGCCTGCCCACCTGGCCGGCCGAGGCGGCCGACCTCGATCCCCGGCTTGGCCAGTTGGCCATTGCCCCCCGCCTCTATCAGGACAACAATAATTTCGTGCAGCAAGCGGTTGGTTCAACCGCGAAAGTGCCATTTGCCGCGGCGATCATCACCCAAAATCCGAAGCTGTCCCGCTTGAAGCTGGAAAGCAAGGAGGCAGAGTTCGGCTGTTTCATGGGTTGGAACAAGTCCGCCCTGACGAAGGAGAAGGCCCTCACCAACGGCAACCCGATGGGCATGTCCGAGTTTATTGCCCGGTCCAGCAATCGTTATGCGCTGTCACTGATGCTGCTGTCACTGGAGAGGCCGGAGGGGGGAAAAATACCTTTGTGCAACGGCGAACCGGACTATTTTTTTGATGGTACGCGGATGAATACCCGTCGCTCGATCGGGATCTGGGACAATCGCAATAGCCGGGACACCTGGACTGCCCTACAGGTGCCCTGGTCAGAAACATTGATCGACATGTTCTGCATCAACAGCCAAGACGGTGCAGCAGTCGACCAAAAGCCTGGCTGCACCCGGGATCTGTGGGGGAATTCCAAAGTTACCGGTGGCAGCCAGCGCGATGACGGGCCGGCGGATCGGCGAGCCTTGGCCGGCGTGCACAAGCTGCTGCCGGTGTCGCTTGGATTCAACCAAATCAAAGACCTTTATTCGGATTATCTGATGTCGATCATCGGCGGAAACCGCTCGCGCTGGACGACGATTCAACTGGCCCAGGCCTATGCCCGGGTGATCAGTTGGCAGAAGATCGAACCGCGATTGGTGCCCGCGGACCCGCAGATGCCTCCGCCCGGCGGGCTCCCAACCGTGTCAACATCTGATGATGTGCGCAAAAAACTGCAGGATGGCATGAAGGCCGTGTTGGATGATGGAACGGCCAAGGCACTTCGGGCAACTCCGGAATTCAGGCGTCTAGCAGATGCACCCGAGGATGAATCAGGAACCCGTCTGGTGTTTTTCGGCAAGACCGGAACCACGCAAACGTTCGGTAGCCGCCCACCAACGGCCCAGGCCTTGGCCCTGCGGCAATACTGGGGCGATGGCTGTGGCTTGCGGGCGGAACAGTCTGCCGACGGCTATCGCCTGACCCGAGTGGCGGGCGAGGCATCGGTCAAATGCCGCGCGGTCACGACACCAACCAGCCTCGCGCTCATCGATCGCGAAATTGCCGAGCTGAATGCCTATCGACTGCTGCCAGAGCTTGAAGTGGAGCCGGAAGGCCGCATTGTGGCTGGCCTGCCCCTGCGCACCGCGGTTGGAAAGGGCGGTATCAATAGTGCGGAACTTGAAGGCAAGGCCTTTGTGTTGGTTGCTGCCCGGTATCGCAAGGGTGATACTGGGCAGAAATCACCCTGCGCCGTCAGTGTGATCGCCTCCAACTTTGGTTCCGGGCGCGACACAAGCCCTGCATTGGTGTTCACCCGCATGCTGCTGAAAGACGAAGCCGTGCGGCAATGGTTGTTGCGTGTGCCCGCCAGCTGCAATTCGAAAGTCTCCGCATGAGGCGCCCGCAACCGAACCGCAAGGCGGCACCTGGCAAATGGCGTGATGCGGCAGTTGCTGTGCTGGCCGGGGTTGTGGTGCTGGCGGCAAGCCAGTTGGCCAGCAACCAGCCAGGATCGATGGCGGCGCAAAACGCCACGCCGCCGGCATCCATCCGCATCAAGCTACCGGACACTGTTTCCAATTGGGATGAATTCAAGACTTTATACGGCCCGATCCCGTGTCGGGCCTTGCGGGCGACCTTGCGCAACATTGCCAGCAACGATCCGGAGATCAGGTTTCCAAAGAACCGCGAAGTTGAATTGTTCTTTGACGAATCGCTACCAATTGCTGACAAGGCATTGTCCGAGGAGGCGCAGGGCCGGTTGCAATCGCTTGTGCAGCCGAACTGCCCTTAGGAATGAGGGATGTGATGACGGAGCCTTCGGCTCTGCCCCCCGAGGCAATGGTGGGCATGAGCAACCCTGCCCAGATCATGGACGAGCCGATCGAGCGGGTAGGAAGCTGGTGGGTATATGCCACCTTTTGGCGAGGGCGCCGCCGTCAATTGTGGGAATATGCCCCGGCCGGCGTCGCCACGCGTGGCATAGACGGCAACATTGTCCCGAATGAAGGTGGCGGCACTTGGTGGCTGCCCATGTTGCAGCGGGTGGAACAATTGGGCGCTGCCCTGAAACGCCAGGCCAGTAATCCTGCCTTCAAGGCGCAAACGGTCACACATGTTGAGCGGGCCGGGGGAACACTTGTCTTCATTTGTGATGGGACATCGGTTGGCGAGAGTCTGGCTGCGGCAATGCAGCGTGCTGATCAACGTGGGCCATGGGCGCCGGAGGCCGTTCGCGATCTGGCCATGCGACTGGCCGATGCGATGACAGCAGCACATGATGCAGACTTGCTGCATCTGGACATCGCGCCAGCCACGCTGATGCAAGTGGGTGATCAGATTGTCCTGCGTGGGTTCAGGGCTGACGAGCGCTCGCTGATGCGGCCTGCCGGTGGCAAGATGCCGTTTGTGCGGCCGCCCTATTCGGCAATCGAGCTTTATGATGATACCGGTCGGGCCAGCCTGTCGCCGGCCACCGACATCCATGGGGCATCAGCCTTTTTGTATCGGCTGGTCACGGGAACCGATGTGCCGGGCTGGACCAGCGGAAAATCGCGCCGGCCAGAAGCCCCTGGCTACGCGCCCGCTTTTCTGAATGCGATCGAGCGGGGACTGTCGACCGATCCGAGCCAGGCGTTTCTGAGCGTGGCGGAATGGCGTGCGGCCATGGGGCCGGTGGTGGCCAGCGAACCCGCCCCGGACGGCCCGCCACGCTGGCTGCCGGCTGCGGTGCTGGTTGCGCTGCTGCTGCTGGGTGGCAGCTATGGCTTGAAGCAGGGGTGGTTCAATCAGGCCGACCCGCCGGCTGTAGAGGCGGGTGAGCCGCCAGCCGATACCGTGACCGCCAATCCGGCCGGTCCAACGGACGCCTCGGAAGTCGCCCCGGCAGAATCGCCTGCCTCGGCCGAAGCGGGAGGCTGAAAAGCCGAAACCGCCGAAAAAACCGGCAGTCCGTAGGGATGTGCCGGCACCTCCGCCGCCTCCGCCAGCCAAAGAAAGATTGGTGAGGCCTTGCGAAACTGGCAACCATGGTGTGCCGCGCTGTTAGGGTTGTCCAGCGCTGCAATCGCAGGAAGTTGATC
This sequence comes from Beijerinckiaceae bacterium, assembly GCA_025459195.1. Taxonomy (GTDB): domain Bacteria; phylum Pseudomonadota; class Alphaproteobacteria; order Rhizobiales; family Beijerinckiaceae; genus Allobosea. The sequence goes on from JALORF010000034.1 coordinate 20,850, forward strand.
TGCCCGGCGCACTAGGGCTGCCGGGCAGTATGTTCGTCCGCAAACCCTTAAGCCGCTTCGGCGCGGAATTTGCGGACCAGATATTGCGAGCTCCAGGAGTCCACCGCGAAAGACGCGAAGAACAGGGCGCTGCGGCCCGCAAACTCCAGCCGGCGGGCCATGGACCGGCACAGCGCATTGCCCGCCGCCAGTTGATCGGCGTTGAAGGTTTCGGCAACCGCCGTCAGCTGGCTACCCAGCCAATCCGCCTGCGCAACCGGCAATGCCGTCTTGCGGGCAAAGCCATAGGGGTCGCCATCCTGGATCATCTTGCCCAGCGTGTCGAAATCATCTGCGCGCAGCCTGACCCAATTGGCCTTGGAGGCCATCTGCATCGGCCGGACCAGAAGGGACGTGGCCCAGAAGATCCCACCCGAAAAATAGACCCGCGGTTTGTTGAGCAGGCCAGGCGCTGATGCCAGCTGTTCGTTCAATATGGGCAGATACTGGCTTTCAAAGATCGAGTCCGCCCGGGCGAGGACGGGATCGGTTGGCCAGCTGCGGCGAATGGCGTTGGCAAAGCTCTTGGTGCCCAGCGGCACCGAGAAATCCCGGAATCGTTGCTGCGGCGTGCCAACCTGTTCATAATAGCCGCCCTTGGTGTTGCCGCTGCCCACATCGATCATCAGCACCTGCTGTCGGCGATGGCCCAGGACCACCCAGTCAAAGGCCAGCTGCGCTTCTTCACGTGGGGAAATCGAATCCATGGTAATGCCAGTGTTGGCCTGCACTCCGGCGCCCAGCTTTTCCAGCGCTGCCGGCAGGGTGGCCACCCCGCTTGACGCGACAATTGCAATATTGCGCTTGGGAACACCGAATTCTGCGCTGATCAGCCGCTCAACGGCCGTCTTTGCCGCCTGAATCGTCTCTTCAATATCCTTGTCATTGCCCGTGATGACGCTGGTGTTGACGGTGTAGCCCTTGCCAATGCGCGACGGCGCAAAGCGCTCGCGCCCCGAAGGGCCGGTCGCTTCGTCTTCGACAATCATTTCACGAACAAACCGATAGGCATTGACCTTGACGCCGCTGGACCCTATTTCGATCATGCCATAACGTTCTACATTCCCCATCTGGGCACGGGCAGGGTCCGTCAGCGCCAAGGCCGAAAACGCAGCACCAGCACCCAGAAATCCACGACGATCAAGCATCTGCTGTATCTCCTGTTGAAACATTGCTGGCCCGTTTCGATGTGGTCGGTCTAGGCAGTAAACGTGTCAACATTGCCCTATCGTGGCGCGATGTTAAACCCTGATTTTCCAACAGGCGTATTGCAGCCGAGATTTGCGGTCGGCAGGGCCATGATTGGCACCAAACAGCGATCAGGCTCCACGGCGTTCAACGAGGCCCATTAGCCCAACCATGTTCAATAGAGGCATTGGGTGAGACCATGCGCAAGCACCTGCGCGA
>JALORF010000169.1 GCA_025459195.1 Beijerinckiaceae bacterium
TGGCCGAACGGCACATAGGGCACGACCTTCTGGTAGGCCGAGATCTGGATCTTCTCGGCCAGTGCCCTCTGGGCCGCCAGGCCGGTGACCGACGGATAGCTGTCGATCAGCGCCTGATGCTCCGCGTCGCAGGGCCAGCCCGGCCAGGCCCTGTCACAGGAGGCCTGCATCGGCGTGTTGCCCACCGGATCGGAGATCAAAAGGCCCGGCCAGAAGGTCAGCCCGATATGCCAGCCGCCCTGCGCCGGCGAGCCCTTGTTGGCGCGCCGCCCTGCCATGGCGGCAAAGTCCATCGCCTGCAGGTCGACCTTCATGCCGATCGACTTCATCTCCTCGGCCAGTGCCAGCGTCGAGACATTCATCGACTGCACATCCGTGGGGTGCAGGATGACGATGGTCTCGCCCTTGTAGCCGGCTTCCGCCAGCAATTGCCGGGCCTTGGCCTTGTCCTTGCCGAAGCCGGCTTCGACCCCGGCATTGCTTTCGAGCGGTGCCCCGCAGACGAAGAAGGCTCCGCAGGCGCGGTAAAGCTCGGGGTCGCTGAACATCGCCTGCAGGAACTCGGTCTGGTTGACCAGATAGAGCAGGGCCTGCCGCGCCTTCAGGTTGTCGAAGGGCGGATGCAGGTGGTTCATGCGGATCATGCCTTGCGAGCCGAGATTGTCGGTCCTGACGATCTTCATGCCGGCCCGGCGCAGCAGCGGCAGGAAGTCGGTGCCCGGCGCCTCGACATAGTCGACCTCGCCGTTCTGGAGGGCGAGCACCGCTGACTGCGCGTCGCGGATGTTGATCCACTCGACCCGGTCGACCTTGACGACCTTGCCGCCGGCCGTGCCGCTGGCAGGCTCGGACCGCGGCACGTAGCGTTCATTGCGCTTGTAGACCACCTTCGAGCCCGGCACCCATTCGGCGCGGACGAACTCGAACGGACCGGACCCGATGACCTCGGTGATCGGCGTGGTCGGCGGCGTCTCGGCAATGCGCTTGGGCATGATCGCGGGCGTGATGCCGCTTGGCTTCGACAGCGCCTGCAGCATCAGGCCGTAGGGCTTGCTCAGCGTCCAGACCACGGTCTTTGCATCCGCAGCCTCGACGGATGTGGTCAGTGCCATGATCTGGCGGCCATTGGCATCGCGCTGCGCCCAGCGCTTGAGCGAGGCCACCACATCCTCGGCAGTCACCGGGGTGCCGTCGTGGAACATCAGGCCGTTGCGCAGCACGAAGCGCCAGACCAGTTGATCGGGGCTGACACTCCAGCTTTCCGCCATCTGCGGCTGCGGCACCTGCTGCGCGTCGCGGCCAAGCAGGAAGTCATAGATCATGGTCGAGTGGCGCTGCACGATGCCGACGGTGGTGACGATCGGGTCCAGCGATTGCAGGTCGGCGAACGGCACGACGCGCAGCACGCGCTCATCGGCGGGGCGCGGTTGCGCCTGCACGGGATGGGTGGCGGCGAGGGCTGAAAGCAGCAGCCCGAACGCTGCACCAACTGATGTCGAACGTCTCATGATGGCCTTCCGGATAGAGTGTCGCGATGCCGGACCATGATCCGGATGAGCCTATCCTGACAGGATTGCGCCGTCAGGAACAGCCATCCCGCGCCGAACCGCAGGGCGCTCCGCAACACGATCATGCCATCGCTTCAGGGCGGGGTAGTCGGCCAGGTCCATCCGTGCCCAGCCAGCCCGCGCAACCCACGGAAAGGCTGCGATGTCGGCAATCGAATAGGCACCGGCCAGATGCCCGGAGGCCGACAGCCGCTCATCAAGCACACGATAGACCCGCGCCACCGCCGCCACCGTGAAGGCGACTGCAGCATCCGGCTTCTGCGGGGCAAGGTCGGTCCAGTGATGGGCCTGGCCGGTCATCGGCCCGAGGCTGGTCAGTGCCACCATCAGCCATGCCAGTGTCTCATCGCGGGCCGCGCCCGCAGCCGGCAGCAGGCGGCCATGCCGTTCGGCAAAGGCGAGCAGGATGGCGCCCGATTCGAACAGCACATGGCGTGGTGCGTCAGGGGCAGCACCCTCGCGCCAGGCCACGACCGGGATCTTGCCGTAAGGGTTCATGGCGAGGATGGCCGGGTCGAACTGCTCGCGCTTGCGGATGTTGACGCCGATGGCCTGATAGGAGAGGCCCAGCTCCTCGAAAAGGATCGAGACCCGATTGGAGTTCGGCGTCGCCCACAGCCAGGCGGTCAGGTCATGTTCGGCCTGCATCACTCAGAGAAGCCCCAACCCCTTGTCCTTCTGGCCGCGGCTGGCCAGCGTGAACAGGGTGAGTGCCGCCGCCGTGACCACGATCAGCATCGTGGCGTAGGCGGCTGCCATGCCGACATCGCCGCCCAGCGATTGCTGGTAGGCGGCAATCGGCAACGTGCGCGTGGCCCCGGTGTAGAGCACGATCGATGCGGACAACTCGTTGAAAATCTCGACCCAGGCAATGCTCGCGCCGGCCAGCACGCCGGGCCGCATCAGCGGCACCATGATGCGGAAGAAACCCTGTCCGGGCGGCACGCCAAGATTGAGTGAAGCCTCTTCGAGATTGCGGTCGATCTGGTAGACGATCGAGGACGAGGCCCGCATCATGTAGGGCAGCTTGCGGACGAAATAGACCATGGCGATGATGCTGGCCGTGCCGGTGAGGAACAGCGGTGGGCCATTGAACACCTGCGCATAACCAATGCCCAGCACGGTGCCGGGCACCACGTAAGGGATCATGATCAGAAGGTCGAGCATGCGCGCCAGCGGCCCTGTGCGGCGGCTCACATAGTAGCCCAGCGCCGTGCCGGCCACGATGGTCAGCGCCAGCGCCACGCTGGCATAGATCAGGCTGTTGGTCAGCGCGTTGCCCAGCGCACCGAACGCCTTGGTGTAGTTGTCGAGCGTCAGCGCCGGCTGGAACACCACCCCGCGCACCTCCAGAAATGACGAGATCACCACCACAAACAGCGGCATGTTGGCGATCAGCACCAGCGCAGCCACGCCTGCCGCCATCATCCAGGCCGTCCGCGGCGGCAGTGGCTCGGGGCTGCGGCTCGATGCGCCATCATTGGCCACCAGCCGCCGGGTCGCGAGGAAGCGCGCCACCAGCACCAAGGCCAGTGCCAGCCCGACCAGGATCATGCTGGTCGTGGCGGCCATCCCCGTTTCCGCCCCGATCTCGGAGAGATAGAGCGAGAAGGCGAGGGTGGCGAGAACCGGATAGCGTTCGCCCTCGCCCAGGATGGCCGGCGTGCCGAAATCCGAGATGATGCCCAGAAACACGAGCAGGGCGCTGGTCACCACGGCGGGCATCACCAAAGGCAGGGTCACGCTCCAGATCACGTAAACGGGCGGACGCCCGAGGCTGGCTGCGGCCTCCTCGATCGTGGCACTGACGCGGCTGAGCGCGCCCCGCACCACCAGGAACACCAGCGGGTAAAGCCCGAAGGCGCTGGCAATCGCGATGCCCACGGGGCCGTAGATGGTGGGCAGTTCCAGCCCGATGCTGCGCCCCGCCTCGGTGACGAGGCCGGAGCGCCCGAACATCAGGATCCAGGCATAGGCCCCGACGAAAGGCGGCGACAGCATCGACATCAGGATCGCCACCTCGATCCAGCGCTTGGCCGGAAAATCATAGCGCGCGAACACGAAGGCCAGCGGCAGGCCGATCAGCAGCGCCAGCAGCGTGCCGAGCGTCGCCACCAGAAAGCTGTTGCCCAGAGCCCGCCGGAAATAGCGCGACTCGAAGAAGGTGATGAAATTCTCCAACCCGAAGCGTCCGCTCTCCTGCCCGATCACGCTTTGCCGCAGCAGTTCGAACAGCGGCAGCACCACGAACACCACGAGGAAGGCGAGCGACGCCAGCGCCACCAGCGTCCAAGGATCGGTGCGCAGCGCCTGCCAGGCCCGTTCGGCACGGCCTTTCTGCGGGTGCGCAATGAGCGTCATGCGGTGGCCTCAGACCAGCCGCCGGCCGTCATCGGCCGCGAACAGGCGGGTCCGGCCCGGCAGAAACCCCAGATGCGCCACCGCTCCCTCGGCCGGCAGGTCGGCTGCGCTGGGCAGGTCCACATCGAATTCGCTGCCCGCCGCATGGCGCAGCCTGAGCCGCGTGCGCTGGCCGAGATAGGAGCGGATCAGCACCGTGCCGGAGAGGGCCCGTTCATGGCCGTTCGCCAGCATGAAATCCTCGGTGCGCAGGGCCAGACGCACCCTCTGGCCCGGTGCCAGCGCCGATGCTGCCGGCATCGGCACAGGGGCCTCGCCAGCCAGGGCCAACCCTCGCCCGGCACCCAGCGCAATGATCTGCCCGTCGAACCAGTTGCAGCCGCCGATGAAGTCGGTGACGAAAGCGTTGACCGGGTTGTCATAGATGGCTTCGGGTGCGGCCACCTGCTGCAACGTCCCGCGATCCATTACGGCCACGCGGTCCGAGATCGCCATCGCCTCTTCCTGATCATGCGTGACATACAGCGTGGTAATGCCAAGCTGTTTCTGCATCAGCCGGATTTCCTGCCGCATCTCGATGCGCAGTTTGGCATCGAGGTTCGACAGCGGCTCGTCCATCAGCAAGAGTTCAGGCTTGATCACCATGGCGCGGGCCAGCCCGACACGCTGCTTCTGGCCACCGGACATGGCATCGGGAAAGCGCTCGGCCAGAGCCTCCAGCTTGACGCTGGCCAGTGCCTCCATCACGCGGCTGGTCAACTCCTTGCCGCTGACCCCGCGCGCCCTCAGGCCATAGGCGACATTGTCCTTCACCGACAGGTGCGGGAAAATCGCATAGCTCTGGAAGACCATGCCAAAATTGCGCCTGTGCGGGGCAAGGTCATCGATCACCTGTCCACCGACGCTGATGCTGCCGCCATCATGGCGCAGAAAGCCTGCCACCGTGCGCAGCAAGGTGGTCTTGCCGCAGCCGGAGGGGCCGAGCAGTGTGAGCAGTTCGCCGCGCGCGATGTCGAGGTCGATCCCGCCAAGGGCCTGGAACGCCTCGAAGCGTTTGGTCACGCCGGCGATCTGCACATGGGGGCCCGGCGTGCCCGCCATGGTGCCGTGTCCATCAACCGGTATGGCCATTCCGCGTGCCGTCAGCGGCGGGCCAGACGCAGGTAGCGGTCAAGGAAGGGCTTGCTGTTGGCATTGCTCCAGGCCACGGGCGGGTTCTTCACCGGCAGGTCGGTCACCGAGAGCGCGCCTTTTGGCCCCGGAACATCGTTGCGGATCGGACGGCGGCCGAACTTCTCGACGATGATCGTTTGCCCTTCGGCCGAGACGATGAAATCCAGCAGGGCCTTGGCCCCGTCAGGGTTCGGGCCATTGGCCACCAGCGTCATCGCGTCAGCGGCAAACGAGATGCCTTCCTTCGGGTAGACGATCTTCAGCGGCGAGCCGCCGTCGATGAAGCGCGTGGCGTTGTCTTCGAGCGTGATGCCAATGGCATATTCGCCCTGGGCCGCGCCGCGCGACACGGCACCGGAACTGCCCGTGACGACGAAATTGTCGAACATCTTGCCGAACAGTTCCCAGCCCTTTTCGGTGTCGCCGGCGGTGTAGATGATCTGCAGCAACTGGATCAGCGCGGAACCGGACTTGTCGGCACCGGCAAAGGCGATCTTGCCCTTCCACTTCGGGTTGGCCAGCTCGGCCCAGGTGGAGGGAATCTCGGCTTCCGGCACAAGACGGGTGTTGACGGCCAGCACACCGGCCAGCGTCACCGAGAAGGGCACCCAGGCGGGGCTCACCTTCAGGTCAGGGCGGATCGCCGCGTCTTCCTTGGTCACATAGGGCGTGAACAAGTCCTTGGCGGCATCGATGCCTTCGCCGCCGATGGAAATCACGCAATCGCCCAAAGGCCGCTGGCTTTCGGCTCTGACCCGGCGCACCAGCTCGCCCGAACCGGCGGCAACGATCTGCAGATCAAGCCCGGTCTTGGCCTTGAACACCGGTGCGATGGCATTCACCGATTCCACGAAGGCGGTGTAGACGACGACTGGCTTGGCCTGTGCCCGCAGCAGGCC
>JALORF010000035.1 GCA_025459195.1 Beijerinckiaceae bacterium
AGGTGCAGGATTTCCCGTGTCGCGGCCTGCAAGGACAGGCCAAGCGTGCCATCGCGCCGCTGCCACGCCGTCAGCATCAGCCATGCCACAAGCGCATAGAGGGTGACAGTCAGGCCGATCAGGATCATGCCGGCGGCACCGCGCCGGGAGCCTGCGGCGGCAGGGCGACTGGAATCTTGCGGGCAAGCCAGCCGGCGGCCAGTGGCATCCAGCATGACAGGGCAGCCCGCAGCATCACCACATCCGCGCCGAAGAAGGGCAGTTCCCAGATCAGCATGCGGTTGAGGCCGATCAGCAGCCAGGCGGTGACGAAGGCAACGGCCGCGCCCCTGTCGGCACCGATCACCAGCAGGGCCGCCGCCAGCGGAAACACGGTGAAGGGTCCGGCTGGAAAGACAAAGCCCACGAACGCCGCAATCGCCAGGCCGCGAAAGCCGGAGCCGGCACCAAGCCAGCGCACAATCACCTCGCGCGCCACGAGCCGGCGGATCAACTCCCCGATCAGCGTGCCGGCAATGACCTTCGGGATGATCTCCAGCAGCAGCCAGAGGTCATCGATGAAGATGTGCCGCACCACCTGCGTTCCGTCACGCTGCCAGACCACTGCCAGTGACACCGTCGTGAGTGCGACGATGAGCCAGAAACTCCAGTCGAACAATCGGCGCGGGGAGGTTTGCTGCAAGGCTGGCTCGCGGGGACATGAAAAAAGGCCAGGCAGACCTGCCTGACCTTGTCATTCTTGTCGCCGTTTCCGGCGCTGCGCAACCGCAGCCTTCGCATGGCGGGCTGCGGAGCCTGCGCAGTCAGCCCTTGACGCCGGCAGCGGCCAGATCGATCTCGGCGACGAGTTGCTGGTCGAGATTGAGCGCAGCGCCGAGATTGGCAAGGAAATCGACTTCGTTCTGCGTGTCCGGCTCGATGGCAAGCCGTGCCGCCGTGTAGACCTGTGCGGCCAGTTCCGGCGTCGATGTGGCGGCCGCAATGTCCTCGAACGAGGCGGGGTTGGCCATCTCATGCTCAAGCCAGGCATTGCCTTCGGGATCGAAGCCGGCTTCGGTCAGGCCGCCCATGATGGCCTGGCGTTCGGTGGCATCGACCAGACCATCTGACGCTGCAGCGGCAATCATCGCCCTGATCAGCAGGATCGCGGTCTCGTTGCTGGCCGCTTCCGGCTCGAATCCGGAACCGGCAGGTGCCGGCAAAGCCGGGGCAGAGGCATCACCCATGACCGGGCGACCAGCCTGATGGTTCTGGTAGGCCTTGTAGGCCAGGCCGCCGATCAGCGCGAGGCCGCCCAGAGCCGCCGCCGATCCGACGACCGAACGGCCTGTCTTCGAGCCGAGAACGAGCGCCGCCAGTCCGCCGAGGCCGGCACCGGTAAGCATCTGGTTCTGGCCGGCGAATTCGCGGGCGCGGTTGAGCAGATCTCCGGCCTGCGTTCCGGCAAGTCGTCCCTGCAACTGCTCCATGGCACCGGTGGCAGCCTGTCCCGCCTGTCCGGCAAGGCCACCGGCCTGCTGTCCGGCGTTCTGTGCGCCCTGGCCAAGCTGGCCAAGCACAGACCCGATCATGCCGCCAAGGCCACCGGTCGCGCCAGGGGCTCCCTGACCTGCGCCTTGTGCGCCCTGGGTGACCTGGCCGAGCACCGAGCCCAGCATGCCACTCAGGCCACCGCCTGCAGAACCACCCTGTTGCCCGGCTTGCGAAGCAGCCTGCGAGCCAGCGCTGACCAAAGCATCGAGAAGCTTCTTTGCGTCGAACATCATGATCTCCCTGTCGGGCCGTCCATGGCACCGTGATCCAACATGTAATCATTGAAAAACGTCACACCAGTGACACGGCACCGTCTCAGGCCGGCAAAATGGCCGATGCGGCCCGGGCCAGTGTTGTGATGGCAGCGAAATCGCGGGCCTTGACCAGGCCGGCCGGTGCGATCCATGAACCGCCGAGACCCACGACATTGGGCAAGGCGAGGTAGGCGGGTGCCTTGGCCGCGTCGATGCCGCCTGTCGGGCAGAAGGCGATGTCCGGCAGCACAGGCTGGAAACCCTTGAGCGCGGCAACACCACCCGAGCTTTCTGCCGGGAAGAACTTCAGCGTCGTGAAGCCCATTTCCCGCAACCTCATGGCTTCCGAGACCGTGGCAACTCCTGGCAGGAACGGCACTGGACACGCCGCCGCAACCTCGGCCAGGGCCGGCGTGACGCCTGGGCTGACAAGAAACCGGGCCCCGGCTTCCAGCGCTGCGCTGGCCTGCGCCGCGTTCATCACGGTGCCGACACCGAGCACCGCATCCGGCACAGCCATGGCCATGGCTCTGATGACGGCAAGGGCATTGGGGCTGCGGAGGGTCATCTCGACGATCGGCAACCCGCCTGCCACCAGGGCGCGGGCGAGGGCAACGCCATCCTCGGCATCATCAACGCTGATGACCGGCACGATCCGGGCGAGCTTGAACAGGTCGCGTGCGGCAAGCTGGGCTGGCGTGGAGGTGATCATGGTGGATGTCCTCGCGGGGTCACGGCCCGCTTGATCGGTCACATTCGGTTCAGCGTCTCGGCCGTGCCTGCGCCGGCAGCGGCAGGCCCGAGGTCTGCTTCAGGGTTTCGAGCACGATTTCGGACCGCACCCGCGCGACGCTTTCATGGGGCAGGAAGACCTCGTTCACAAGCTCGGACAGTTCGCGCAGGTCACGCACCGCCAGTTTCAGCAGATAATCCGCCTCTCCGGTCAGGGCGTGGGCTTCGAGCACGGCGGGCGTCAGGCGCACGAGATCGCGGAAACGGCGGGCATTGTCGCGCGAATGGGTGTCGAGGGCGACGTGGATGAACACCGTGACGCTGAGGCCGATGCCATCAGGATCGATCAGCGCGCGGTAGCCCTTGATGATGCCGCTCTCTTCGAGCCGCTGGCGGCGCCGCGAGATCTGGCTGGCAGACAGCCCGATCTGTTCGGCAAGGCTGGCATTGGTGAGCGAGGCATCATCCTGCAACGCTGCCACAAGGCGCCAGTCGAAACCATCAAGCGTGGTGATTTCCTGCATGAGAACAACCGTCTTTGCGTGGAACATGCATCAGATTTACCGAACCCAGCCCGATCGCACGTTCCGTGCGCGTCTGATGCGCTATCTTGCGGATCAGAAAACAATCTGTCCAGAGGAGGACCACCATGGGACCATTTCCGCACGATGCTGCGCCACCGGCCATCACGCCCGCCAACCCGATGGGCACTGACGGGTTCGAGTTCGTCGAGTTTGCTCACCCTGAGCCCGAGGTCCTGAAGGGGCTTCTGGGAACCATGGGCTTCGTGGCGGTTGCCCGCCACCGTTCCAAGAACGTCACGCTCTACCGGCAGGGTGATGTCAACTTCGTCGTCAATGCCGAGCCGGACTCGTTCGCGCAGCGTTTTGCCGCCGAGCACGGTCCTTGTGCCTGTGCCATGGCGTTTCGCGTTGTCGATGCCAACTTTGCCTACCAGCGCGCCATCGCGTTGGGTGCCGAGCCGTTCGAGGGCAAGGTCGGGCCGATGGAACTCTCCATTCCGGCGGTGAAGGGCATCGGCGGATCGCTGCTGTATTTCGTCGACCGCTACGGCGACAAGGGATCGATCTGGGACGTTGATTTTGTCTGGACCGGCGAGCGCGATCCGCGGCCCGAGCCTGCCGGGCTCTACTACCTCGATCACCTGACCCACAACGTGCATCGCGGGCGCATGGATTTCTGGGCAGGCTTCTATGAGAAGCTGTTCAATTTCCGCGAGATCCGCTTCTTCAACATCGAGGGCAAGCTGACCGGCCTGATCAGCCGCGCCCTGACTTCGCCATGCGGCAAAATCCGCATCCCGATCAACGAGAGCCTCGACGACAAGAGCCAGATCGAGGAATACCTGCGCGCCTATAACGGTGAAGGCATCCAGCATGTCGCAATGGGCTCGCGCGACATCTATGCCTCTGTCGAGGCCCTGCGAGCGCGCGGACTGCCCTTCATGCCCAAGCCGCCGGACACCTACTATGCGCGCATCGACGAACGCGTCCCCGGCCATGGCGAGGATGTGGCCCGGCTTCATGCCAATGGCATCCTGATCGATGGCGAAGGAGCAGTGGCGCTTGGCGACAGGGAAGGGCGCATGAGCAAGGTGCTGCTGCAGATCTTCTCCGGAACCGTGCTGGGGCCGATCTTCTTCGAGTTCATCCAGCGCAAGGGTGACGAGGGCTTCGGCGAAGGCAACTTCCGGGCGCTGTTCGAATCGATCGAAGAGGATCAGGTCCGGCGCGGGGTTCTCAGCGCTGCCGAGTGAGCCTGCCTGTCATGAAAATGGCCGCCCCCATGGGCGGCCATTGTCGTTTCCAGTCACGTTTTCTGGGTCATGCCGCTTGTCATCGGGTTTGACCGATGCCTGCGGTAAGTGCGAGGACGCGCTTGTGTCAGCCGTGCGCGGTCATTGCGCAGGTTTTTCGTGCGGCGCATCGCCCCTTGTCTTCCAGAGCGAATAGATGATCCCCGATGCGATCAGCACCACAGTGATGCCGAGCGAGTATTCCGGCGGGAACTTGCCGACCAGGTTGTTCCAGAAGATCTTCAGGCCGATGAAGACCAGCACGATGGCCAGCGAATATTTGAGGTAGTGGAAGCGGTGGACCATCGCCGCCAGCGCGAAATACAGAGCGCGCAGTCCGAGGATCGCCATGATGTTCGCCGTGTAGACGATGAACGTGTCGGTGGTGATGGCGAAGATCGCCGGCACCGAATCGACCGCAAACACAAGGTCGGCGATGTTGATGACGACCAGCGCCAGGAACAGCGGCGTGGCCCAGAGCACGACCTTGCCCGTCCTGGGGTCCGGCTGGCGCACGAAGAACTTCTGGTCATGCAACTCGTCGGTGACGCGCATCCGCTTCTTCATGAAGCGCACGACCGGGTTTTTGGACACGTCCGGATCGCCTTCCGGCACGAACAGCATCTTGATGCCTGTCGCGATCAGGAAGGCGCCAAAGAAATACAGGATCCAGCTATAGTTCTGCACCAGCGCCGCGCCGACCGCGATCATGATGCCGCGCAAGACGATGACGGCGAGAATGCCCCAGACCAGTGCGCGATACTGATACTTCCGCGGGATGGCGAAGAAGCCGAAGATCAGCGAGATCACGAAGACATTGTCGATCGACATGGTGATGACACCGGCGCTGTAGGCCCACCAGACGGCGGCCCCGTAGGCGCAGGAGACGCCGAAATAGAAGGCCGACAGCCACAGGCTTTCGGCGATGCCCAGTTCCTTGTCATCCTTGTTGAGCACCCCAAGATCGAAGGCGAGCAGGGCGATGACGATGGACAGGAAACCCGCCCACATCCACAAGGGTTTGCCGAGCCACTCGGCGATAAGCATGTCAGGCATGGGTTCTCGATCCCGTGAGTTGAGCGAGCGCCCGGACCGGCCAGTCAGAACGACCTGCCGCAAGGGCGCATCATTGGAAGCGTGCTGGTTCCGACATCACGGGGCGTCCGGATGATATCAACGAACGCCTAGCCGCCAGAGGGGCCCGGTCACCTGCACCCCTGAGGTGGTGCGCCGCGGCTTAATGTCAAGGTTTTGCCATGATCATGCGGGCCGGATTTCCGGTTGGACCACGTTGTCCTGACATGCGCGCACACATAATGATGCAAATATAGGCACACGCTTCTTTTTTAGCCAGAATTGTCGTGCCCGGTTGCGAACATGTTGCGCCGCGATGTCCGACCCGGGGAGCGGGCGTGCATCCGGAGCGGCGCCGCGCGGCACGGACCTTGCTACACTTGACCTGAGCCAGACTTGTGGTGTGATGTCCCGGACTTGAAGAGCCGACCGATCCCGTGCGGACCCGTTGCCCGGTTCACGGACCTTTCCAGAAACCAACCAACCTGATCATCCGGTCAGGCCCTGATGTGGAGTAGCCTGTCGATGACCTCCCTTGTGTCCCTTGCCCGCGCCACAGCCGCGCGCCTCAGCCGACGCGCCCTGCTGGCCGGTGCCGGAGCCGCTGCATTGCTCCTGTCTGCCGTGCCGCAAGCCAGCGCCCAGACCCCGATCCGGTTCACGCTGGACTGGCGGTTCGAAGGGCCGTCGGCGCTGTTCCTGATGGCGATCGAGAAGGGTTACTTCAAGGCCGAGGGCCTCGATGTCACCATCGACACAGGCAATGGTTCGCGCGAGGCGATCCCGCGTGTGGCCTCCGGCACCTATGACATGGGCTTCGGTGATGTGAATTCGCTGATCCGCTTCCGTGACGAGAACCCGACCGTCGACCTCAAGTCGGTGATGATGGTCTACGACAAGCCGCCTTTCGCCATCGTCGGCCGCAAGTCGCGCGGCATCACCACCGATGTGAAGAGCCTCGAGGGCAAGAAGTTCGGCGCGCCGGCGGCTGATGCGGCCTTTGCGCAGTGGCCGATCTTCAAGGCCGTGAACAAGCTCAACGACTCGGCCATGAAGTTCGAGAATGTCGGCTTTCCGGTGCGCGAGCCGATGCTGGCGTCCGGCGAGGTCGATGCCGTGTTCGGCTTCGCCAATTCGTCCTTCATCAACGTGAAGTCACGCGGGGTCCCTGTCGACGACATCGTCACCATGTTGATGGCAGATTATGGCGTGGAGCTTTATGGCAACGTGATCATGGTCTCGCCAAAGTTCCTGGCCGAGAAGCCGGAAGCGGTTCGCGGGTTCCTGCGGGCCCTGACCAAGGGCGTGCGCGATACGGTCAAGGACCCGGCGGCTGGCGCTGCGCTCGTGATCAAGCGCAATGACGTTGCCCGTCTCGAGGTCGAGACCGAGCGCCTCAAGATGACGCTTGACCAGAACGTGATGACGCCCTGGGTCAAGGCCAACGGTTTTGGCGGTATCGACAAGGGTCGCTGGAGCCGCGCCCTTGACCAGATCGGCCTGACCTTCACGTTCAAGGACAAGGCCAGGGCCGGCGATGCCTTCACCGACGCGTTCCTGCCTGGTGCTGCCGACCGGGCCATGTGACCGGCCCATGTGATCTGGTCATGTGACGGGCTCGCGTGACAGGTTCATCTCTCCGAGGGCTGCTGCCTCGCAGCGGCCCTCCGCTCCTGCGCAGGATGCTGTTGTTCCAGTGGAACAGTCCTGCCAGCAAAGCTGTTTCCGGCAACGCATCGGCGGATCGTGGAAACCGATGCGTGACTGCGCCCACAACCCGAATGGTGCCTCATGAGTTACTTCGTGGACGTCCAGAACGTCACCCATGTCTATGGCGGTGGTGATGGCACGCCGGCTGTGGAAGACCTCACGGTGCGTGTCCGGGAAGGCGAGTTCGCTGCCCTTGTCGGCCCGTCCGGCTGCGGCAAGTCGACGATGATGAAACTGGCGACAGGGCTGCAGTTTCCGAAAAGCGGAACGGTGATCGTCGATGGTGCGGAGGTTGCCGCGCCGTTGAAGATCACCGGCATGGCCTTCCAGAACCCTGTGATGCTGCCTTGGCGCACGGTGCTCGACAACCTGCTGCTGCCGCTGGAAATCGTCGAGCCGCATCGCTCGCGTTTCCGGGCTCACAAGCACGAATATGTGGCGCGGGCCGAGAACCTGCTGCGTTCGGTCGGCCTGTCCGGCATGGGCGAGAAGTTCCCTTGGCAATTGTCGGGCGGGATGCAGCAGCGCGCGTCGCTGTGCCGGTCGCTGATCCATGAGCCGAAACTGCTGATGCTCGATGAGCCGTTCGGCGCGCTCGATACCTTCACGCGGGAAGAGCTGTGGTGTGTCGTGCGCGATCTGCACGCTGAGCGTGGGTTCACGGTGATCCTGGTGACCCATGACCTGCGTGAAGCCGCCTTCCTGTCCGACCGCATCTACTGCATGAGTTCGCGGCCAGGCCGCATCATCGCCGAGCGCGAGGTCACCTTGCCGCGCCCGCGCGATCTCGATGTCACCTACACGCACGAATTCGCCGATATCGTCCAGGACCTGCGCAACCAGATCCGCAACGCCAGAGTGGCAGCCTGATGGACCGCAAGACCTCCCTGAAGCTCGCCCCTTACCTGTTCACCATCGGGTTCTTCATCCTCTGGGAAGTGGCCTGCCGGGTGCTGAAGGTCTCGACCTTCGTGCTGCCGCCGCCCTCGGCTGTCTGGTCAGCCATGGTGCAATACCAAAGGCCGCTGCTGATCAATGCCTTCCACACGCTGTGGATGACGACGGCGGGCTTCGGTCTGTCGGTGGTGTTCGGCATTGCGCTCGGGCTGATCGTTGGCTCCTCGCGCTTGCTGTATGCCGGGCTCAACCCGCTGCTGGTCGGCTTCAACTCGATCCCGAAGGTCGCGGTGGTGCCGATTCTGGTGATCTGGTTCGGGGTGGGCTGGCTGCCGCCGGTGCTCACCGCTTTCGTGATTTCGTTCTTTCCGATTGTCGTCAACATGGCGACCGGGCTCGCCACGATCGAGCCGGAAACCGAGGACGTCATGAAAGCGCTTGGCGCGAGCCGGCTCGATATCATGACCAAAGTCGGCATTCCGCGCTCGATGCCCTACCTGTTCGGGGCATTGAAAGTCTCGATCACGCTGGCCTATGTCGGCTCGGTGATTGGCGAGCAGAATGCATCGAACCTCGGTATCGGCAACCTGATCACGCGCGCCTCGGCTGATTTCAACGTGCCGTTGATCTTTGCCGCCCTGATCGTGCTGGCCATTCTCGGCGTGTTCCTTGTCGTGATCGTCGACATGATCGAAGCGCGGACCACGAAATGGGCACGGCGCTCGCAGATGTCGAATGCCTGACACGGCGTTTCCGTCATCGCGAGCCTGGCGAAACCATCCGGCGCTGCGGTGCTCAATACGGCGGCTTTAGCTTTGTTTGGCCAGCAGAATGGTGGATTGCTTCGCTGCGCTCGCAGAGACGAATTAGTGATGCTTTGGGCCTGCGGCTCCCCGCGCCCTGAAGCTGCGGACCTCCGGCCTGTCTTCGATCAGAAGAACCGGTGATCACGCGGGAGGCGCAATCCTCGTGATGACTCCCAATGTCGTTCGGCCCGTTTCAATCGACACGAGCTTCGAGACGGGTGCCCTCGGGCCGGGCTTGATCCCGGACCTGCCGGCCTGCACCGTTCCTCTCAAGCCCACGCCCCGGCGCTGAAGATCGCGATGGTTGAAAACCAGCCGATGGCCCAGAGGATCGAACGCGGTGTCGACATATCCGCCATGTAGGTGGCGGTGTAGCCGATGCGGGCGGCGATGAAGATCGCGGCGAGAAGGTTCACCATGCCCTGCGGCGCGTCGGTGATGCTCGCTGTGATCACGGCGGCGGCAAAGAACGGGAACGCCTCATAGGCGTTCTGGTGGGCGGCATAGGCGCGGCGCCGATAGCCGGAAAGGCCATTGGCCCAGTCGCGCGGGTGGTTGTTGTCGAGGTTCGGTGAACCCCATTTGGCAATGCCGGTCGTGACAACGGGCAGGATTCCAGCGATGAGAACGCACCAGAGGGCAAGGGTCATGACAAGTCTCTTTTGACGGGCAAAACTGCCTCTGTGACATCACAGGATACGTTCTGCCGGCCTGAATGGATTGAATGGAGGGGTTCTTCATTCCGTGGCGGCAACACCAAGACCTTTGTTGCCTGCCGGGGCAATCTGGCGGATGCTGGCGCGTGATCCGAGGGGCGCTGATGTCGACTGTCAAAATCCTGGACGATGCCGATCTTTCGCCTGCGGCAGCCGCAGTCTTTGCCGACATTCGCGCCACCCGCAAAACGGAGTTCGTCGGCAATTTCTGGCGCGGCCTTGCCCATGATCCGGTTCTGCTCAAGCGAACCTGGGAAAGCGTCAAGGAGGTGATGACGCCGGGTGCGCTCGATGCGCTGACCAAGGAGCTGATCTATGTGGCGGTGTCGATGGCGAATGGTTGTGAGTATTGCATCCGGTCCCACACCGCGGCGGCCCGTGCCAAAGGCATGAGCCAGGCGCAATTGCTGGAACTTGTCGCGGTGGTCGGGATGGCCAGTGAAACCAACCGGCTGGCGACAGGCCTCCTGATCCCGGTCGATGAGGCGTTCCTGGAATCCAGGCCAGAGCCTGCTGGCGACCGCACAGACCGGGGGCCGGCATGAGCGCCAAGCCACTGTCCGCGCGCAAGCAGGTCGTCCATCTGTTCTACAAAGGCTTGTGGGACCATGCCGACAAGAGTCTGATCCCTACGATTTTCCACCCCGATTTCACCTTCCGTGGATCGCTGGGGCCGGTTCTGGTCGGGCATGAGGCCTTCGCCGGCTATGTCGACATGGTGACCACGGCGCTGGGGGCCTACACCTCCGACATCCTCGAACTGGTGGAGGAAGGCGAGACGGTTTGCGGCAAGCTCAGGTTCCACGGCATTCACCGCGCGTCGCTGTTCGGTTTTGCCCCGACGGGGCGGCATGTCGGGTGGTATGGTGCACCGATCTTCCACTTTGAGGGCATGAAGGTGCGCGACCTGTGGGTGTTGGGAGACATCCACGGATTGCTGGCACAGCTTCGCGGCGATGCGCCAGCGACGCCGGTCTGACCAGCAGATGCGTTGTCGTGGCCGGCAACACGCGCTATCAGGCGTCTGATCTTCAAGACCGCCGCTGCAAGGCCCGTTCGTGCCGAATTCCGCCGCCATTTCCCTGATCGACCACTACGACGCGCTGGTTGCCACCGGTGCCATCGAGCGTGATCCGGCACAGGCGTTGCTGGTCCGGCAACTGGAAAATCTGGCGCTGCAGCTTGGCGAGCGTGCCCTCGCCAGCAAGGGCCGGGCGCTCGGCTGGCTGTTTGCCAGGGGTCGGCCCGATCCGGTGCCGGTCAAGGGCCTGTATGTCTGGGGCTCGGTCGGCCGGGGCAAGACCATGCTGATGGACATGTTCTTCACGCGCGTGCGGAACGTGACGAAGCGGCGGGCGCATTTTCACACGTTCATGGCCGACGTACATGCCCGCATCCATGCCTTCCGGCAGCAGGTCAAGGCCGGCCAGATCAAGGATGGCGACCCGATCGCGCCGACGGCCCGCGCCATTGCAGCGGAGGCAGACCTGCTCTGCTTCGACGAATTCACCGTCACCGACATTGCCGATGCGATGATCCTGGGGCGGCTGTTCAGCACCCTGTTTGCGGAAGGGGTGACGCTGGTTGCCACCTCGAATGTGGAGCCCTCGCGGCTCTACGAAGGCGGCCTGAACCGAACCCTGTTCATGCCGTTCGTTACCGAACTTGTCCGCAGGGTGGATGTGGTTCAACTGGATGCCCGCACGGATTTCAGGCTCGAGAAGCTGGCCGGAGCCCAGGTCTATCATCAACCGCTTGGGCCGGACGCCACGGCTGCGCTGGATGAAGCCTTCATCCGGCTGACGGGTCAGGCCGATGCGCCGCCTGTGATGCTGACCGTGCTGGGCCACACTCTGACAGTGCCACACGCGGCTTTCGGCGTGGCGCGGGCCTCATTCGAGGATCTGTGCGCCCAGACCTATGGCGCGCAGGACTATCTTGCGCTCGCCCGCCGGTTCCACACGCTGGTGCTCGACAACGTGCCCTTGATGCAGGCAACGAACCGCAATGAAGCCAAGCGCTTCATCATCCTGATCGACACGCTCTACGAGAACCGCGTCAAGCTGATCGTCTCCGCAGCCGCCGAGCCGCACAAGCTGTATCATGCCGACCATGGGCACGAGGCCTTCGAATTCGACCGGACAGCGTCGCGCCTGATCGAGATGCGGGGCGAGGACTATCTGGCATTGCCGCATGGACGCGGCGTGACCACGGCAAGCAGCAGCTCGACCGGGCTGGTGGAGACCTGATGGCGTTGATGCCGCAGAACAAGGAACCGACGGACATGCGCCTTCTGGCGCTGGCCTCCGAGCACCTCAGGCTGCTCGGTGCGCGGCGTCTGACCGTGGTCGCCATCGCCGAGGCGGCTGGCATGACGCATGCCAATGTCTACCGCTATTTCCCGTCCAAGCAGGCGTTGATCGATGCGGTGGTCGATGCCTGGATCAAGTCGGTTGAAACGCGGCTGACCGACATCGCCGACGGACCGGACCCATCGGACGACAAGCTGGAGCGCATGATCCTCGCCCTGGCCAGGGCCAACCGGGATGGTCTGGGCGACAACCCGGCGCTCTATGCAGCGTTTCGCGATGCCATGGTCAAGCGCCGGCCTGTGGCGAGGCGGCACCGGCTCAGGGTGCGGACCCTGCTTGACCGGGTCATCGACGAGGGCATCAACTCGGGCAGCTTCGAGCCTCGCGACAAGGACCGGGCGGCAGTGTTCGTGCTCGATGCCTGCTTCCGGTTCGTGCATCCGGTGGCGGTGGAACTGGAAGGGGATGTGCCGCAGACGCAGTTCGACCAGCGTCTGGCCGGTATCGTCAAGGTCGTGCTCAGGGCGCTTGCCAGCGGAGCGATCTGATTCAGACTGGTTTCAAATGACAAAAAATGTCATTTGAAACCAGTATTTTCGTCGTTAATCTTTCGTTTACGATCAAGTCGTCGGAGGACTCCAACGCATTGATTGTGTTGTGATTTCAATCGATGCAGCAGCACTGGCAAAGCCCGCCTTCCAGCACTGTGCGTCCGAGCCCCGACTTGTCGATGACCTGCCGTTGAGTCACAGAAGCGCCGGTTTTGCGTGGCTGAACGATTTGGCAGTGCCGATCTCCGGTTTGCCGGTCGCCTCCAGTTCACGTTCCGTCATGCCACCCGGCGAGGCCCGTATCAGGGCCCTGCCCGATCACAGACCTGGAAGGAATGGCTCCATGGCCCGCAAGAAGATCGCCCTGATTGGTGCCGGACAGATCGGCGGAACGCTCGCCCATCTCGCCGGCCTGAAGGAACTGGGCGACATCGTCCTGTTCGACATCGCCGAGGGCGTTCCGCAGGGCAAGAGCCTCGATCTGGTGGAATCCTCGGCCGTTGACGGCTTCGACGCGCTCTACAAGGGCACCAACGACTATGCCGACATCGCCGGTGCCGACGTGGTGATCGTCACGGCCGGCGTGCCGCGCAAGCCGGGCATGAGCCGTGATGACCTGATTGGCATCAACCTGAAGGTGATGAAGGCTGTCGGCGAAGGCATCAGGACCTATGCCCCCAAGGCTTTCGTGATCTGCATCACCAACCCGCTCGATGCGATGGTCTGGGCGCTGCAGAAGTTCTCGGGCGTGAAGCCCAGCATGATCTGCGGCATGGCCGGTGTGCTCGATTCCGCCCGCATGGCCTACTTCCTCGAGGAAGCGACCGGCGTCTCGATCAAGGACATCAAGACCTTCGTGCTCGGCGGCCACGGCGACGACATGGTGCCGCTGGTGCGCTACTCGACGGTTGGCGGCGTGCCTCTGCCCGATCTCGTCAAGATGAAGTGGATCACACAGGAGAAGGTCGACCAGATCGTCGAGCGCACCCGCAAGGGCGGCGGCGAGATCGTCAACCTGCTGAAGACCGGCTCGGCCTTCTATGCGCCCGCCGCGTCCGCCATCGCCATGGCCGAGAGCTACCTCAAGGACCAGAAGCGCGTCCTGCCCTGCGCCGCTGCGCTGAAGGGCGAATACGGCGTCAAGGGCATGTTCATTGGCGTGCCGGTGGTGATTGGCGGCAAGGGCATCGAGCGCGTCATCAAGATCAAGCTGAACAAGGACGAGCAGGCCATGATGGACAAGTCGGTGGCTTCCGTCACGGGCCTGATCGAAGCCTGCAAGACCATCGATCCGTCGTTGAAAGACTGAGAGGCAACGGGCAGTCGGCAATCGGCAGTCGCACGAACGACGCCATTGCCAGCACGACTGCCGATTGCCGACTGCCCATTGCCAATCCGAAGGATATCCAAATGAACATCCACGAATATCAGGGCAAGGCCGTTCTCAAGGAGTTCGGCGCGCCGGTCTCCAGGGGCTTTGCGGCTTTCACGGTCGAGGAAGCCGAAGCCGCTGCCAAGCAGCTCCCCGGCCCGCTCTATGTGGTCAAGAGCCAGATCCATGCAGGCGGCCGCGGCAAGGGCAAGTTCAAGGAACTGCCGGCGGATGCCAAGGGTGGCGTGCGCCTTGCCAAGTCGATCGACGAGGTCAAGGCTCATGCCAAAGAGATGCTCGGCAATACGCTGGTCACGATCCAGACCGGTCCCGCCGGCAAGCAGGTCAACCGCCTTTACATCGAGGATGGTTCGGACATCGAGAAGGAATTTTACCTGTCGATGCTGGTGGACCGCGAAACCAGCCGCATCGCCTTCGTGGTCTCGACCGAAGGCGGCATGAACATCGAGGATGTGGCGCACGACACGCCGGAAAAGATCATCACCTTCTCGGTCGATCCGGTCACCGGCGCGATGCCGCTGCATGGCCGCAAGGTCGCCAAGGCTCTCGGGCTATCGGGTGATCTTGCCAAGCAGGCCGAGAAGCTGGTGGCTCAGCTCTATACTGCCTTCGTTGCCACCGACATGGCGATGCTGGAAATCAACCCGCTGATCATCACCAAGGATGCCCAGCTCAAATGCCTCGATGCCAAGATCTCGTTCGATTCGAACGCGCTCTACCGTCACCCGAACATCATGGCGCTGCGCGACGTGAGCGAGGAAGACGACAAGGAAATCGAGGCATCGAAGTATGACCTCGCCTATATCGCGCTCGATGGCACGATCGGCTGCATGGTCAACGGCGCAGGCCTTGCCATGGCAACCATGGACATCATCAAGCTCTATGGTGCCGAGCCTGCCAACTTCCTCGATGTCGGTGGCGGCGCCTCGAAAGAAAAGGTCACGGCGGCCTTCAAGATCATCACGGCCGATCCGGCGGTGAAAGGCATCCTGGTCAACATCTTCGGCGGCATCATGAAGTGCGATGTCATTGCCGAGGGCGTGATCGCTGCGGTCAAGGAAGTCGGCCTCAAGGTTCCGCTCGTGGTGCGCCTCGAAGGCACCAACGTCGAGCTTGGCAAGAAGATCATCAACGAGAGCGGCCTCAACGTGATCTCGGCGGATGATCTCGATGATGCCGCCCAGAAGATCGTCAAGGCCGTGAAGGGCTGAACGGGATGGGCCCGGCAATGATCGACGTGATCATGGCCTGGCTTCCGCTTGTGCTGATCCTTGCGATGATCTTGTTCGTGCTGGTGATCGCAAGGCGGCAGCACAAGAGCTACTCGAGCCATCTCACAGAGGTGACCCGGATCAATGAAGAGAACCGGGCGCTGGGGCGCGAGAACCACGAAATCGCACGGCAGAGCCTGATTGTTCTGAAAGAAATCAAGACCTTACTGGAAGACAGGAAACCCTGATGTCCATCCTCATCGACAAGAACACCAAGGTCATTTGCCAGGGCTTCACCGGCAAGAATGGCACTTTCCATTCCGAGCAGGCGATTGCCTACGGCACCGTGATGACCGGCGGCGTCTCTCCTGGCAAGGGCGGTTCGGTCCATCTCGGCCTGCCGGTCTTCGACACGGTTGCCGAAGCCGTCAGCGCCACCGGCGCAACGGCGACCGTGATCTACGTGCCGCCCGCAGGCGCTGCCGACTCGATCCTCGAAGCCATCGACGCGGAAGTGCCGCTCGCGGTCTGCATCACCGAGGGCATCCCGGTCACCGACATGATCAAGGTCAAGCGCGCCCTGATCGGCTCGAAGACGCGGCTGATCGGGCCGAACTGCCCCGGCATTGTCACTGCCGGCGAAAGCAAGATCGGCATCATGCCGGCCAACATCTTCAAGCCCGGCTCGGTCGGCATCGTCTCGCGCTCCGGCACGCTGACCTATGAGGCGGTGTTCCAGACCACGCGCGAGGGTCTTGGCCAGACCACGGCGGTCGGCATCGGCGGCGATCCGGTCAAGGGCACCGAATTCATCGACATGCTGGAGATGTTCCTGGCCGATCCGCACACGACCTCGATCATCATGATCGGCGAAATCGGCGGCTCGGCCGAAGAGGACGCCGCCCAGTTCATCAAGGATGAGGCCAAGCGCGGCCGGGCCAAGCCGATGGTTGGCTTCATTGCCGGTCGCACGGCCCCTCCGGGTCGGCGCATGGGCCATGCCGGCGCGATCATCGCTGGCGGCAAGGGCGGGGCGGAAGACAAGATCGCCGCCATGGAAAGCGCCGGCATCAAGGTCTCGCCCTCACCGGCGCGGCTCGGCAAGACGCTCGTCGATGTGCTGAAGGGCTGACCAACACAACGCGCGGGCCTGCCAGGCCCGCGCATTCTGCGACGCCGGGGAGGACACCGGCGCAACGACGACAAGCTGCGGGAGAGAAACATGGGACGCCAGGACGCCAACGACGTGTTTGCCCAGACTTCGTTCCTTTACGGAGCCAATGCCGGCTACATCGAGGATCTGTTCGCGCGCTACCAGGCCAATCCGGCCTCGGTCGACGCAGACTGGCAGGCCTTCTTCGGCGCGTTGAAGGATGACGCGAAGGACGCCACCACCGCGTCCGGCGGCGCTTCGTGGCAGCGCCCGAACTGGCCGATCCATGCCAATGGCGACCTGATCTCGGCGCTGGATGGCAATTGGGCCCAGGTCGAGAAGAGTGTCGGCGACAAGCTCAAGGGCAAGGCGCAGACCAAGGGGGTCGAACTCAGCCAGGCCGACGTGCAGCAGGCGACGCGCGATTCGGTGCGCGCCCTGATGCTGATCCGCGCCTACCGCATGCGTGGCCACCTGCATGCCCAGCTCGATCCTCTCGGTATCGAAGCCAAGAAGGCCAATGAGGAGCTGGATCCTGCGTCCTATGGCTTCACCGCCGCCGACATGGACCGCAAGATCTTCATCGACCATGTGCTCGGCATGGAGTTCGCGACCATCCGCGAGATGATCGCGGTGCTCGACCGCACCTATTGCCAGACCATGGGCGTGGAGTTCATGCACATCACCGATCCGGCCCAGAAAGGCTGGATCCAGGAGCGCATCGAAGGTCCGGACAAGGAAATCGCCTTCACCCGCGAAGGCAAGCGCGCCATCCTCAACAAGCTGGTCGAGGCCGAGGGCTTCGAGAAGTTCATCGACCTCAAGTATACCGGCACCAAGCGTTTCGGCCTCGATGGCGGGGAATCGCTGATCCCGGCGCTCGAGCAGATCATCAAGCGCGGCGGCAACCTCGGCGTGAAGGACATCGTCTTCGGCATGGCCCACCGTGGCCGCCTCAACGTGCTGACCCAGGTGATGAGCAAGCCGCACCGCGCACTGTTCCACGAGTTCAAGGGCGGTTCCGCCGCGCCGGACGATGTGGAAGGCTCGGGCGACGTGAAGTATCACCTCGGCGCTTCGTCGGACCGCGAGTTCGATGGCAACAAGGTGCACCTGTCGCTGACGCCCAACCCGTCACATCTGGAAATCGTCGATCCGGTCGTGCTCGGCAAGGTCCGCGCCAAGCAGGACCAACTGGCCGATGTGGTGGAACGCACCAAGGTCATGCCGCTGCTGATCCACGGCGATGCCGCCTTCGCCGGGCAAGGTGTGGTGGCCGAGTGTCTCGGTCTTTCCGGCCTGAAGGGTCACCGAACCGGCGGTTCGATCCATTTCATCATCAACAACCAGATCGGCTTCACCACCTATCCGCGCTATTCGCGCTCCTCGCCCTATCCGTCCGACGTGGCGAAGATGGTGGAAGCACCGATCTTCCACGTCAACGGCGATGACCCTGAAGCGGTGGTGTTCGCGGCCAAGGTGGCCACCGAGTTCCGTCAGAAGTTCCACAAGCCGGTCGTCATCGACATGTGGTGCTATCGCCGCTTCGGCCACAACGAGGGTGACGAGCCGGGCTTCACCCAGCCGCTGATGTACAAGAAGATCAGGGGCCACAAGTCGACGCTGGAACTCTACAGCGCCAAGCTGGTGGCCGAAGGCACGGTCACCGAAGCCGAAATCGAGGCCATGAAGGCCGACTGGAAGGGCCGGCTCGAGTCCGAGTTCGAGGCTGCGCTGGGCTACAAGCCGAACAAGGCCGACTGGCTCGATGGCAAGTGGGCCGGCCTCAAGGCCATCAAGGAAGATGCCGATGATCCGCGCTCCGGTGCGACCGGCGTTCCGGCTGTGGTGCTGCGCGAGATCGGCGAGAAGATCACGGCCGTGCCCGCAGGGTTCAGCGTGCACAAGACAATCCAGCGCTTCCTCGACAACCGCAAGAAGGCAATCGAGACCGGCGAAGGCATCGACTGGGCCACCGGCGAGGCGCTGGCGTTCTGCTCGCTGCTGCTGGAAGGGCACCCGGTGCGCCTCTCGGGCCAGGATTGCGAGCGCGGCACCTTCTCCAGCCGCCACTCGGTGCTGATCGATCAGGAGACCGAAGGTCGCCACACCTCGTTCAACCACATCCGCGAGGGCCAGCCGCGCTACGAGGTCATCAACTCGATGCTCTCGGAAGAGGCTGTGCTGGGTTTCGAGTATGGCTACTCGCTGTCGGAACCGAACGCGCTGGTCTGCTGGGAAGCGCAGTTCGGCGACTTTGCCAACGGCGCGCAGGTGTTGTTCGACCAGTTCATCTCGTCGGGCGAGCGCAAGTGGCTGCGCATGTCAGGCCTCGTCTGCCTGCTGCCGCACGGCTATGAAGGCCAGGGGCCGGAGCACTCCTCCGCCCGTCTTGAACGCTTCCTGCAGATGTGCGCGGAAGACAACATGCAGGTGGCGAACTGCTCGACGCCGGCCAACTATTTCCACATCCTGCGCCGCCAGCTCAAGCGCGAGTTCCGCAAGCCGCTGGTGCTGATGACGCCCAAGTCGCTGCTCCGGCACAAGCGCTGCGTTTCCGATCTGGCCGATCTTGCCGAAGGCTCCACCTTCCACCGCGTGTTGCGTGATGACGCGGAAACGCGGAAGGGCGAGGCCATCAAGCTGGTCAAGGATGCCAAGATCCGGCGCGTGGTGCTGTGCACCGGCAAGGTCTATTATGATCTGTACGAGGATCGCGAGAAGCGCGGCATCGACGATGTCTATCTGCTGCGCGTCGAACAGCTCTATCCGTTCCCGCTGAAGTCGCTGGCCAACGAACTGGCGCGCTTCAAGGGCGCGGATATCGTCTGGTGCCAGGAAGAGCCCAAGAACATGGGTTCGTGGAGCTTCGTCGAGCCCTATCTCGAATGGGTGCTCGGCCATTGCGGGGCCAAGGCCAAGCGTGCGCGCTATGTCGGACGTCCGGCATCGGCGGCAACCGCCACCGGCCTGATGTCCAAGCATCTGGTCCAGCTCAAGGCATTCCTCGACGAGGCCTTTGCGGCCTGACCCCCATCCTGACGAACACAAAACGAAGGCTCACTGACATGGCCACTGAAATCCGCGTCCCCACGCTCGGCGAATCGGTCACCGAGGCCACGATCGGCAAGTGGTTCAAGAAGCCCGGCGATGCCATCAAGGCTGATGAGCCGCTGGTCGAGCTCGAAACCGACAAGGTCACGCTCGAGGTCAATGCGCCGGCCGCCGGCGTGCTCGGCGAGATCGTGGCCAAGGAAGGCGAGACGGTCGGTGTCGCTGCGCTGCTCGGCATGATCACGGCCGGTGGTGCCGCCGCTGCCTCGGCTCCCGCGCCCAAGGCAGAGCCTGCCAAGACGGCGGCGCCCGCACCGGCGCCAGTGCAACAGGCCGCTGCCAAGGCTGCCGATTCAGGCCCTGCCGTGTCGCGTCTTGCCGCCGAGAGCGGCATCAATCCTGCTGCGGTGGCCGCTTCCGGCAAGGATGGCCGCGTTACCAAGGGTGACATGCTGGCAGCGATTGCCGCAGGCCCCGTCGCCGTTGCCCCGGCCGTGCCCGCACCCATCGTGGTGCGCGCGCCGGTCGCGGTGGATGACGCCTCTCGCGAAGAGCGCGTCAAGATGACCAAGCTGCGCCAGACCATCGCGCGCCGGCTCAAGGAAGCCCAGTCCAACGCTGCCATGCTGACCACGTTCAACGAGGTCGACATGGGCCCGGTGATGGCGCTGCGCAACCAGTACAAGGACCTGTTCGAGAAGAAGCACGGCGTGAAGCTCGGCTTCATGGGCTTCTTCGTGAAGGCCTGCGTGCAGGCGCTGAAGGAACTGCCGGCGGTCAACGGCGAGATCGACGGCACCGACATCATCTACAAGAACTACTACCACATCGGCGTGGCTGTCGGCACCGACAAGGGGCTGGTCGTGCCCGTGGTGCGGGAGGCTGACCAGCTCGGCATCGCCGGTGTCGAGAAGACCATCGCCGATTTCGGCAAGCGTGCCCGCGATGGCGCGCTGCGCATCGACGAGATGCAGGGCGGCACCTTCACCATCTCCAATGGCGGCGTCTATGGCTCGCTGATGTCGACGCCGATCCTGAATGCGCCGCAGTCGGCCATTCTCGGCATGCACAAGATCCAGGAGCGGCCCATGGTGGTGGGTGGCCAGATCGTGGTGCGCCCGATGATGTATCTGGCGCTGAGCTACGATCACCGCATCATCGATGGCAAGGAAGCCGTGACCTTCCTGGTGCGCGTCAAGGAAAGCCTCGAGGATCCGGCACGGCTGGTGATGGACCTGTAAGGCGGCGGAACCAGACACAATCCTCATCCTGAGCCCGTCGAAGGATGAGGATTGCGAGAAGGAGGCCACGCATGTGCGAAGACCCTGGAGCCAGAAGTGATGCGCCCTTGGTTTCTCATGCTCTGTCTTCTTCTGGCTGCCGTGCTGCACGCGGCGAGCTGGATCGGCATCGGGCAGGGAGCCTTCGTGCTGTGGAACTCGATCCACGCTTTCTATTTCCAGCAAAGCTATGCGGCGGGCGTGCTGCCGTTGCTTTTGGCGGGCCTGCTCGTCGCGGTCATCGCCATGCTGCTGCTGAAACGCCTGTCTTGGGCCAGCATTCCGGCTTTCGCCGCCGTGATTCTCAGCCTCGTGCTCTTGCCGCGCATGGGCCGCGCGGCGCTGACCGAGCCGTTTGTCCACCCGATGCAACTGGTCCACTGGGGCGCGATGGCGCTGACCTGGGCCGGCTGCCTCTGGCTTTTCGTGCGCGCGCGCCGCGCCAATCTCACCTAACGTCTGCGGAGTTTCCGGCATGTCCTACGACCTGATCATCATCGGCACCGGCCCTGGCGGCTATGTCTGTGCCATTCGCGCAGCCCAGCTTGGCCTCAAGGTCGCGGTTGTCGAAAAGCGCAAGACCCATGGCGGAACCTGCCTGAATGTCGGCTGCATTCCTTCCAAGGCGATGCTGCATGCGTCGGAGCTGTTCGAGGAAGCGGGGCATGGCTTCGAGGCACTCGGCATTCAGGTTTCGAAGCCCAAGCTCGATCTGAAGGCAATGATGGCCCACAAGCAGGACACGGTGGATGCCAACGTCAACGGCGTCGGCTTCCTGCTCAAGAAGAACAAGATCGACGCCTTTCACGGCCTCGGCACGATTCTCGCTGCCGGCAAGGTGCAGGTGAAGGCCGAGGACGGCACAGCGCAGGTGCTGGAGACGAAGAACATCGTCATCGCCACTGGCTCGGAGCCGGCCAGCCTGCCGGGGATCGAGATCGACGAGAAGACCGTGGTGACGTCGACCGGCGCGCTTGAACTGGGCAAGGTGCCCGGCAAGCTGCTGATCATCGGTGCCGGCGTGATCGGGCTGGAGCTTGGCTCGGTCTGGGGCAGGCTCGGAGCCGAGATCATTGTGGTCGAATATCTCGACCGCATCCTTCCCGGCATGGACACCGAAGTGGCCAAATCCTTCCAGCGCATTCTCGAAAAGCAGGGCATGGCCTTTCATCTGTCGTCCAAGGTCACCAAGGTCGAGCAGGGCAAGGGCGGTGCCAAGGTCACGGTCGAGCCCGCTGCCGGCGGCGAGGCAAAGGTGCTGCAGGCGGATGTGGTGCTGGTGGCCGTGGGGCGCAGGCCCAACACCGACGGGCTCGGGCTGGAGGCCGTCGGCGTGGCCATGGAGCGCGGCAAGGTCACGATCGGCCACCACTACGAGACCAATGTCGCCGGGATCTTTGCCATCGGCGATGTGGTCAAGGGCCCGATGCTGGCCCACAAGGCCGAGGATGAGGGCGTGGCGCTGGCCGAAATCCTGGCCGGCAAGGCAGGCCATGTGAACTACGATGTGATCCCCGGCGTGGTCTACACGATGCCGGAGGTCGCCTCTGTCGGGCACACCGAGGAAGAACTGAAGGCCGCAGGCGTCGCCTACAAGGCCGGCAAGTTCCCGTTCACTGCCAACGGCCGTGCCCGCGCCATGCGCGCCACGGACGGTTTCGTGAAGGTGCTGGCCGATGCCGCGACGGACCGGGTGCTGGGGGTTCACATCATCGGCCCGAACGCTGGCGATCTGATCCATGAGTGCGCGGTGTTGATGGAATTCGGCGGCTCGTCCGAGGATCTGGCGCGCACCTGCCATGCCCACCCGACCCTGTCGGAGGCTGTCAAGGAAGCGGCGCTGGCGGTGGAAAAGCGCGCTCTGCACATGTGAGCCAGCAGAGTTAGGCCTCTGCCGAGGATGGCAGAGGGTGTGCTACCAGGGCAAGATTTCGGATACCATCGGTCGTTCCGATGGATGACAGGGGGCGGCGGCCATGGCTATGCTGCCTTCATGCCGAACGCCGCCCGACTTGCCGATGACATCCTTTCAGCGCTCTCCAGCCGGCAGCAGATCGCGCCGCTGACCAGCATGGCGGCGCTTGATGTGGCACAGGCCTACCGGGTTTCGCGGGCCGTCACGGCCCGCCGCGTGGCCCAGGGCGAAGTGGTCGTCGGCCGCAAGATCGGCTTCACCAACCGCACGATCTGGGACGAATACGGCGTTCATCAGCCGATCTATGGCCCGGTCTATGACACCACGCTGCGCGAGGTCGAAGGCATGATCGGCGGCGTCTCGCTGGCAGCGCTTATCGAACCGCGCATAGAGCCGGAAATCGTGCTGGGTTTGAGTGCCGCGCCGGAAGCGGGCATGGATGTGGCCGCCCTGATGGACTGCATCGGCTGGGTCGCCCATGGTTTCGAAATCGTGCAGTCCCTGTTTCCGGGCTGGGTGTTCAGGGTAGAGGACTGTATCGCCGCGTTCGGCCTGCACGGAGCGTTGCTGCTCGGGCCGCGCCGGCTGATCGGTGCCGATGAGCGGGCAGACTGGCTGGCACGCCTGTCGGGTTTCGATCTTCACCTGGCGTGCGATGGCCGTGACGTCGATGTCGGCCATGCCGCCAACGTGCTGGACGGCCCGGTCCATGCGCTTCGGCACCTTGTCGAGACGCTGGCCGCCGATGCCGATGCCAGCCCGCTCAGGGCCGGCGAGATGATCACCACCGGCACCGTGACGCGCGCCTTTCCGGTGCAGCCCGGCGAGCGCTGGACAACGCGGCTTGTCGGGCTCGACCTGCCGGGCATGGATGTGACGTTTGCCTAGATCAAGCTGTGTTTTGACGGAACCGTCAAAACACAGATAACTTGATCGATAACAAGAGTTTAGAGCATGCTTGGCGCGAAAAGCTGTTGCCACTTTTCCGCAGCATGCTCTAAGGCGCGCCGGTCCAGTCGATCGGCGCAAGACCCTTGCTGGCGAGGAAGGCATTGGCGCGGCTGAAGGGCCGTGAGCCGATGAAGTCACCGCGCGCGGCCAGCGGTGAAGGATGGGCACTTTCGATCAGCAGGTGCGGGGGCCCGATCAACGGGGCGTAGGCCCGTGCCTTGTCGCCCCACAGGATGAAGACCACAGGATGCTGCGCGGTGGCGAGGGCGATGACCACCTGTCGGGCCAGCGCCTGCCAGCCCAGCGCAAGATGGCTACCCGCCTGTCCCGCTTCGACGCTGAGGCTGGTGTTGAGCAGCAGCACGCCTTGCCTGGCCCAATCCGAAAGATCGCCGCACCGGCGTGGCGCACACCCAAGATCATCGCCCAGTTCGCGGAAGATGCGCTTCAGCGAGGCGGGCAGGGGGCCTTCGCCATCTCGCGAGAAGGCAAGGCCATGGGCATGCCCCGGTGTCGGATAGGGGTCCTGGCCGAGGATGACGACGCGCACCCGGTCCATCGGGCACAGCGTCAGGGCCGCGAACATCTGGCCCGGCGGAGGCAGCATCTGCCGGCCTTCGCCAAGGCGCTGGTCGAGCATGGCGCAGATGCGGCTCGCCTCACCTGTGGCGAAGAAAGGCAGGCGGCCCCAGCCCGAAAAGGCTGCTTCGCCCATAAAGGCCGCGAGTGCGCTGAGGCAGGGGCCTGGGCTGCGTTCGATCGCGGCGGTCAATTCCGGACCACGATGCGCCCTTCGACGCGGGATGTGATGGTTCCGAGCCTGCGGGCATGGGTCATCACGTCATTGGCCATGAGTTTGCCCTGCACATCGAGGTCCCTGCCGCCGGGCGGTGTCAGCGCGGTGTAGCCGTCGCCGCCACGCAGCATGAAGTCATTGGTGGCGACGCGGTAGACCCTGGCCTCATCGAGCGGCTGGCTGCCGACCTGGACCGAGACCACGCGCGATCCTGCCGGTGCCTTGGGATCGTAGACGACGACGAGGCCGGAAACCTGCGGAAAGCGCCCGGCGCGCTGCTCGACCTGGCTGAAGCCGTTTTCCAGCGCGGCGCGCACGGCCTTGCCGGTGATCTCGGTGACGACATTGCGGTTGCCGAAGGGCAGTTCGCTGAGGATGTCGCGCCGGGTCAGCCGGTGGCCGACAGGATACTGCTTGTTGGCACGGATGCCACCGCCATTGGTGATGGCGATATCGGCACCGGATGTTTCCCTCAGCGCGTCCGCCACAAGGTTGCCGAACGAGGTTTCGCCCGAGCGGACCGATGCGGTGCGGGAATCCAGTTCCGCCGCCAGCGTGGCCACATCGACATCGAGTTCCTTGGAGAGATCGGCCTCATACTTGCGCACGATGGCCAGCATCTCCGGGTCGGGCGTGACGGCGCGGCTGTCATTGACCCGGAAGGTCGGCGTCCAGTTCACCTGCCGCGCGGCTCCCTCGCCGGTGATGCTGACGCTGAGGTCGATGGCAGTGACATAGTTGCCCTCCTCGCTCGATTCGACCATCACCGTGCGCCCGTCATAGGCGACGCGCAGATCATGGTCATGGCCGGTCAGCAGCACATCGACGAGGCGCGAGCGCACGATCTCCTCGTCCACGCGCTTGTCTGTGTGCGTCACGGCAACGATCAGGTCGGCTCCGCCTGCCTTCAGGGCCTGGACCTGGGCGCGCAGCGTCTCCATGACCGGAAGGAAGCGAAGGTCGCCTGAGCTCGACACCTGCGGCGTGTTTTCGAGAGCAAGGCCGACAACGCCGACCTTGATCCCGCCAAGCTCGATGATCTGGCTGTCCCTGTGGCCTGGCAGGATGTTGCCAGTGGCGTCGCGGAGGTTGGCGGCAAAGGTCGGGTAGGTCTGTTCGGCAATGCGCTTGGCATAGACCTCCTTGCCGAAATCGAACTCATGGTTGCCCGGCACGAACACGTCGATGCCAAGCCTGTTCTGCATCTCGACGATATGGGCACCCTGATCGAAGCCGGACATCAGCGAGGGCGAATAGCAGTCGCCGGCATGGGCAAAGAGCAGCGGCACGCCGCGGGCGCGCTCCTGCTTGACGATGGCGGCAAGGCGGGCATAACCGCCCCGGCCGCGCTCCTCGCCGAGCTTGTAGATGTCGTTGACCAGCAGCAGTGTCAGCCT
>JALORF010000170.1 GCA_025459195.1 Beijerinckiaceae bacterium
CTGGAAAACCTGCACGAGCAGCGTGACCTGAAACCGACCATGGACCTCAGGGCCGTGACCAAGGGCGTGCTGACCGATCTGTTCGGCGTGTCAGGCCCGTTGCTGGCGGAGAAGGTCTTTCCCGGCACGGCAGGGCTGGCCCCGGTCAAAGGACTGGTGGTGTGAAGGCCGAATTGGCGATTGCAGGTCTCGTTCTGGCCTCGGCGCTTGGCCTTGCCAGCATCCTGCCCGCCGAGGCACAGCAGGAGCGGACACTGCGATCCGATGGGATCGAGCGCAGCTTTCTCCTGCTTGGTGCCGGACCGGGTGCCCCACGCCCACTGGTTCTCGCGCTTCACGGCAACGGAGGAAGCGCAGAACAGCTTTTGCGGCATGCTCCGTGGGCATCTCTGGTCGTCACCGGCGGGTTGCTTCTGGCATTTCCGGATGGATTGAACCGTAGCTGGGCTGATGGCCGATCTGAGCGCGAATTTCGCGGGCGCAAGCCGCCGGCCGGACTCAATGATGTCGCCTTCCTGACCAGCCTGGTCGAGACCTTGGTCAGGGAGGGTGTCGCCGACCGCCGGCGCATCTATGTCGCCGGGGTCAGCAATGGCGGCATGATGGCGTTGCGGCTGCTATGTGACAGGCCGGACATGTTTGCTGCGGGTGCGGCGATCATCGCCAGCCTGCCTGAATCAAGTTCGGCCCGCTGCAGGCCGGCGCGGCCCGTGCCGTTGCTGCTGATGAATGGCACCAATGACAGGCTCGTGCCGGACCAGCCGGTCCCCGGGCGCTTCCTCGGCACGGACGGAACCGCGGCATTCTGGCAGCGCATCAACGGTTGCGGCGCATCGGGCCGCGCAAGGGACTTGCCGGATCTCGATCCCACGGACGGATCACGCGTGACGGTCAGCGAGGCGCAGTGTCAGCCCGGGCAGGACGTGGTCGTCTATCGTGTCGTCGGCGGCGGCCATCAGATGCCGTCAGCCAGCGGTCCCAGCCAGCTCGAACGCATGCTCGGCCCGCGCAATCGGGATATCGAAGGCACCGAGGTGATCTGGTCGTTCTTCCGGAAATACGCGCGCTAGTTCGCCTTGCCAGGCGAGTGGCCAGACAGGCCAATGCCAACCGCTCAATAGATCGTGCGCTTCAGCCGCTCCGGGTAGGCATCGTCATAGGCCTTGCCGTCAAAGGCACCCAGGCTGATGGCCTGCAACATCGTGCCGGTCGATGGCAGCGCCGACCGCGCCATCTGCGAGGCGGGATCCCACAGCTTCGAGCGGACCAGCGCCTTCTGGCCCTTGTCCTCCATGGCGAAGCTCTCACGCAGCGCAAGATTCGTCGACAGGTGCGCCTCGCCGTTGACGCGCATGGTTTCGCCGATGCCGGGGATCATGAACAGCAGCGCGATGCGTGGATCGCGCACGATGTTGCGCAGGCTGTCGACGCGGTTGTTGCCGCGCCTGTCCGGAATCATCAGGGTTTTCGCATCATGGATGCGGACAAAGCCCTTCGGATCGCCGCGCGGCGAACAATCCAGCCCCTCGGGCCCGCTCGTCGCCAGCAACACGAATGGTGCTGCTGCAAGGAACTGGCCATAGTGCTCCGAGATATGGTCGAGCACCTTGAGCTTTGCAGCGGGCACGATCTCGCCATAGATCGCTTCGAGTTCGGCGATGGAACTGATCGTGTCGCCCATCAGGCTCACTCCGTTGGCTTGATGCCCGCCGCTTCGATGACATCGCGCAGCACGGTGATTTCCTGCGCGTGATAGGGGCGGAAGGCAGCCGGATCCCGCACGTTCATGGTGAAGCCGGTGCGCAGGATGGCCTCGCGCGGGCCAGAGGCGTTGAGCACGTTGACCACTTCGGCGGAGAGACGGGCCAGTGCCGGGACCGGCGTCGCAGCGGGCGCGAAGAAGGCTGCCCAGGAATCGGCATCGGCATTGGCAATGCCCTGCTCGCGCAAGGTGGCGACGGCTGGCACCGCCATGTTGCGGGCCGGGCTGGCAAGCGCGATGGCGCGCAAATCGCCGCTCTGGATCTGGCCCAACACCGAGGGCAGGGTCGAATTGGCAATGTCGATGCGCCCGCCGAGCAGTTCCTGCACCAGCGGGGCAGCACCCCGGAAGGGCACGTGCGTCATCTTCGTGCCGGTGCGGGCCATGAACAGTTCGGTGAACAGGTGCGAGCCCGAGCCGATGCCGGTCGAGCCATAGTTGAGCTTGCCCGGATCGGCCTTGGCCAGCGCCACCAGTTCCGGAATGGTCCTGGCCGGCAGGTCCTTGCGCACCACGAAGACATGCTCGAACGAGCCGACGCCTGCGAGCGGGGCGAAATCCTTCTGCGGATCGTAGCCCGGCTCCTTCAGCAGGAAGCTGTTGGAGCCATGGGTCTGGTTGTTGCCGAAGATGATGAGGTGGCCATCGGTCTCGCCGCGTGCCACCGAACGGGTGCCGACGGCTCCCGATGCGCCGGCGCGGTTGTCGACCACCACGCCGACCTTGAAGATCGCTTCCAGTTCCTTGGCCACGATGCGGCCGATGGCATCGGTGGGGCCGCCCGCCGGATAGGGCACGACCATGGTGATGGTGCGCGAGGGGGCCCATGCGCCCTGGGCGCGGACCAGCGAGGGGGCAGCGATGGCACCGGCGATCAGGCCGAGCGAGCGGCGGCGGGTGATGATGGTCATGGGGGGTCCTCCGGCATGGTCTGGTCCAGCATGAGCAGGCGGCCAGTTGCATCCGTCATAACGCGGCTTGGCGCATCCGGCTAGGTCGGTCTGACAGCATCAGGCCTTGTGCGCCACGCGTTTGGCCGCGACCACGAGCCCGACCACGACGACGGCCACGAGCCAGACAGCCGGCTCCACCGTCTCGCCCGCCAGCGTGGCGGCAAAGATCAGCGTGATGAAGGTCTGCAGCAACTGCACCTGCCCGACGCGCGCCACGCCGCCCATGGCGAGGCCGGCATTCCAGAAGAAAAAGCCGACATACTGGCTGATCACCGTGACATAGGCGAAGCCGGCCAAAGCCGAGACAGGTGCTGCGGCAAAGGCCGCGCTGCCGGGCCAGCTCAGCGCCATGCCAACCAGGTTGATCGGCAGCGCGACCACAAGGATCCACGAGATCACCTCCCAGCCGGGCATCATGCGCGCCGCCTTGGCCGAGTAGACATATCCGGTCGAGGCCACGGCCACCGAGATCAGCACGAGGATGTCGCCCAATCCCAGCCCTGTCGCTCCTCCGCTGCGCATGGCGAAACCGACCACGACGAGCATGCCGAGGATGGAAATGATCCAGAAGGCCCGGTTCTGCGGCTCGCGCAGGATGATGGCCGCAGCCACTGCCGTGCCGAGCGGCAGGATGCCGGCCACGACCCCGGCATGGGACGATTCCACCAGCCGCATGGCGAAATTGGTCAGCCCCGGAAAGCCCCAGACAAGGCAGAGCGCCGCGATGCCGATCGGCAGCCACAGGGACTTTTCTGGCGGGCGCTTGCGCAGGACCACGAGGACGACAAGCGCCAAAAGGCCCGCCATGCCGGCGCGCCCGAAGGTGACGAAGACCGGATCGAACCAGGCCACCGCCAGCTTCGTCATGGGAAAGGTGCCGCCAAAGGCGACAACGCCCAGGAAGCCGAGCAGGAGGCCGAGGCTGGCAGGCGAGAGGAGGCTCGGTCTGGGCATGATGTCCGCGTGGTTGGGAGCAGGTGCATAGCAGCACGCGGACGCACCCGCTCACGCATTCGCGTGATGAGGTGCATGCAAGCCGTGAATTGTGGGGCTCGATGCGTCGTGTCTTATGGAGCCAGCAGCGGCGCGATGACCACCACCGCATCGCCAGGCCGGATCACGCCCGGATGGGCGACGCTCAGCACCAGCCCGCGCAGGGATCTGGCGACGGTGACAAAGGCGAATTCGAGATCGGGCCTGCCATGCGCCGCTGCCAATTTGCGGCCCGGTCCGCGGCAAGGCCGGTTGTAGGCCTCGACGCGGAGCAGGGTGTGGCCATCGAAGCGGCCTTGACCGCTCCAATTGCCGCCAATGGCAAGGTGCGAGCCGGGCGGCAGCCGCGACAGGTCGGCAATGCCCTGCGTGACCAGATTGGCACCGATCAGGCCGGGGTCGAGCGCCGGCAGCTTCAGGCCTGCGGCGATCAGTGCCAGTTCTTCCTGCGAGAGCGCAGAAAGCTGCCGGTCATTGCGCAGGCTGAGGCCTTTCGGCAGCCATGGCTCGCGCGGTCCGGCGGCGCGCGTCGATCCGGCATGGCGATCGCCCGGGATTCCCGTCGCGTCGAGCGCCAGTTCCGGCAGGGGAGCCGTCACGAAGCTGTCCGATACGCCGGCCGGCGAAACCGTGCTGTGGACGCTGACGATGGAACCCGTGGCGAGGATGCCCCTGGGCAAGGCTGGCGATCCGGTCATGGCCGCACCCTGACGCCATCGCGCGTGCTGCCCGAGACGCTGAACGCGCCTTTGAGTTCCGTCAGCGCTGAGGTGCCGACATGGGCCTCGAACGGGCCGGCCTCGACCACGAGCCTGCCGCCGGCATCGTGATAGCCCAGCGCCTGCGCCGGCACCTCGAAGCTGACGCGCTGACTGGCGCCGGCCTTCAGCATGACCTTCTCGAAGGCCTTGAGCTGGCGCACGGGGCGCGAAATGCTCGCCACCGGCTGCCGGATGTAGAGTTGCACGACCTCCTGGCCATCCCGGTTGCCGATGTTGCTGACAAGGACACTGGCCTTCAGCGTCCCTTGAGGCGCGACGCGCGGGGTCTCGACCTGGAGATCGGTGACGCTGAACCGCGTGTAGGACAGGCCATATCCGAACGGGTAGAGCGGCTGGTTGGCCTCGTCCATGAAGATCGATTCATAGCGGAAGCGGCCCTTGGTCTCGGGCCGTCCGGTGGGCAGATGGTCGTAATAGACCGGGATCTGGCCGACCGCGCGCGGAAAGCTCATCGGCGTCTTGCCGGAGGGGTTGACCGCACCGGTCAGCACCTCTGCGATGGCGGTCCGCCCTTCCGAGCCGGCATGGAAAGTCTGGATGAGGGCGGCCAGCCGGCCCTTGAGGTGGCTCAGCACCAGCGGCCTGCCCGTTGCCAGAACCAGCACGACCGGCTTGCCTGTCCCGATCAGCTCTTCCAGCAACGCATCCTGGACACCGGGCAGGGTCAGCCGGGTGCGCGAGGCCCCTTCGCCCATGAACTCGCAATCCTCCCCGAGCTTGGCGATGATGACATCGGCGCTCGACGCGGCCTCGATGGCGGCGCTGCGATCGGCGAAGTCCGTGCCGCAATAGGTGCTGACGCCGGGTTGGTAGCGGA
The DNA here is from genome assembly GCA_025459195.1 of Beijerinckiaceae bacterium. GTDB lineage: Bacteria > Pseudomonadota > Alphaproteobacteria > Rhizobiales > Beijerinckiaceae > Allobosea. Next base: position 5,308 of record JALORF010000170.1, read on the forward strand.
TGCTCGCGGCATCGCCGAGCAGCCGTGCCAGGGCCGCATCGAGGCTTTCGAGCGGCTTGCGCGGCACACCGGCCGGGTCTGTCCAGACCCTTTCCTGATCGGGGCGGGCCAGTGCGCCGATCACCGCGATGCGGCGATGTCGGGCCGGATCGAGTGGCAGGATGCCATCATTCTCCAGCAGGATGATGGATTCGCGGGCAGCGCGCCGGGCGGCATCGAGCGCCGGCGGCGACTGCAGGGCGCTTTCTGCCGTTTTCGGGTCGATGTCGGCGATCTGGTCGAGGCCGGCATGGAACTTGACCCGTAACACCCGGCGCACGGCCTCGTCCACCTGAGCCAGCGGCACGCGGCCGGCGCGGACCTCGGCCGCCAGATGGCGGGAATAGACAAAGCCCATCATGTCGATGTCGACGCCGGCGGCGAGGGCTTTCCTCGCTGCTTCCGCGCCATCGCGGGCGATGCCATGGGCCATCAGTTCCGGGATCGAGCCGAAATCCGAGACAACCAGACCGGCAAAGCCCCATTGCCGGCGCAAGAGGTCGGTCAGCATACCCTTGTGGGCGGTGGCCGGCATGCCGTTGACGGAGTTGAACGCCGCCATCACCGAGAGCGAGCCGGCACCGAGCGCAGACTTGAACGGCGGCAAGTGCAGGTCATGCAGTTGTTCCGTGGGAATCCAGGCTGTGTTGTAGTCGCGTCCGGCTTCCCCGCCGCCATAGCCGACAAAATGCTTCACGGTGGCGGCAACTCCGCCGGCCTGATAGCCGCGCGTGCGGGCCGCCGCCATGATGTTCGACAGGTGAACGTCCTCGCCGGCGCCTTCGAGCAACCGCCCCCAACGCGGATCGCGGCCCATGTCGACCATGGGCGCAAACGTCCAGTTGATGCCCAGTGCCCGTGCCTCGCGCCCGGTCCAGAGCGCGGCTTCCTCGACCAGGGCCGGGTTGAAGGTGGCAGCCTGGCCGAGCGGCAGGGGGAAATAGGTCGAGACCCCATGCACGGCATCGAGGCCGATCAGCAGCGGGATTTTCAGGCGGCTCTCGCGCGCGGCTTTCTGCACGGCTGCCATCTCGGCCGGATCGACGAAGTTCATGACGTTGCCGACACGGCCTGCGCGGATTTCGCCATAGTCGAAGCCCTCGCGGCGACCATAAAGGTGCAACTGGCCGACTTTCTCGTCGAGCGTCATCTGGCGCAGAAGGCGGTCAATCCGGCGTTCGATGGCAGCAGCCTCAGGGCCTGTCTTCCAGCCCATTGGTGCCTGCGCAGCCGTCTCACCGGCGGCGATCAACGGGGCGAGGAGGGCGAGCAGACCCAGACACAACCGGAGCAAGAAGCGCGACATCGGTATCCCCGGAACAGCAGCGGGCCAGAGCGGCAAGTGCGCGCCCCGCAAGCGCAGGGCAGCGATGCAATAGAGTGCATCAGCCACAGCCTGCAAGTTGCCGGGGGCACGATTTCCACGCAAGAGCTTCATCAAGCGCACAATCGCGGGCATCAATTTCAGCGTTTCTCAACACAAACCCCCGATGGTCGAGTCTGCAACCGATTCGGGTTGGGGCAACAGGGCAAGGGCATGGTCGAGATTTCGGACCGCTCGGCGAACACCGCCTTCGTCACCGCCGCCAGCGTGCGGCAGGGAGCACG
>JALORF010000036.1 GCA_025459195.1 Beijerinckiaceae bacterium
GGGCCGGGATCACACCGCAGCTTGTCGAAACCTCACGATGCCGAGGAACCCGAGCCATGCTTGCCTTCATCCTTCGACGCCTCGGGCAGGCCATGCTGGTCATCGGCGTGATGGTCGTGATCGTGTTCTTTGGCGTCAACGTCATCGGCGATCCGGTCTGGATGCTGATCTCGCCCGAAATGGATCAGGCCGCCGTCGAGGCCACCAAGATCGCGCTCGGCCTCGACAAGCCGATCTGGGAACAGTTCGTCTACTTCGTCGGCAACGCCCTGCAAGGCGACATGGGCCGTTCCTTCGTCCATGGCGAGCCGGCCATCAAGCTGATCCTCAGCCGCATGCCGGCGACCATGGAACTGGCGCTGGTGGCGCTGTTCATGGCCATCCTGATCGGCATGCCGCTCGGCGTCTATGCCGGCCTCAAGCCCGAAACCCGACTGGCCAAGGGCATCATGGCCGTGTCCATCCTCGGCTTCTCGCTGCCGACCTTCTGGGTCGGGCTGATGCTGATCATGTTCTTCTCGATCATGCTCGGCTGGCTGCCGGCCACGGGCCGCGGCGACACCGTGCGCGTGCTGGGCATCGAGACCTCGCTGCTCAGCCTCAACGGCTGGACCTACATCGCCCTGCCGGCGCTCAACCTGGCGCTGCTCAAGATCAGCCTCGTCATTCGCCTGGCCCGCGCCGGCGTGCGCGAGGCGGCACTGATGGACTACGTCAAGTTCGCCCGCGCCAAGGGCCTGTCGCAGCGCCGCATCGTTGGCGTGCACATCCTCAAGAACATCATGATCCCCATCGTGACCGTGCTGGGGCTTGAGTTCGGCAGCCTTGTCGCCTTTTCGGTCGTGACCGAAACCATCTTCGCCTGGCCGGGCATGGGCAAGCTGTTGCTCGAAGCCATCCAGCGCCTCGATCGGCCTGTGATCGTCGCCTATGTCATGGTCGTGGTCGTGCTGTTCGTGGTCATCAACCTGGTGGTTGACGTGCTCTACTCGGTGCTGGACCCGCGCGTCCGGCTGACCGAGGCCAAGGCGTGAGGAACCTGCCATGACAGACACTCCGGTCGGCACCACCATGCTCGCCGGCGCAGCCGCGCCAGTGCCAAAGGAAGAGACGCCGTTCACGCGCTTCCGCAAGGCTTTCTTCGAGGACAAGGTGGCTGTTGCCGGCCTTCTCCTGTTCAGCCTGATCGTGGCGCTGGCCCTGCTCGCGCCCCTGATCACACCGCAGAACCCCTATGACCTGCGCAGCGTCGATCTGATGGACTCACGCCTCAAGCCGGGCTCGGTCGCCGGCGAGGGCTTCACCACCTGGCTCGGCACCGATGGCGTCGGACGAGACCTCTATTCCGGCATTCTCTACGGCCTGCGCATCTCGCTGATGGTCGGCTTCCTCTCGGGCCTGATCGCCGCCTCGATCGGCATGGCGGTGGGTCTGATCGCCGCCTATGCCGGTGGCCGCGTGGAAACCATCCTGATGCGCATCGTCGATCTGCAACTGTCGCTGCCGGCGGTGCTGATCGCGCTGATCCTCGTTGCAGCCCTGGGCAAGGGCGTCGACAAGATCATCTTCGCGCTCGTGGTGGTGCAATGGGCCTACTATGCCCGCACCGTGCGCGGCAACGCGCTGGTCGAACGCCGCAAGGAATATGTCGAGGCGGCACAGTCGCTCGGCCTGTCCAATGCCCGCGTCGTCTTTCGCCACATCATGCCGAACTGCCTCGCGCCGGTGATTGTCATCGTCACGGTGCAGACCGCCCACGCCATCGCGCTGGAAGCCACGCTGTCCTTCCTCGGTGTCGGGCTGCCGCAGACCGAACCCTCGCTGGGCGTGCTGATCGCCAACGGCTTCCAGTACATGCTCTCCGGCAGCTACTGGATCAGCTTCTTTCCCGGCCTCGCACTGCTGCTCACCATCGTCTCGATCAACCTGATGGGCGACCGCATCCGCGACGTGCTCAACCCGGCGAGGTGCTCGGCCTGGTGGGCGAGTCCGGCTCGGGCAAATCCGTGACTGGCTTTTCGATCATGGGCCTCATCGATTCCCCCGGCCAGATCGTCGACGGCTCAATCCGGCTGAATGGCAAGGAACTCGTTGGCCTGTCCGATGAGGAGATGCGCAAGGTCCGGGGCCGCGAGGTCGCGATGATCTTCCAGGATCCGATGATGACACTCAACCCGGTGCTGCGCATCGACACCCAGATGATCGAGGCCATCACTGCCCACGAGAATGTCTCGGAGAAGGCCGCCCGCGCCCGTGCCCGCGACGCGCTTGCCCGCGTCGGCATCCCCTCGCCCGACGAGCGGCTGTCGGCCTATCCGCATCAGTTCTCCGGCGGCATGCGTCAGCGCGTGGCCATCGCCACGGCGCTGCTCAACAGCCCCTCGCTGATCGTCTGCGACGAGCCGACAACAGCGCTCGATGTCACCATCCAGAGCCAGATCCTCGCCGAGATGCAGCAGCTTTGTGCCGAGACGGGAACGGCGCTGATCTGGATCACCCACGATCTCACCGTCATTGCCGGCCTCGCCCAGCGTGTCGCCGTCATGTATGCCGGCCGCATTGTCGAGACCGGGCCGGTCGATGCCCTGCTCGATGCGCCGATCCATCCCTATACGCGTGGCCTTCTTGGTTCGTTGCCATCGGCGGGCATCCCTGGCCAGCCGCTGATGCAGATTCCCGGCGCGACGCCTTCGCTGGCGCGCCTGCCGCAGGGCTGCGCCTTCGCCCCGCGCTGCACCCTGGCCAGCGATGTCTGCCGCACGGTGGCGCCCGAAAGCCTCCCCCACGGACAGGATCGCGTCGCCCGCTGCCACCATCCGCTCGACGCCCCGAAGGTTGCAGCCTGATGAATGCACAGTCACCCACACCGCTGGTCGAACTGAAGGGCGTCTCCAAGCGCTTCGTCAAACCGCTGGACGCGGCGGCCCGGCTCGCCAACCTGCTGGGGGCCAGCAACCGCGAGCAGGTGGTGCATGCCGTCGACAGCGTCGATCTTGGCATCATGGAAGGCGAGGTTGTGGGCCTTGTCGGAGAGTCCGGCTGCGGCAAGTCCACACTTGGCCGCGTGGTCGCCGGCATCCATGCGCCAAGCGCGGGCGAGATGCTGTGGCAGGGCAAGCCGGTCTCGACGCTGGACGGGCCTGCAAAGAAGGCGGCGACCCTCGCCGTGCAGATGATCTTCCAGGACCCGATGTCCTCGCTCAACCCGCGCATGCGCGTCACCGACATCGTCGGCGAAGCGCCGGTGTTTCACGGGCTGGTCGGCAAGGCCGAGCAGGAGAGCTATGTCGAAGCGGTGCTGGAGCGCGTCGGTCTCGATCCGACCTATCGCCGCCGCTATCCGCACCAGTTCTCGGGCGGCCAGCGCGCCCGCATCGGCATCGCCCGGGCCCTCGCCGTCAATCCGCGCTTTCTGGTTTGCGATGAAAGCGTTGCAGCGCTCGATGTCTCGATCCAGGCCCAGGTGCTCAACCTGTTCATGAAGCTGAGGCAGGACCTCAAGCTCACCTACCTGTTCATCAGCCATGACCTCAGCGTCGTCCGCCACCTCTCGGACAAGGTCGTGATCATGTATCTGGGCCGTGTGGTCGAGGCCGCATCCGCAGCCGACCTGTTCCGCGGCCCGAACCACCCCTATGCCCAGGCGCTGCTGGCCAACGTGCCGACGCTGGCCTCGCGCCATAAGCGCTTTGCCCCGCTCAAGGGCGAAATCCCCTCCCCGCTCAACCCGCCCGGCGGCTGTCATTTCCATCCGCGCTGCCCAATGGCCGGGCCGCGCTGCGCCACCGAGCGGCCGGCGCTGCGCGAGATTGCGCCCGGCCATGTCAGCGCCTGCCATCTCAACGATGGCGGCGTGGGCGGCTGAGCGCAGGCGCACATCAGGTCTCGCGATAGGACCAGTCGTCGATCTCAAGGCTCGGATCGGCCAGATCGGCAATCGGATCGACAGGCGCGCCGGCAACGACCTTGCCGATCATAAAGCCGTCAGGCGTGGCGGAAAAACGCACCTGATCGCCGGCCTCCACGCCAAGGATGTTCCGCACCGCCAAAGGCAATGTGATGCGGCCACCAGCCGAGACCGTCACCGTCCAGTCCTGCCGCGACATCTCGGCCCGGGTCCGTGTCATCCGTGCTCCTCGCCAGCTTCAGGCCCGCCAATCTGTCCGCGGCTGCCGGCACCACGCATAGCACGGGGCGGGCCACCACACCCGGCAAATCCTGCCGGCCTGACCCGTTGCGCAGGCCTGTCCTTGCCGGTGTAACGAACAATTCACCATCCAAGTCTCTGAAAACACTCGCCAACCATGATGGCACGATGGCTGCACAGCCCTCACCATCTGTTGTGTGCGGTGCCGTCGCGCCGCGATCTGGGGAGGATACGTTTCATGGGCGTTTTTGGTGCAATGACCACCGCGCTGTCGGGCCTGAGGGCCCAGTCCTATGCGCTCGAAAACATCTCCGGCAACATCGCCAACTCGCGCACCACCGGCTTCAAGCGCCTGGAAACCAGCTTCGTCGACCTGATCCCGGATACCCCGCAGAACCGCGAACTGGCCGGCTCGGTGCTGGCCCGCTCCTCCGCCACCAATTCGGTGCAGGGCGACATTTCCAGCACCTCGATCGCCACCAACGTTGCCATCAACGGTGACGGCTTCTTCATTGTTGCCGAAAAGCTCGGCGAACTGAACGGCACACCCAACTTCAGCCAGAGCAACCTTTACAGCCGACGCGGTGATTTCGACTTTGACCGCAACGGCTATCTCGTCAATGGCGCTGGCTATTTTCTCAAAGGCCTCAACATCAACCCGACCACTGGGACCCCATCTGCTGCCGAAGCCTCGGTAATCCGCATTCCCAACGATGCCCTGCCGCCTCGCGCGACCACCACCATCGACTATCGCGCCACGCTGCCGGCGACCCCGAATACAACCGCCTATCAGGCTGCAAACGGCGCTGCCGGCTCGGAACTGATCGGACCTGCCGCAGCCTATCCGGCAAGCCCGGCCACTCTGGCTACCATCGCCGCTTCCGACACGGCGACGTTCGAGGCGCGCTCGATCCAGGGCGGCACCATCACAGCCTATGACACGCTTGGACGCCCTGCCCCGGTGCGCCTGGCCTGGGCCAAGGAAACCGCCGGCCTCGGCACGGATACCTGGAGCCTCTATGCCCAGACCGACCCAGCCGCGACGGGTGCTGCCGCCATGTGGACACGCGCCGGTGCCGCCGGTTCCTTCGCCTTCGATGCCAATGGCAATCTCACCTCCGCTGCCGTCACAGCCCTGCCGCCGGTCAACGTCAACGGCGTCATCATCACCGGCGTCAACCTTGATGCAGGTGCAGCCGGAAGCGGCATGAAGCAGGTCAACTCGACGCAGAATGTCGGCCAGCTTGAAGCCAATGCGATCCGGCAGAATGGCTATGCCGCCGGCGTCCTGCAGCGCACGAACATCTCCGAAGATGGCTTCGTGATCGGCACCTATTCGAATGGTCAGGTCGCCACGCTCGCGCAGTTGCTCACCGCGCAGTTCTCTTCGCCAAACTCCCTGAAGCGGCTCGATGGCGGAGCGTTCGCGGAAACCGCCGAGTCAGGCCTGCCGCTGGTAGGTTCCGCCTCGTCCGGAGGGTCAAGACTTGTCGGCTCGGCAACAGAACAGTCGAACACCGACATCGCAGAAGAGTTCTCGAAAATGATCGTGACGCAGCAGGCCTACACGGCCAACACCCGCGTCATCACAACCTCGCAGCAGATGCTCTCCGACATCCTCAACATCATTCGCTGATCAACAGTTAGATCGCGGCGTTCCGGCGATCAGGGAGTCAGACCATGGGCCTCAACGGGGTCATGACCAACGCACTGTCGGGGATGCGGGTCACGCAGGCCGGCCTCGACGTTGTTTCGCAGAACATCTCGAACGCCGACTCGATCGGCTATATCCGCCGCTCGGTCAATATCGTCGAGCAGCCGCTCGGCGACACCTCTGGCTTTGCCCGCACCAACGGCGTGCAGCGCATGCTCGACCGCGTGGTGCAGCGCCAGCTCTGGAACGAGACGTCCGGCGCGGCCTACACCGCCACGCGCTCCAACCTGCTCGATGCACTCGACCAGGTCTATGGCCCGCCTGACTCGTCCAGCACGCTGGGCGCGGTCTTCGGCCGCTTCACCCAGTCCTTGCAGCAACTGAAAGCCGATCCGTCGAGCAATGCGCTCCGGGCTGGCGTTCTCTCGGCCGGCCAGGAGATGGCGACCCGACTGTCGAGCCTCTCCGCCGGCGTGCAGGATCTCCGGCTTGAAGCCGAAGAAGGCCTCAATGCCGGCGTCACCCGGGTCAACGAACTGCTGATCGAGATCCAGGCCACCAACAGCAAGATTCTCGAGACCGCAGACCTCAACTCCTCGGTGTCGTTGCGCGATCAGCGCGACCGCCTGGTCACCGACCTGTCGCGCTATCTCGACATCCGCACCACCGAGAACGAGTCGGGCGGGCTGAACATCTTCACCTCGTCGGGCGTGACGCTGTTCACCGGCTCGAATGCCTCGGTGCTGAGCTTCGATGCCGCCGCCGCCGTCAGCGCCGACCAGCTCTGGAATGCCGATCCCGCCTTTCGCGGCGTCGGCACCATCCGCGTCCAGAATGGCTTTGGCGGCTCCACCGACCTGATCGCCACCAACTCGATTCGTTCGGGCGAACTGGCTGCCTTCGTCGAACTGCGCGACAAGTCGCTGGTCCAGGCCCAGAACCAGCTCGATGAACTGGCCGCCGCGATGGCCAGTGCCCTGTCGGACCGCGAAGTCGCCGGCACGCCCGCTGTTGCCGGCGCCGCCACGGGCTTCGATGTCGATCTGGCCGGGCTTGCTGCCGGCAACCAGATCACGCTCGACTACACCGACAGCATCACCGGAGCGCAGGGCCGCTTCACCTTCGTGCGGGCCGACAGCGCAGGCGCGGTCGCCAACGTGGCGGCCTCCGGTCTCAGCTCCAACGACAACCGCGTCATCGGCATCGACTTCGCCGGCTTCCCTGGCTCGATGGCCGGCATCGTGGCCCAGATCAACACAGCGCTTGGTGCCGGCTTTGCCGCCAGCAGCCCCGGCGGCACCACCTTGCGCATCGTCGATGACGGGGCCGGCAACACCCGCGACGTCAATGCGCTGGTGGCGCGGCCGACAACGGGTGCCTTCTCGACGGCATCGCCAGCGACCGGCGTGGCCGAAATGCCGTTCTTCGTCGATACCGGCGCGGTTGGCGGGCTCTACACCGGTTCCTTCGAGGGCCGCTCGCAGATGCGCGGCCTGTCGGCCCGCATCGCGGTCAACACGCTGGTGGCGCAGGATACGTCGCGGCTGGTGGTGTTCCAGACCGGCGTCGGCGCGACCCCGCAGGGCGACTCGACCCGGCCCGACCAGATGTATCAGCGCCTCACCGGATCGGTGCGGACCTTCTCGCCACAGACGGGCGTTGGCGGCACCGCCTCTACCTGGCGCTCGACCATTGCCAACTTCACCCAGCGCGTGGTGGAGACCCAAGGCAACGTCATCGAGAGCGCCCAGCGCCTCAATGCCGGCCAGCAGATCGCCGTCAAGTCGGTCGAGGCCCGCTTCACCGAGAAGTCCGGCGTCAGCGTCGATCAGGAAATGTCGAACCTGGTCGAACTGCAGAATGCCTATGCCGCCAACGCCCGCATCATCGCCGCCGTGCGCGAGATGATGGATCTGCTGCTGCGGATCTGAGTGCGGCCTGACCGGAGGAGAGCCAGATGTCGATCGATCCATTCATTCCCTCGTCCAGCACGGGCCGGCGCAATGGCGACATGTTCATCCAGATGCGCGCGCAACTGGACGATCTCCAGCGCCAGCTTGCCACTGGCAAGAAGGCCGACAGCTTTGCCGACCTTGGCCTTGGTCGCCGGGTCAGCCTCGATGCCCGCACCAAGCTCAGCAACATCGAAGGCTGGAACAAGTCCATCGAGCAGGGCGACCTGCGCATCAGGTTCATGATGCAGTCGATCGAGGGCATCAACAAGAACACCCTCGATGGCAAGGGCGATGCCCGGCCCGGTGCCTTCATCGTCGGAGCCAACAATCAGGTCGCCGGCCAGGTTCTGGCCATGGACAAGCTCTCGCAGACCATCGACATGCTCAATGTCGAGGTCGGCGGCCGCCACCTGTTCTCCGGGCGCAGCCATGATGTGAAGCCGGTTGAATCGATGAACCTCATCCTCAATGGCGATGGGGCCGGCAAAGTCGGCGTCAGGACGCTGATCTCCGAGCGCCAGCAGGCCGATGCCGGCGTCGGCAACTTGGGCCGGCTGACCAGCACGCTGGCCGGCAGCACCATCAGCCTGGCGCGCGAAGCGGCCGATCCGCCCTATGGCTACACCATCCGCGGAGCCACCAGCAGCACAGCAGCGATCACCGCGACCTTCAGCGCAGCCCTGCCCGCAACGGCGGATTTCACGGTCGCGGCCAATCCGCTGGCGGGCGACAAGATCACATTGGCGCTGAACCTGCCGGACGGCACGATCGAGACCATCGAACTCGAGGCGCGGCTCTCCAATGTCTCGGGCCCTGCGGAAACCGGCTTCGCCATTGGGGCCACGCCGGCTGCCACAGCCGCCAATCTGTCAGCCTCGGTGACGGCTGCCCTGCAGAAGAAGACCGCGACGGCCCTCAATGCCGCGTCAGCCACGATCGCGGCGCGCGATTTCTTCAACGGCTCTGTCGGCAGCCCGCCGGTCCGCGTGCCAGGCCCGGGCTTTGCCACGGCCACCGCACCGCCGGTTGCGCCCCCCGTTGCCCTCAACACCACCATCATCTGGTACAAGGGCGACGATGCCGCCGCGATCCAGGCGCGCAACACCGCGCCCTTGCAGGTCGACAGCGGCCAGGTCGTGGCCACCGGGTCACGCGCCAACGAGCAGGCCTTCCGCGAGACCATGACGGCCTTCACGGTGTTCGCGACCACCAGCTTCGCCCAGGACACGAACCCGGCCAGCACCACCTACAACCCGTCGCCGCGTGATCGCTACGAGGCCATGGCCGAGCGCGTGCGCACCACGCTCTCGTTCAACGCCTCGCAAAAGCCGCAGGATATCGGGCTGGAAATCTCCATAGCCCAGGTCTCGATGAAGTCGGCCACCGAGCGCCACACCTTCTCGCTGAACTTCTTCGAGACAGCCCGCGCCGGTGCCGAGGATGCCAACGACGAGGAGGTCGCAGCCTCGCTGCTGACGCTCCAGACGCGGCTTCAGGCCACCTACCAGACGACCTCGATCCTCTCGCGCCTGAGCCTCGTCAACTACCTGAGCTGATCAGGTCTTGCCCGCCTGATCCCTGCTCTCGTTGCCGGGGGTGGATGACAGGAGGCCGGACGCCACATCACTGAGTGTCGGCGCGCTTGTCTCGACAAATGGCAGCGGGCGCGACACCGACAGCGCCGCCAGCCCGAAGCGCGCCGTCATCAGGCCGTTGAGCACGCCCTCGCCGAGCTTGGCCGACAACCGCGCCGCCAGCCCCTGCCCGACGATCTGCTGGATCACGGCATCCCCGGCGGCAAGCCCGCCCGTGACGAGCAGGTGGCCGATGCTGGCGCGGGCGATACGCAGGCCGCCGATGAAACCCGGCCTGCCGCCATAAATGCCGGTGATGGCCTTCAGCAGCCGCGCACAGGCAAACACCACGAAAACCAGGTCGATCACCGCGCGCGGGCTCACGGCGGTCACCACCGAGACCTGCCGCGCCGCCCGCGCGATCTCGTCGGCAGCCAGCCGGTCCAGCGGCTCCAGCAACTCACGCTCGGCCAGCGCGATGATGTCGCGCGCATCGGTCATTCCCGGCAGCGCCGCCGCAAAGCGCGCCCGGTTGGCAGCCGTGTCTGGCCGGCCCTTCTGCAAGGCCACGAGGGCTTCGGCGACTTGCCGCGCGGCATCGCCCGACCGGCTGGTCAGGGCCGCTGCCGCATCAAGACGCAGGCGCTCGATCCGGCGTTCGCGCAGCCAATCCCTGGCGAAGCGCCAGACCAGCACGGCGGCGCTGATCACGATCACGCCTGCCAATGCCACGGCGACAAGCCCCAGCACATCGGAGCGGCGCACGGCATTGATCACCGCATCCTGCACCCAGACGAAGGCCGACACCGCGCCAAGACCGAGGAGAGCCGAGATCAGCGCCAGCAGCCAGCGCAACGGGCGCCGGCGCGGCGAAGGCTCTGCCACACCGGCATCCGCTTCCGCAGCCTCGGGCACGATCGCCACCTTGGGGTCTCGCGGCTTGAGTGCATCAGCGCCGCCGTCCGGCGCGGGTTCAAGACGGAAGGCGCGCGGCTTTTCGGGTTCAGGCTGGCGGCTCATGTCAGTTTGTCGCCCATCAGGAAATCCAGCGCGCGGTCCAGCCGCAGATGCGGCAGCGTCGGCAGACGTCCGCCGGCATCAGGCTGCAAGAGCGGTGGCCGGAAACGTGGCGCCCGCACATGCCAGCGCGGCGCTGCCCGGTCAAACACCGTGGCAGGATTGGCGGGCAACTCGCCCGGGAACACCGCCGCCTCGGTCTGGCCATCGAACCGGTCCTTGCCCACCACCTCGCCGGCCTCCGGCATGCCGGCAATGGCGGGCAGGCTCTTGCCGCGATCCTCGACGCGGACCTCGCGCGTTGCGCGCACGGCGGCAAAGGCCATGGCCCGCACCTCGGCACCCGATCCGGCAGCCCGGCCAAGCGCCCTGCCGACAATCATCTCCATGATCTTCTCCAGCCGCTCATGCTCGGCATGGTGAATATGGTCAGCCTTGGTGGCGGCGAACAGAACCCGGTCGATGCGCGGGCTGAACAGGCTCGACCAGAGGGAGTTTCGCCCGACGGAGAGGGCCGACAGGGCATCGCCCAGCGCCGCTTCCAGATCAGCCAACGCGGTCGGCCCCGAATCCAGCGCCGCCAGCACGTCAACCAGCACGATCTGCCGGTCGAGCCTCGCGAAATGATCGCGGAAGAACGGCCGCGCCACCACATTCTTGTAGGCTTCGAAACGGGCCTGCATCAGCCCGGCCAGCGTGCCGATGGCAGCCACTCCATCCGCCGGGATGTCGAGCGGCGCGAAGGTGAGCGCTGGCGAGCCTTCGAGATCGCCCGGCATCAGGAAGCGTCCGGGCGGGGTCACGGCCACCATTTCCGGATCGGCGCGCAGCGCCGCGAGATAGGCCTTGAACGCCTCGCTCGCGGCCAGCGCCACGGCCTCGTCAGCCTCTCCTTGCGGGTTGAGCCCCTTGATCAGGTCGAGCCATTGCCCGGCCAGAGGCAGCCGGTGCGGCTTGCGCGCATCGGCCAGCGCGCGCCGGCACCATTCGCCATAGCTGATGTCGAGCAGCCCGAGATCCAGCAGCCACTCGCCGGGATAATCGACAATGTCGAGTGTCAGCGTCGACGGGCCGCTGCGCCAGCCGCCCTGTCGCTCGAAATCGATGTCGAGGCGCAATTCGCTGATCCGGCGGGTCGATTGCGGCCAGTGCCGGTCCGGCCCGGTCAAGGCTGCCAGATGCGTTTCGTAGGCGAAGCGCGGCACTGCCTGATCAGGCTGCGGCGACAGCCTCGCCCGCGCGATCCGGCCTTCCGCCGAAGCCCTGAGCAGCGGCAAGGCCGTGCCCATGACAAGGTGATGCACCAGCGCCGTGGTGAACACCGTCTTGCCCGAGCGCGACAGGCCGGTGACACCAAGCCGGATCGTCGGATTGGCCACGCCGGCGATCGCTTCGCCCAGCGCCAGCGTCGCCAGCCGGATGCTGTCCAGCCAGCCCGGATTGGCGGCACTCATTCGTCCGGCCCGCTCCCCAGGGAAGCCGGCGTGACGAACCGGTCAAGCCGCGCGCCGCGCTCGGCCATCCCGCTCCAGTCCTCGATGTCGAAGTCGAGCACGCACAGGCCCGCTGTGGGATATTTGGCCTTCATGCGCTGTGCCGCAAACCGGTCCCCGAAGCCGATCAGTGCCTCGGCCAGTTCTTCCATGCCGGGATTGTGGCCGATCACCAGCAGCGTGCGCACCGCAGGCCCGACATCACGGATCGCCGCGACAATGGTCTCGAACGGGGCCTCGTAGATGCGCGGATCGAGACTGTGCGGCACGACTTCGCCAAACTCGGCGGATACCAGATCCCATGTCTCCGACGTGCGCCGCGCCGCTGACACAATGGCCAGATCGGGCAGAAGCCCTTCGGCCTTCAGATAGCGGCCCATCAGCGGTGCGGCCAGCCGGCCTCGCGGCGCCAGCGGACGCTCGAAATCGCTGTAGCCGTTGGGCCAGTCCGACTTGGCATGGCGAAGAAGCATCAGGCGGCGCATGGGGGCGGGATGGCGCTCGGTTCGAGGGCGGGCAACAGATCGCTACATAGGCATGCGCACCGCGCCTTGCCAATGCTTGGCCGGTGCTTTGCCTGTTGGTGCGTGACAGGTTGGTGCCAGCGGCAGTGCAGCCGTTCTGCAACAACCGCCTTGCAACAGGGGCCGGGTTCGGTCACACAGGGCCAATGTCAAGCCCTTTAACATCCGATCTGGCAGCCCGGAAAGGCTATCATCACGGCAACCTGCGCGATGCCTTGATCGAAGCCGCGCGGCAGTTGCTGAGCGAACGCGGCGCGCAGGGCTTCTCGCTGGTCGATGCCGCGCGCCGGGCGGGAGTGAGCGCCGCCGCGCCCTACCGTCATTTCCGCGACAAGGAGGCTTTGCTGGCCGAGGTGGCGCTTGGCGGCTTCAAGGATTTTGCCGCCCGGCAAAAGGGGGCGCTGGCAGGGCATTCCGACCCGATTGCCGCCTTCCGGGCCATGGGCCTTGCCTATCTCGCCTTCGCGCAGGAGGAGCCCGGTGCCTATGCCGCCATGTTCATGGGCACGCACGGCCCCTTGGCTGCCAGCGACAAGGCCATCGGCGACAGCGGCTTCGAGGCCCTGATCAAGGCCTTGCGGAGCATGATCGGCGATCCGCCTCCACCGGGGCTCGATCCGCTGAAGCTCGCCTGTCAGGTCTGGGCGCTGTCGCATGGGGTCGCCATGCTCGCAGCCAGCGGCCAGTTGCAGAACGGCTTTGGCGTCGATCCGCAGGAACTGCTGACCGAAGGGGTGGGCCGGCTGGTGGCAGGGGCGCTGGCGCAGGCGAGTCCCTCTGCTGCGGCGGCGCGGGGCTGACCGGCAGAGCCTGTCCATCCACCCCTGCGCAAATCCTGATCGTCGCCCCTTGAAAATCCGCATTGTTGCCTTTATGTAAATGTGCGTAACATTCACATGGGAGCGAAGAGATGGGTCGTTGCAGTCAGGGTTGGGATCGCGAGGCGCGCCGCGCATGGAAGCGCGAGCGCCGCGAAGAGTGGCAGGCGCGCAAGAGCGAATGGCGCGGCAAGTGGTATCGGCCCGGCTATGGCTGGTCCGGCATCAACATCGCCGCCATGGTCATCGGCTTCATCATCTTCTGGCCGATCGGTCTGGCGATCCTGTTCTGGAACATCATGTCATCGAAGTTCGCGCCGGGTGAGCCGGCCTTCGCCAGCATGCAGGGTCTGGCTGGCATGGCGGGCGCGCCCTGGGCCTCGCAGGTCAACCGCGATCTGGCCCGCAACAGCGGCAATGCCGTGTTCGAGGACTACAAGCAGGCCACGCTGGAGCGGCTCGAGGAAGAGCGGCGCAAGCTGGTCGCCGAGCAGGAAGCCTTCGCCTCCTTCCTCGATGACCTGAAGCGCGCCAAGGACCGCACTGAGTTCGAGAGCTTCATGCAGGAGCGCGAGCGCAGCCGCGAGCAGGCGAACCGGCCCGCGCCTGGTGCAGCATCAGGCAACGACACCCCCGCCGCCTGACGCGCCGCCGACTGGTCGGCAGCCCGGTCCGGCATGGTGCCAGCAACAGAAACACGGCCATCGGCATCCCGCCGGTGGCCGTTCTCCCATTGGCCATCAGGCGATCGCCGCGCAACGATCAGTTGGCACGGCGGTTCCTGATCAGCAGGAACAACCCGACGAGCACGGCCAGGTTGGCCAGCATGATCGCCAGCGTCAGTCCGTCAATCGACATCGGATCGGAGGGCAGCATCGTGCGTCTTCCGGCAAAGCACCTGTCATTCGGAAACGCGATATTGGGATGCCGCCATCATCCGGCAACGCATGCTTTGGGCCTAGGCCTTAAGTCCAAGCAGGCGGCCGGTGGAGCGCAGAGCCTGTTTCAGCTCCCGTCTCGGGACGTAGCCTCAGGGCGTTGGATTTCGGCGCGCAAAGCGCCTATGACGGCGCAACGCACCAACCATCACCCTTGCATGCCGAGCCACCCATCATGACCGACACATCGTCCAGCGATCCATCCGCAGCGCACGCAGCGAGCCCCGCCATGCCGGACCGGCTGTCGGTCAACCCGCGCAGCCCGTTCTACAACCCCGAGGTGTTGAAGCATGATGTCGGCATCCGCTTCAAGGGCACCGAGCGCTTCGATGTCGAGGAATACTGCATCTCAGAAGGCTGGGTCCGCGTCGCGGCCGGCAAGTCGAAGGACCGTTTCGGCATGCCGCTGACCATCAAGCTCAGTGGGCCGGTGGAGGCCTGGGTCAAGCGATAGGCTCCGCTCCAGGTTGCCCTTACCGGCCCTCGCGCCGGACCATGAAGGCCAGCTTCTCGAACAGGCTCACATCCTGCTCGTTCTTCAGCAAGGCTCCGTGCAGCGGCGGGATCAGCTTGCGCGGATCGCGCTCGCGCAGCACCTCCGGCCCGATATCCTCGGCGACGAGCAGCTTGAGCCAGTCGAGCAGTTCCGAGGTCGAAGGCTTCTTCTTCAGGCCCGGCACCTCGCGGATTTCGAAGAACAGCTTCAGCGCCTCCTCCATCAGCCGCTTCTTGATGCCCGGGAAATGCACCGCGATGATCGCTTCCATGGTCTCGGCATCCGGAAACCGGATGTAGTGGAAGAAGCAGCGGCGCAGGAAGGCGTCGGGCAACTCCTTCTCGTTGTTCGAGGTCACGATCACCACCGGCCTTCGTGCGGCCCGGATGGTTTCGCCGGTCTCGTAAACGTGGAACTCCATGCGGTCGAGTTCGAGCAGAAGGTCATTCGGGAACTCGATGTCGGCCTTGTCGATCTCGTCGATCAGCAGCACCGGGCGCTCGGGAGCCGTGAAAGCCTCCCACAGTTTGCCGCGCCGGATGTAATGGCTGATCTCCGACACGCGCGGATCGCCGAGCTGGCTGTCCCTCAGCCGGCTGACTGCGTCGTATTCGTAGAGCCCCTGCTGGGCCTTGGTGGTGGATTTCACATGCCAGGTGATCAGCGGGGCCTTGAGCGCTGCCGCGATCTCCTCGGCCAGCACGGTCTTGCCGGTGCCGGGCTCACCCTTCACCAGAAGCGGCCGCTCCAGCGTGACGGCGGCATTGACCGCGATGCTGAGATCCTCAGTCGCGATGTAGGAGGCAGTGCCGGAAAAGCGCATGGCGTGTCTTTCTGTCAGTCGGTGATGTCTAGGTCGGCCACGGGGAGACTGCAAGAACGCGCCATCTCGCCATTGCGAACGCAGCACAGCCAAGACGGATGTGGGCATCCTGCGGGCATTTGCGATGCGACTGGCGCGCCCATATCCGCTACACTGCCTGCCAACCCGGAAGGAGTCGTCCATGTCGAAAGCCCGCTATTCCAAGGATCGCATCGGCAACCATGCCCTGCATCCCGAAACCATGATGCTGGGCTATGGCTATGATCCGCTGCTCTCGGAAGGGGCGGTCAAACCGCCGGTGTTCCTGACCTCGACCTTCGTGTTCAAGTCCGCCGAGGATGGCGAGGAGTTCTTCCACGTCGTGGCGGGCCGCAAGGCCGCCCCCAAGGGCGAGGCGGCGGGGCTCGTCTATTCGCGTTTCAACCACCCCAATTCCGAGATCGTCGAGGACCGCCTCGCCATCTACGAACAGGCAGAATCGGCGCTGCTGTTCGCATCCGGCATGGCGGCGATCGCCACCACCATCATGGCCTATGGCCGGCCCAATGACGTGATCCTGCATTCGCAGCCGCTCTATGGTGGCACCGAGACGCTCGTCACCCGCACCCTTGGCACCTTCGGCATGGTCGGCGTCGGCTTCGCCGACGGGCTCTCCGGCAAGGCCATCCGCTCCGCCGCGCGCGAAGCGCTGGCGCTGGCCCGGAAACGCAAGGGCCGACTGTCGGTGATCATGATCGAGACCCCTTCCAACCCGCTCAACACGCTGGTCGATGTGGCCCTGGTCCGCGTCGTCGCCGAAGAGATTGCCACCCGGCAGGATGGCGTGCGCCCGGTCATCATCTGCGACAACACCTTGCTCGGACCAGTGTTCCAGACCCCGCTGAAGCAGGGTGCCGATGTCTCGGTCTACTCGCTGACCAAATATGTCGGCGGCCACTCGGACCTGATCGCCGGCGCCGCGCTGGGCTCGGCCGAGATGATCAGGCCCGTGAAGGCGCTGCGTTCGGCCATCGGCACGCAGCTTGATCCGCATTCGTGCTGGATGCTTGGCCGCTCGCTCGAAACGCTTGGGCTGCGGATGAATCGGGCAGCCGAGAACGCGACGAAGATGGCGGCCTTCCTCCGCGCCCACCCGGCCATCGACAAGGTTCATGACCTGACCGCGCTGCCGCGCGGTTCGGCAGCGGCCCGTGTCCACAAGGTCCAGTCGACCGGGCCGGGCTCGACCTTTTCGTTCGATGTCAGGGGCGGCAAGGCCGCTGCCTTCAAGGTGCTCAACAGCCTGTCGATCTTCAAGCTCGCCGTCAGCCTTGGTGGCACCGAGTCGCTGATGTGCCATCCGGCCACCACCACCCATTCGGGCGTGCCCAAGGAGGTGCGCGACCGGATTGGCGTCAGCGATGCCACGATCCGTGTTTCCATCGGCATCGAGCAGATCGACGACCTGATTGCCGACATGACCCAGGCCCTGAAGGACATCTGAAGCGGCGGCACAGCCGGGGGTGCGCCGAGCGTCTGCCCATGGCAGGCTTTGGCCTACCGCCGGCTTTGCGCATCGCCGGCTTTGCGCATCGCCCTTGCACCGAATGCGGGTTCGCAGGGCCGGCATCGTGGTCTACGGTTGGAGGACAGGTCTGCAAGACAGCGGCCTTCCGGACTCCCGCCCGCGCAACATCCGCCTGCCAGAACAAGCCCTTGAAGCCGCTCCTCGGAATCTTGCTGAAGCTGTTGTCCACGCTGGCCTTCACACTGATGGCGGCCGTGGTGAAGACACTGAGCCTGCGCTACCCGATCGGCCAGTTGATCTTCTGCCGCTCCTTCTTTGCGCTGGTGCCGCTGCTGGCCTGGCTGGCTTTCCAGGGCCCGCTGGTCGCCAACATCCGCACATCGCATTTTGGCGATCACCTCAGGCGCGGCATCGTCGGCAGTTGCGGCATGCTCTGCGGCTTCATCGCGCTCAGCAGCCTTCCCCTGCCTGATGCCATTGCCATCGGCTATGCAGCGCCTCTGGTGGCCGTGGTGCTCGCCGCCGTGGTGCTCAAGGAAACCGTGCGCATCTATCGCTGGTCGGCGGTCGGGTTCGGCTTCATCGGCGTGCTGATCATGCTGTCGCCCCACCTCAACCTCGGCACCCTTGCGGCGATTGCCAGCGGCGGGGCCGCGACCGGTGCCGCCTTTGCACTCACCGGAGCGATCTGCTCGGCCTGGGCCATGACCGAGGTCCGCCGCCTCACCCGGACCGAGACCACCGGCTCCATCGTGTTCTACTTCACGCTGCTCAGCACGGTTGTCGGGCTGTGCAGCATCGTGCTGGGGTGGGTCGCTCCGCTCAGCCTCGCTGATGGCGGACTGATGCTGCTGATGGGCGTCCTTGGCGGCATCGGGCAGATCCTGCTCACCAGCAGCTATCGCCATGGCGACGCCTCGCTCGTCGCACCGTTCGAGTATTCTTCGATGATCTGGGCGGTGGCGCTCGGCTGGTTCCTGTTCGGTGACATTCCGCAGCAGGTGGTGCTGACCGGGGCTGCCGTGGTGATCGCAGCCGGCATCTTCGTGATCTGGCGTGAAAAGCAGCTCGGCACATTGAAAGCCGCCAATCGCGAGGCCGGCGCCTCGATCTCGAAATAGGTCAGCGCAATGCCACTGCCCCGTCTGAGCATGAGCTTCGAGGGATGGCCGCCCGGCGCGGCACGGGCGCTGGCTGTCCTGTCCGTCACCATGATCGTCGCCTGGGGCACGCTGTTTTACGGCGTCACCCTGATCGGCCCGCGCATCATGGCCGAGACCGGCTGGAGCAAGACGCTGATCTTCGGTGCCTTCTCGCTGGCCATGCTGTGCTCGGGCCTGATCGCGCCGCGCGTCGGCGGCTGGATCGATGCACGCGGCGGGCGCGGGTTGATGGTGCTGGGCTCACTTGTCGGCGGGCTGGGCTATGTCATGCTGGCCTTCGCCCATTCACCGGTGATGCTCTATGCGGCCTATGCGACCATCGGGTTCGGCATGGCGGGCAGTCTCTACGACCCCGCTTTCGCCACGCTGGCGCGCATCGCCGGCAGCAAGGCCCGCACCGCCATCACGCTGCTGACGCTCGGCGGCGGTCTGGCTTCCACCGTGTTCTGGCCGCTCGGGCTCTGGCTGCTGTCGTTCATGGACTGGCGGGCCCTGTGCCTGGTCTATGCCGGCCTCAATGGCGTGCTCTGCGCCCTGCTGCACGGCTTTGGCCTGGGCAGCGGCAAGGCCGAAAGCGCCCGGGCCAGCGCCAAGGGCGTGGCCGAAGCCGACGCCGGCGGCACGGCACCGGAGGCTTTGCGCGGGCGGATCATCGCGCTGCTCGCACTGGTGTTCATGATGCACGGACTGGTCAGCAACGGCATGTCGGTGCACATCACCACCCTGCTCGGCGCGCTTGGCCTCAGCGAGGCACAGGCTGTCTCGGTCGGCACCATCATCGGCCCGGCGCAATCGGCGGGCCGGCTGATCGAACTGGCTCTGGGCGGGGCCTACCCCGTGATGCGGCTGGGCTATGTCGCCACCGGCATGCTGCCGCTGGCCTTTGCCGCCCTGCTGACCCTGGCGGGCGCTGTTGTCGGCGTCGTGGCCTTCGCGGTGCTCTATGGCATCTCGAACGGCCTCGTCACCATCGCCCGCGGTGTCATCGTGCTCGGCCTGCTCGGTCGCGCCAACTATGGCCGCACGCTCGGGGCCATCGCCATGCCGACACTGGCCGCCAAGTCGATCTCCCCCATGGCCTTCGCCGTGCTGATCGACGGGGCCGGAGCCGGCGTGGCGCTTTCGGTGATGGCCCTGTGCGGCCTTCTGGCCTTCGCGGCCATGGCTGCGCTCGGCCTGTTGCTGCACCGCAGCGGCACCTGAACAACGGCACGGCAGAAGCCAAGGCTTCCCCTTGCGCCAGCGCCCCTTCGCGGGCATGGTCGTCCTGATTGTCAAACGCATGTTCGTTTTGACGGACGACAGGACCGAAGCCATGGGGATCGAGATCAAGGACAAGCCACGCGAGCTGGAAAGCGGCGCGCAGATCATCTCCGGCAATCTCGGCAAGACCATCCAGCGGCTGCGCAAGGCCTACAACCTGTCGCTTTCGGAACTGGCGGAACAGTCAGGCGTCGCCAAGTCGATCATCAGCCAGATCGAGCGCAACGAGACCAATCCCACTCTCGCGACCATCTGGCGCCTGTCGCAGGCGCTCGATGTCTCGATCGAGCGGGTGCTTTCGGATGCCGAAGAAGAAGCCTTCATCGAGAAATCCACCAAGGCCGACACGCCGATCCTGGTCTCCGAAGACGGCAAGATGCGGCTCGCCATTGTCGGCTGGATCAAGACAGTGGAATGGCTGCAATGGTATGCCGTCACCTCCGAGCCGGGCGGGGCACTGGAATCGGAAGGCCATCAGCGCGGCTCGGTCGAGTGCCTGTCGGTCAGCGCCGGCGAATTCGAGGTCGAGGTCTCCGGCGTCACCCAGCGGGCCAAGGCGGGCGAAACCCTGCGCTATCGTTGCGACCGCCCGCACACGGTGCGTTGCGTTGGCGACAGTCCCGGCGAGGCCAGCATGGTTTGCATCCTCAAGGCTGCGGTGATGGAGTGAAAAGGAGCATCTTGCCATCCTTCGACAAGCTCAGGATGAGGATCCGTGTTGTTCTTCATCCACCATCCTCATCCTGAGCCTGTCGAAGGATGGCCGATGCGCCGCTGTCGACCCGTGAAACTGTCAGGCCATAGCCCCTTCACCGCGCTGGTCATCCTCTTCTGCGATTGACGCGCCCGCGATCCTCTTTCACTGATAGCCTGACCCCACCGGATATTGCCCATGCCCACCATTACCTGCATCGAAGATCTCCGCATCCTCGCCAAGTCGCGCGTGCCGCGCATGTTCTACGATTATGCCGACTCAGGGTCGTGGACCGAGAGCACCTACCGCGCCAACACCACGGACTTCGAGAAGATCAGGCTGCGCCAGCGCGTCGCCGTGAACATGGAAGGCCGCTCCACCCGCACCACCATGATCGGCGAGGATGTGGCCATGCCTGTGGCATGCGCGCCGACCGGCCTCACCGGCATGCAGCATGCCGATGGCGAGATCCTCGCCGCAAAGGCCTGCGAGGCCTTCGGCGTGCCGTTCACGCTCTCGACCATGAGCATCTGCTCGATCGAGGATGTGGCACAGGCCACCAAGCGGCCCTTCTGGTTCCAGCTTTACGTGATGCGCGACTGGGATTTCACCAAGAACCTGATCGACCGCGCCAAGGCCGCCGGCTGCTCGGCACTGGTTGTTACCGTCGATCTCCAGATCCTCGGCCAGCGCCACAAGGACATCAAGAACGGGCTCTCCGCCCCGCCCAAGCCGACACTTGCCAACATGATCAATCTGGCGCTGAAGCCGCGCTGGTGCCTGGGCATGCTCGGCACATCGCGGCGCACCTTCCGCAACATCGTCGGGCACGCCAAGGGCGTCAGCAACATGAATTCGCTGTCGAGCTGGACAGCCGAACAGTTCGATCCACGCCTGTCCTGGGATGACATCGCCCGCATCAAGCAGATGTGGGGCGGCAAGCTCATCATCAAGGGCATTCTCGACCCGGACGATGCCGAACTGGCCCTCAAGATCGGGGCCGATGCGATCATCGTCTCCAACCATGGCGGCCGCCAGCTTGATGGCGCCATCTCATCGATCGCAGCCTTGCAACCCATCCTCGACCGGGTTGGCGACCGGATCGAGGTGCACATGGATGGCGGCATCCGCTCGGGGCAGGATGTGCTGAAAGCCGTCGCGCTGGGAGCGAAGGGCACCTATATCGGCCGCGCCTTCCTCTACGGGCTGGGTGCCATGGGGCAGGAGGGCGTCACCAAGGCGCTCCAGATCATCCACAAGGAATTTGATCTGACCATGGCCTTCTGCGGGCTGCGGGACGTCAAGGCCTTGAGCCGCGACATCCTGATCATGCCCGAGCGAATGTGAGTTGATGCTTCTGCCGGATCGCACGGCAAGCCTCAGGCATCCTGTTTCCGCCCGATCCGCTGCGGGAACGTCGATCCGAAACAGCCCTGCCGGCGTAGGCAGGACATGGTGAACGCAACAGCCTGCGGCGGGCCGACGGAATGACAGACCAGACGAACACGCCGGGCTATGGCGACCACCCCTCGCGTGCCGCGATCCTTGGCGAACTGCACGCGCGGCCGTTCGCCACCATGGACACGCCAAGGCGGGTGCTGCACTTCGCTTTCACCACCGATGGCGGGCAGGCGCTGGCCGCGACAGCCGCGCTGGCCGCCTTCTGCTCGAAGCGCAGCCTGGCCGC
>JALORF010000171.1 GCA_025459195.1 Beijerinckiaceae bacterium
CCTTCCTGTGGCGCGGTGTGGGCGACTGTCCCTTGTCAGTCGCGGCAACGGCCCGGAAGGTTCATGTGAGGCGGCCAGAAAAGCCGAGACCGGACAACCAGAGGCGGGATTGCTTCCGGCCGGTCATGATCCAGCCAGACCATTGGAAGCCCTCAGTGCGCGGCACAATGGCGCGCCAGCAGATGGGCGAGGCCGCCGGGCTCGGGCCAGTCGATCACGGCGAAAGGCAGGCCGCCGCCGGCAAAGGTATCGGGCACGGCGGGGTCGCGCTGCGCCGGAAACCAGCCCAGCCATGCGGCCCGGACATCGTCTTCCGTGGTCAGGTCATTGGCAGTCAGTGTTTCGCGGCGGAAGGCGGGATCGGTGATCGGGCTCGACACGGCAGCTTTCAGCGTGGCGCGATAGCGCAGCAGTGCCACATGGCTCACGGGAATGGGGCGAGCGATCTGGTGGCTGCCGAGGCGACTGACCACCTCATCGCGGGACAGCCTGAGCTTGTGGCTGCGGCTCCAGTCCTGCGCCGGATCATGGCCTGCCACCAGATCGGCAAAGCGGCGAAGGCCGCGCAGGGTGCCGCGGAAAATGGTCAGCGATTCCGGCACACCAAGCGCCATCAACTGCCCGCCCCGCATGAACACCAGCACACGCTCGGATGCGCCGTAGCCGCCCTCGGGCACAGGGTTGCCATCACCACCCAGCAGATGCAGCGCCGCCGTGGTCTTGCCGGCGCCTGAATCACCCAGCAACAGCAAGCCTGCCCCGCCAAGGCTGACCAGCCCGGCATGCAGCACCCAGGCACCGGCCGCAGCGTAGGCCGGGGTGAGGATCTGGTCGCGCAGCAGCTTGCGAAACTCGTCGCGGCGGATCGTGCCGTGGGGCGCAGCCAGCGTGATCTGGCGGCTGTCATCATCGATCAACGCCCGCGCGCCGCTGCCGAAGGCGATCAACCGGCGTTGGCCCGGCAAGGCGCGGATGGTCAGGTCGCGATGCTCGAAGACATTCTTGCCACGGTGCTGGGCGATCTGCTGCACGGCTCCTGTGCTCACAGCCCAGGCATCCGGCAAGGCTTCGGGATCATCGACGAGGCGCACATCGATGCTGGCCGTCCCGCCCGGTGCATCATCCGGATGCGACAGCGGCACGAGATCGGGCCAGAGCTCGTCCAGCCCCGCGCCGGAACAGCGGATCGACGGCACGCCGTCGCGGCGAAGGGTGATGGCGGGGCGTGCGGCGGGGTTCGCATCAGCGCTGGCGGAGGCCTGGGCAAGCCCGAGCCGGTCAGGGGTGGCCAGCCCCGTGACAACCGCCAGCGATGCCGGATCGAGACTGAGCGCACGCGGCTCGCCGGTGAAGCTGTCCCATGGCCAGCCAACGACAAGGGTGCGCTCGCCGATCCGGACCGGAGCTTCCAGCGTCAGATCGGGGCGCGGAATCGCCTGTCCTGTCAGGAAGTCGATGGCAGTGAGGATGGCGCGGCCACAGGCAATGCCGTTTTCCAGATAACGCGAGGCGAGCCGCTGGCGGGCATACCAGCGCTTGGCCACATCCAGCCCGTCATGGAGCTGGCCCAGATCGCGCCAGGCGCGCTCGTGCAGGGCCGGCGTCAGGCGCATCAGCACGCCATCCGGGTCGAGCAAGGGACGCTGCCGATCCTGCCGGTTGGTGAGGTCGCGATAGGCGGCGCGGCTGAAGGAGAGCGGCGGATCGGGAGCGGGGCCGCCCAGAGCGCCGAAGCCCAGCTCGAACGGGTTGTGGGCACCCACGAGGCGCAAGGCCTGTCCGGCATCCCGCTCGAAGCGGAGCTGATCATTCATGACGCCGATGCCAAGCGCCGCAACACCGCTGGCGCGAAGCTGCGCTGTCAGCCGGGTGGAGGGATTGGTCACGACGATCACGCTGCGGCCCACGAGTTGCGGCACCAGCCCCGAGATGATCGCCAGATTCTCGCCGAACAGCGCATCCTTGCTCTTCTGCCGCGAACGCCGCGAGGTGCGCTGGCCAAGCGCCAGCACCACGGGCCGGCGACTTTCCGGCAGCGCCATGTCGGCCACCACGATCTCGACGGAAAGCGGCGGCAGATCGGCCAGATGCACGCGCAGGAACTCGGCCCGCGACTGGTGGCGGCACCAGATCCGGAAATGGCAGGTCGAGCCTTGCAGCGCCGCCACCGTCAGCAGGGCCCGGACGGCACGGCCAGAGCCCAGCACCTCGACCGCGCGCGGCAGGTCGCGCGGCGTGGTCGAGGCCAGCAGGGGCCGGATCAGGATGGTGTCGCCTGCCGGCCCGGCTTGTCCGACCATCGCCGTTCAGCGCGTGCCGCTGCGCTGGCCAAGCTGGCCGCCGGGGTGAAAATGCCGGAAATCCTCGGCGGTGAAGCCGGCCAGCCGCATCAGCCCGACTGCCAGCGCGTCGCCCGCAGCCAGTGTCGCGGTGGAAGAGGTGGTCGGTGCCTGGCCATTCGGGCACGCCTCGGGCAGATCGGGCAGGCACAGGACATGGTCCGCCAGTTGCCCTAGTGAGCCATCCGCCTTCTTGCTGATCAGCACCATGGGCAGGCCAGTGGCGCGGGCGTGGCGGGCGAGATCGAGCAACTCACCGGTGCCGCCGGAGGCTGACAGCATCAGCACGGCATCGCCTGCGCGGATCATGCCCAGATCGCCATGGCTGGCCTCGGTGCCATGGATGAAGAAGGATGGCGTGCCGGTGGAAGCAAAGGTTGCCGCGATCTTGCGCCCGACATGGCCGCTCTTGCCGACACCACTGACGATGATGCGGCCTCCGGCCTTGCGCACCCGGTCGAACAGCGTGAGCACATCGACCCAGGCGTCATCGACCCCTTTCGCCATGGCCAGCAGGGCAGCGGCCTCCTGCTCCAGCACGCTGCGTATCGCATCGAGGCTGGCAGCGGCGGCAAGGTCAGGCTCAGGGCGCGCGGAGGGCGGTGACGAGTTTGATTTCGGCATGGGGCTTCCACAAGGGACAAGCCCTTGTAGGAGCGATCAGCGTGGTTGCGCAACCGAGGCTGCGACCTCAGCTCCGGTTATAGACATCCTCAAGGCGCACGATGTCGTCCTCGCCGAGATAGCTGCCGGTCTGGACTTCGATGATCTCGGTGTCGATCTTGCCGGGATTCTCCAGCCGATGCACTTCGCCCAGCGGAATGTAGATCGAGCGGTTCTCGTTCAGCAGCTCAACCCGGTCGCCGACCGTGACCTGCGCTGCCCCGCGCACCACGACCCAATGCTCGGCGCGGTGGAAGTGCTTTTGCAACGACAGCCGCCCGCCCGGATAGACCACGATCCGCTTGACCTGGAAGCGGCCCTGCAATTCCAGCGTCTGATACCAGCCCCAGGGCCGATACATCCGCTCATGGTCGGAAGCCTGCTTGACGCCGGCCTTGCGCAGCTTGTCGACAAGCGTCTTGACCTCGCCGGCGCGGCTCTTGTCGCAGACCAGAACCGCATCGCGCGTGGCGACCACCACGGTATCCTTCATGCCGACCACGCCGACCAGCGGCCCGTCGGTCGAGGCGTAGGAGCCACTGGTCTCGATCAGTTCCACCTCGCCGACCGCCACGTTGGCGTGGTCGTCCTTGTCGGAGATCTCCCACATGGCATCCCAGGTGCCGATGTCGGACCAGCCGAAGCTGCAGGGCAGGACGGCGGTCTTGTCGGTCTTTTCCATGACCTGATAATCGATCGACTTCTTCTGCGCCCGCTCGAAGGCACCCGCATCGAGCACGGGAGCACCGAGGTCGCTGCTGGCCTTGTCGAGCGCCTCCTCGATGGCGGCGAGGCTCTCGGCGGAAAAGCGGCGATACTCATCCAGCAGCGCCGAGGCCTTGAACAGGAAGTTGCCGGAATTCCAGAGATACCCCTCCAGCAGATAGCGCTGGGCGGTGGCCAGATCGGGCTTCTCGACGAAGCGGCGAACGCGCACGGCGGTGCTGCCGGCTATCGGTTCGCCCTGCTCGATGTAGCCATAGCCGGTGGCCGGCAAGGATGGCTGGATGCCGAAGGTGACGATGTAGCCCTGCTCTGCGGCGGAGGCGGCGGCAAGCACCGTCTGGCGGAAGGCCGGCGCATCGCGCACGACGTGATCGGCGGCCAGAACCATGACCAGTTGGTCGGGGTTGTCGCGGGCGATCAGCGCAGCGCCGGCAGCGATGGCGGGGCCGGAATCGCGCGGCATCGGCTCCAGCAAGAGGTCGGCCTCGATGCCGATCTCGGCCAGTTGGCGCTCGACCATGAAGCGGTGGCGCTTGGCCGCCACGATCAGGGGCCGGCCAAAATGGGCCTTGTCCGCCATCCTGAGCAGCGTTTCCTGGAAGGTCGAGTTCTTGCCGATCAGTGGCGCAAACTGCTTGGGGAAGGATTCGCGCGACAGCGGCCACAGCCGGGCGCCCGAGCCGCCGCACATGATCAGGGGTCTGATGGTCATGATTGTCTTGCCAGTTTCCGCCACGTACTCTGGTTAGCAGGAAACGGATGCGCCAGAAATGGGCAACCGGCTGCAATCCCTCTGCGCGGTTAATCGCCCCAGGGACAGGCCAGCCTCAGGCGAGGCGTGACAGCGAGAAGGCTTTCACATCGGCCAGCAGCCTGACGAACAGGCCAGCCTGATGCTCGGCGGTGAGCTTGCCTTTGGCAGCGGTGGCGATGGATGCATCCCCCGCCGTGCCATCGGCGTGGATGTCCTGTGCGATCCAGGCGAAGGCGGTCATGCCGGTCGGCCTGAGGATGTCGAAGGACTCGGCGATCTCGACCGAGGTCGGCTCGAAATTGATGGCGTGCTGCATCTTCACGAGGTCGGGCCGGAAATGCAGCATCAGCGAGGTTTCCATGTCACCGCCATGGATGCCGACGGCCAGTTCCTTGTCGGTGTAGAGGCCCGGCGGCTTGCCGAGCCGCGACCATGACGACGACACGGCCAACATGCCGAAGCGCACGCGCAATTCGCGGCAGACGATGTCCATCAGCGCGACATTGCCGCCATGGGAGTTGACGAAGACCAGCTTCTTAAGGCCGGCGCGATGGACCGCCTCGCCGATCTCGGTCCAGGCGCTGAGCGCGGTGTGCGCCGTCAGCGTCACGGTGCCGGGCGAGCGCAGGTGCTCGTTGGACTTGCCGATGTTCTGCACGGGCAGGATCAGCACATCGAGATCGGCCGGGCATTGCCGGACGGTTTCCGCCACCATGCCCAGCGCGATCTCGGTGTCGGTGGAGACCGGCAGGTGCGGCCCATGCTGCTCGATGGCGGCGATGGGCAGCACGACAACGGTGGTCTCGGGATCGAGGCCGTGGAAATCGCGGGTGGTGAGATCACCCCAATGGCGTGCGGTCATGGCGTCGGCTCCTGAACCTGTTTGACTGCGCTATACGTGCCTCGGGCTGCGGCAGGCAAGCGCGGCCCGCCCCGATCTCACCACCCCCGCATCCTCGCGCCGACATCGGCGATGAAGCCCTTGCGCCGGGCTTCGCTGGCGACATTGAGGTGATAGAGCGCGTGGTAGTCGACCTTCGCGCCCTTCGCGGCATACCAGCCCAGATAGCGCTTGACGATCTTGCGGGGCGGATCGCCCATGTAGAGCGCCATGTAGCGCGGACGGCCATAGGTGGCGATGCCGGCGATGCGCCTGAAGCCGAGAAGGGACTTCACCTTGGCCGGATTGGAGATGTCGAAGGCGACGCCGGGCATGATCAGGCGGTCAAAGAAGCCCTTGAGCATGGCTGGCATGCCAAAGCACCAGGTGGGAAACTGCACCACCAGCCCCTCCGCCGCCTTGATG
>JALORF010000172.1 GCA_025459195.1 Beijerinckiaceae bacterium
CCATGAACACGCTGATTATCGTAATGGTGCGCCGGTCGAGGGCGGTCTGAGGACCGTCTCCCTCATCCCCGGCGCATATCCGCAGGTCCCTTTCGGGGCCTTTTTTATTGCCTTTTCGGTGCCACGGCCCTGACATCCTGCCACCGGACCTTGCCAGCCAGACACCACCCAGGAGACCAAGCCGATGAGCGAGATGATGACCGGCGCCGAGATGGTCGTGCGCGCCCTCCGCGATCAGAACGTCGAACATCTGTTCGGCTATCCGGGCGGGGCTGTCCTGCCGATCTATGACGCGCTGTTCCAGCAGGATTTCGTCAAGCACATCCTGGTGCGGCAGGAGGGCGGGGCCGTGCATTCCGCCGAGGGCTATGCCCGTTCGTCCGGCAAGGTTGGCGTCGTGCTGGTGACCTCGGGGCCCGGTGCCACGAACGCCGTCACCGGCCTCACCGACGCGCTGATGGATTCGATCCCGCTGGTGTGCATCACCGGCCAGGTGCCGACGCACCTGATCGGTTCGGACGCCTTCCAGGAATGCGACACGGTCGGCATCACCCGCTCGTGCACCAAGCACAACTATCTGGTGAAGCGCATCGAGGACCTGCCGCGCATCCTGCACGAGGCGTTCTATGTCGCCTCCAACGGCCGGCCCGGCCCGGTCGTGATCGACATCCCCAAGGACATCCAGTTCGCCAGGGGTGTCTATTCGCGCCCCAAGGACAACCAGCACAAGACCTACCGGCCGACAGTCAAGGGCGATCTGTCGAAGATCAAGGCGGCCATCGACCTCATGTCCAAGGCCAAGCGCCCGGTGTTCTACACCGGCGGCGGGGTGATCAATGCCGGCCCGCATGCGTCTGCGCTGCTGCGCGAACTGGTCCATCTGACCGGCTTTCCCTGCACCTCGACCCTGATGGGGCTCGGAGCGTTTCCGGCTGCCGACAAGCAGTGGCTTGGCATGCTGGGCATGCACGGCACCTACGAGGCCAACCTCGCCATGCATGGCTGCGACGTGATGATCAATATCGGCGCGCGCTTCGATGATCGCATCACCGGGCGGATCGATGCGTTCTCGCCCGGCTCGCGCAAGATCCATGTCGATATCGATCCCAGTTCGATCAACAAGAACGTCAAGGTCGAGATCCCGATCATCGGTGACTGCGCCCATGTGCTCGAAGACATGGTCCGGCTCTGGCGCGAACTCAGCCCGCAGGTCGACAAGCCGGCGCTGAAATCGTGGTGGGGCCAGATCAACGAATGGCGTGGCCGGAACTCGCTGGGCTTCCAGAACTCCGACACGGTGATCAAGCCGCAATATGCCGTGCAGCGTCTTTATGAGCTGACCAAGAACCGCGACACCTACGTGACGACCGAGGTCGGCCAGCACCAGATGTGGGCCGCGCAATACTTCCACTTCGAGGAGCCGAACCGCTGGATGACATCGGGCGGGCTCGGCACCATGGGCTATGGCCTGCCGGCAGCCATCGGCGTGCAGCTTGCCCATCCCAAGGCGCTGGTCATCGACATTGCCGGCGAGGCCTCGATCCTGATGAACATCCAGGAGATGTCGACGGCGCTGCAATACCGCCTGCCCGTCAAGATCTTCATCCTCAACAACGAGTACATGGGCATGGTGCGCCAGTGGCAGGAGTTGCTGCATGGCGGGCGCTACTCATCGAGCTACTCGGAGGCCCTGCCCGATTTCGTCAAGCTGGCGGAGGCCTATGGCAGCCAAGGCATCCGCTGCTCCGATCCGGCCAAGCTCGACGATGCGATCATGGAAATGATCGAGTCGCCCAGGGCGGTGATCTTCGATTGCGTGGTGGCCAAGGAAGAGAACTGCTTCCCGATGATCCCGTCGGGCAAGGCCCACAACGAGATGATCCTCAACGATTTCACCGGCGACACCAAGACGGTGATCGACGCGAAGGGGCGCGAACTGGTGTGAGGCTGGATCACTCAACGTGATGTCATCCGTCACCGTTTTGCGTGAGCCAAACGGATGCGGACCCGGCATCGTGCGGCAGCCCCACTCCGGAGACATCCCATGAAGCTCGTCATTGCCAACAAGAACCACTCGTCATGGTCGCTTCGGCCCTGGCTGCTGCTGACCGAACTCGGCATTCCCTTCGAGGAGGTGCTGGTGCCGTTCGGCAAGACCTTCGACGATCCGGAGTGGAAGCGGGCCATCTCCGCCTTCACGCCGGCGGGCAAGGTGCCGGCACTGCTCGATGGCGCGGTGCAGGTCTGGGAGAGCCTTGCCATCATGGAATATGTGGCAGACCGCTTTCCGGCCAGCGGCGTGTGGCCATCCGACCCTGCCGCCCGCGCCATGGCGCGGTCGATTGCGGCAGAGATGCATGCCGGCTTCCAGGCGCTGCGCAATGCCTGCCCGATGAATCTCGCCTGGGAACATGCCCCCCGTGACCGCGGCGCGAAGGTGGCCGCTGATGTGGCCCGCATCAACCTGATCTGGCGCGATGCGCGCGAGCGTTTCGGCGAGAAGGACCCATCCGGCGGCCCGTTCCTGTTCGGCGCGTTCTGTGCTGCGGATGCGATGTTTGCGCCCGTGACCACGCGCTTCACCAGCTATGGCATCAAGCTCGATGCGGTCGGCGAGGCCTACATCGCGGCTGTGCAGGGCACGGCCGGTTTCCGAAGCTGGCGCATGGCTGCACTGGCCGAGCCATGGATCGTCGAGGAGGACGAAATGGATGAGCCCGTCCTTGTCGACCATCGCCCCAACCTCAAGCGCACACGCGCTCCCTGAATCCCGTCATCTGCGAAGAAAGACCAGCCATGAGCGTCTCCCATTATCCTGCCGTCAGTTTCGATCAGACCGTGCGCCGGCACACCCTTTCGGTCATCGTCGACAACGAGCCGGGCGTGCTCAGCCGCATTGCCGGCCTGTTCTCGGGCCGTGGCTACAACATCGAGAGCCTGACGGTCTCCGAGACGGAGGCCGAGAAGCACATCTCGCGCATCACCATCGTCACGTCCGGCTCCGAGAAGATCATCGACCAGATCAAGAACCATCTGGACCGGCTGGTGCCGGTGCACCGGGTGGTGGACCTGACGCTTCAGGGCGAGTCGATCGAGCGCGAATTGGCCCTGCTCAAGGTGGTGGGCAAGGGTGACCAGCGCATGGAGGCACTGCGGCTGGCGACCGCCTTCGGTGCGCGCACCATCGATGCCACCGTGACCTCATTCGTGTTCGAACTCACGGGTGCGACCGATGACATCGAGCGCTTCATCAAGGTGCTGGGTCCTTGCGGGCTGGCCGAGGTGTCACGCACCGGAATCGCCGCCATGGCGCGCGGCTCCGAGGTGATGTGAGGCGTCGTGGCCATTGACCTCGACCTTCTGGCCAAGGCCTGCGCTGTAGCCGGCATGGGCCTGTGGCTGTGGCCCGTGGTCCAGCGGCTGCGCGGACACGCGCCAGCCGGGACGGCCGGAGCCTGGGCGCAGATCCGCTCGCCGCTCTGGTGGTGCGGGTTTGTGCTGATCTGCCTGGCGCTGCTGTTACAGCGGCTGGCAGCGCAGCAGACCGGAGGGTGAGGCGGTGTCGCTGGAGATGTTCGGGGCACTGGTTGTGTTTGCGGCCGTGATGTCGGGCACACCGGGGCCGAACAACATGATGCTGCTCGCTTCGGGCGTGAACTTCGGCTTTCGCCGCTCCATCCCGCACATGCTCGGCATCAGCTTCGGTGTGATGCTGCTTTTGCTGGCGATCGGATTTGGTCTGCATGAAGTCTTGCAACGCTGGCCACTGATTTTCACGGTGATCAAGTATGCGGGTGGTGCCTATCTGCTCTGGCTCGCATGGATGATCGCCAATGCCGGCCCGCTTGAAGATGGGACGGGCGAGACCAGAGGCCGGCCGATGCGGTTTCTCGAGGCTTTGGCTTTCCAGTGGATCAACCCGAAAGCCTGGGTCATGGCGGTTGGTGCCATGGCGACCTACACGAACGAGAGCGCCTACACGCTGACGGTGATCATTGTTGCACTTGTGTTCGGCGTGGTCTGCGGCCCTGCCACAGGGACGTGGACGGCGTTCGGCGTTGCCCTGAAGCGCTTCTTGCAAGATCCGAAGGCGAACCGCCTGTTCAACATCGCCATGGCCCTCGCGCTCGTGGCCTCGCTGTGGCCGCTGGTGCGGGAATGGCTGTGAAAGCCTGCATGCACCGCGCGCATGATCGACGCTTTACGGGCGCGGCATGCTCCACTAAAGCACCTGTCGAACCTGCCTGACTTCCAGAAACGGCCCTGAAGCCGCCAATTGCCCAAGAGGACATGCCCATGCGCGTTTATTATGATCGTGATGCCGACCTGAACCTGATCAAGGGCAAGAAGGTCTGCATCGTTGGCTATGGTTCCCAGGGCCATGCCCATGCGCTCAACCTGCGCGATTCCGGCGTCAAGGACGTGCGCATTGCGCTGAAGGCCGGCTCGCCGACCCGCGCCAAGGCCGAGAGCGCCGGCTTCACCTGCATGACGCCGACCGAGGCCGCCAAATGGGCCGACCTGATGATGATGCTGACGCCCGACGAGCTTCAGGCCGACATCTACCGCGACGAACTGCATACCAACATGAAGCCGGGCGCTGCGCTGTGCTTCGCGCACGGCCTCAACATCCACTTCAACCTGATCGAGGCCCGCAAGGACATCGACGTGTTCATGATCGCGCCGAAGGGCCCCGGCCACACGGTGCGCTCCGAATACCAGCGCGGCGGCGGTGTGCCGACGCTGATCGCGATCCACCAGGATGCCACGGGCAATGCCCATGACCTTGGCCTGTCCTACGCCTCGGCCAATGGCGGTGGCCGCGCCGGCATCATCGAGACCTCGTTCAAGGAAGAGTGCGAGACCGACCTGTTCGGCGAGCAGGTCGTGCTTTGCGGCGGTCTGGTCGAACTGATCAAGGCCGGGTTCGAGACGCTGACCGAAGCAGGCTACGCTCCGGAGATGGCCTATTTCGAGTGCCTGCACGAGGTGAAGCTGATCGTGGACCTGATCTACGAGGGCGGCATCGCCAACATGAACTACTCGATTTCGAACACCGCCGAATATGGCGAGTATGTCACCGGCCCGCGCATCATCACCGCCGAGACCAAAGCCGAGATGAAGCGCGTGCTGAACGACATCCAGTCGGGCAAGTTCACGCGGGACTGGATGCTTGAAAACAAGGTCAACCAGACCTCTTTCAAGGCCACCCGCGCCCGCATGGCCGCCCACCCGATCGAGGACGTCGGCGCCAAGCTGCGTGACATGATGCCCTGGATCAAGGCCAAGGCGCTGGTCGACAAGTCGAAGAACTGAAGCTGACATCCTGACCGACATTGCGAGCGCAGCGAAGCAATCCAGCTTCGCTGCGCTTTTCATGTCGGAGGATCGCCTTGTCCCGGTTGCTGGATCGCTTCTCTGCGCTCGCCATGACGAAAAGCGATCTTTCAGCGGCCCGCTAGGTCTTCTTGCGCCAGATGATCAGGTCGCTGAACACGTAGTTCCAGACCGCGCCCATGGCCGCGCCGGCAAGCCCGGCGATCCACCAGAGCTGGTTGCCTTCGAACAGCCAGGTGGCCACGCCGACATTGGCGATAGCGCCGACACTGCACACGGCATAGAAGCCCAGCAGGCCACGCAGGAACGCCAGCCCGCGCAGGCTGCGGTCCTTGTAGGTCAGCAGGTTGTTGAGCGTG
>JALORF010000173.1 GCA_025459195.1 Beijerinckiaceae bacterium
CTGCCGTTCATTGCCTCCAGGCGCGCCATCGTCAACGCGCGCGCTGCGCAGGAGTTCGCCGACATGCACCTCAAGGATGAGGTCAAGGATGTGAAGATGCTGGCCTATTGGGCCCATGATGCCGGCGTCATCCATGCCAACAAGGCCATCCGCACCATGGATGACCTCAAGGGGTTGAAGCTGCGCAACCCGACGCGACTGGCAGGCGAAGCCCTGAAGGCGCTGGGCGCAACCTCGGTCGGCATGCCGGTTCCGCAGGTGCCCGAGAGCCTCGCCCAGCGGGTCATCGATGGTGCCGTGATCCCGTGGGAAGTGGTGCCGGCAGTCAAGGTGCAGGAACTCGTGCGCTTCCACACCGAGATTCCCGGCTCGCCCACGCTCTACACGGCGAGCTTCTTCCTGGCCATGAACAAGGCCCGCTATGACGGCATGCCGGCCGACCTGCGGGCCGTGATCGATGCCAATTCCGGGCAGGCCTTTGCGGCGATGGCGGGCGCGATGTGGGACAACGAGGCCACGGCTGTCTCGGCCATGGTCCGGGCCCGCTCGGGCAACACCATTTCCACCATCTCCGAGGAAGAGAAGGGCCGCTGGGTCAAGGCTACCGAACCGGTGCTTGCGGCCTGGACCGAACAGGTCAAGGCACGCGGGCTCGATGGTGCCAAGCTGATTGCCGATGCGCGCGCGCTGGTGGCGAAATACGAGAAGGCCGCCGGCTGAGGCGGCAGGCCGCCGTCGCCCTCCACTCGGTCGGCTTCCGTCCGGTCGCCCTTCTTGCCCATACCCTCATCCTGAGCCTGTCGAAGGATGGGGGTCCGCAAGCCGCAGTCTCTGGAGCTCATCCTTCGACAGGCTCAGGATGGGGATCGGCGACCTTGCGCGAAAGAGCGTCCGATCCCTTTCTTCGTCTTCCCAGTGCCGAAGGCCCGACCTGCATGACTGTTCCTGAGGCTGCCAAGCCTGCCAATACCCCGCTGATCGAGCGGCTGACGGCGCGTGTGGCGGCGCTGGGCGGGGCGCTGGCGCTGGCCATCGCCGGCCTTGTCGTGGTCAGCGTGCTGGGGCGCTGGCTGTTATCCAGCCCGGTCGAGGGCGATTTCGAGTTCGTCAAGATGAGCACCGCCATCGCCGTGTTCGCCTATCTGCCCTACACGCAGGCGCGGCGCGGCAACATCGTGGTCGACACCTTCACCAGCCGGCTTGCCCCGCGCACCAGGGCCTCGCTCGACGCGGGCTGGGATCTGGCCTATGCCGCCTTCATGGGGCTGTGCTGCTGGGGGCTGTTCAGCGGCGCGCGCGATGCCTTCCGCACGGGCGAAACCACGATGCAGTTGCAACTCGCGGTCTGGCCGGCCATCGCCCTGTGCGCCGCCCTGTGCCTGCTGCTGGCCATCACGGCGGTGCTCACGGCCTGGCAGCGCTTCGGCAAGCCGGCATGATGATCGCAGTGAGGGTCGCACCGTGAGCGGAACCATGCTGGCGCTCGGCGGCTTCGGCATCATGCTGGCGCTGATCGCGCTTCGGGCCCCGATCGGGCTGGCCATGCTGCTGGTCGGGGCTGTCGGCTACACGCAGTTGTCGAGCGTCAATGCCTTCCTCGCCTACATCAAGACGAACTCCTATCACCAGTTCGCCAACTACACGCTCTCGGTCATTCCGCTGTTCATCCTGATGGGCGCGCTGGCCGAGCGGGCGGGCATCGCGCGGGCGCTGTTCAAGGCCGCGGAGGGGCTGTTCGGGCGCTTTCGCGGCGGCCTTGGCATGGCCGTGATCGGGGCCTGCACGGCGTTTGGCGCGATCTGCGGCTCCTCTGTCGCAACCACCGCGACCTTCGGGCGGGCCGCGCTGCCGGAACTCGACAAATATGGCTATGACAAGGGCTTCTCCACCGGCACCATCGCGGTGGGCGGCACGCTCGGCATCCTCATTCCACCCTCGGTCATCCTGGTCGTGTTCGCCATCACCACCGAGCAGAACATCGCCAAGCTGTTTCAGGCGGCCCTGCTGCCCGGCCTCATGGCCGCGCTGTTCTACTGCCTCACCATCGCCATCATGGTGCGGCGCAATCCAAGGCTTGCCCCGCTGCCGGAAGCCGCGCCGGTTGAGCGCGTGCCGCAGCCGCTCTGGCCCCGCCTGCTGGCGGGCGTGATCGCCGCGCTGGTGGCGGCGCAATGGGCGAGGGGAGGGCTCGGCGACGGCATGGCACTGGCCGGACTTGGCCTTGCGGCATTGATCGCTTTGGTCGAGGTGGCGGTCATGCCGGCGATCCTGCTGGCTGTGGTCGTGGTCGGAGGCATCTATGGCGGCGTGTTCACGCCCACCGAAGGCGCCGCGGTCGGCGCGGTGGCGATGCTGCTGATCGGGCTTGGCCAGCGCTCGCTGAGCTTTGCCGACATCGTCGCGGCCCTGCGCCAGACGGCCGAGACATCGGGCATGATCTTCATCATCCTGCTCGGGGCCGAGGTGTTCGGTGCATTCCTCGCGCTCTCGCGCCTGCCCACCATCGCGGCGGAGACCATCAGCGCTTCCGGCCTGTCGCCGACCATGGTGCTGATCGTGATGCTGGCTTTCTACATTCTGCTGGGTGCGGTGATGGACGAACTGGCCATGATCCTGCTGACCTTGCCTGTGTTCTTTCCCATCATCCAGGGGCTGGATTTCGGCATGCCGCCCGATGAGGTGGCAATCTGGTTCGGCATCCTCGTGCTCATCGTGGTTGGCATCGGGCTGACCGCCCCGCCCATCGGGCTCAACGTCTTCGTCATCAGCGCCATTGCCCGCACCGTGCCGATCACCGCCACCTATCGCGGCGTGCTGCCCTTCATCGCAGCCGATATCATCCGGCTCGGGTTGGTCCTCGCCATGCCCGGGCTGGCACTCTGGCTGGTCAGGTGGCTGGCATAGGAGCTGTTTCCGTCATTGCGAGCGCAGCGAAGCATTGCAGCCTTTCCGTCCCATCATCCTCATCCTGAGCCTGTCGAAGGCCTCATCCTGAGCCTGTCGAAGGATGATACCCAGCCGGGGCAGTCCTGGAGGCTCCTCCTTCGACCGGCTCAGGATAAGGATGGGGTGGCACACGAGGAGCGGTGCTGATGGGCTGAATTGCCCGCCGCGCCTCAGCGCGCCGGGTTCTGCCGCCGCTGGCTTTCCTTGGCCATGGCGTAGATCTTCGGCACCACCACCAGCGACAGGGCGATGATGATGATGATCAGCGACAGCGGCCTTGTGAAGAACACTGTCCAGTCCCCTGCCGAGATTGTCATCGCCTGCCGGAAGTTCTGCTCGGCCAATGGCCCCAGGATCATGCCGATGATCACGGGCGCGGTGGGGAAGTCATAGCGCCGCATCAGGTAGCCGATGATGCCCACCACATAGAGCAGGATCAGGTCGATATAGGACTGCGAGATGCCGTAAGTGCCGATGGTGGCGAACACCAGGATACCGGCATAGAGCAGCGGGGCCGGGATCTGCAGCATCTTCACCCACAGCCCGATCAGCGGCAGGTTGAGCACCAGCAGCATGACATTGCCGATGAACAGCGAGGCGATCAGGCCCCAGACCAGCGCCGGCTGGGTTTGCAGCAGCAGCGGGCCGGGGTTGATGCCGTAGCTCTGGAAGGCCGAGAGCATGATTGCGGCTGTGGCCGATGTCGGCAGCCCCAGGGTCAGCATCGGCACGAGCACGCCGGCAGCCGAGGCATTGTTGGCCGCTTCCGGCCCGGCCACGCCTTCGATGGCGCCAGTGGTGCCGAACTCTTCGGGATACTTGGTCAGCTTCTTTTCGGTGTAGTAGCTGAGGAAGGTCGGGATT
This sequence comes from Beijerinckiaceae bacterium, assembly GCA_025459195.1. Taxonomy (GTDB): domain Bacteria; phylum Pseudomonadota; class Alphaproteobacteria; order Rhizobiales; family Beijerinckiaceae; genus Allobosea. Next base: position 3,811 of record JALORF010000173.1, read on the forward strand.
TCCGCCCCGCCCGCCGGCATCGCCCCGATGGGGAAGCCAAAGGCTGTGCCACGCAGCCATGGCCCGATGGAGCGCTTCCACTCCAGCTTCGTCATCATCAGCGAGCCCTTCAGCGGCGTGATCTTGGTCTCGCTGTTGCGGTAGGTGGCAGCGTTATAGAGCGTCTCTCCCACCGCAAACAGGCCGACAGCCACCACGATCACGTTGATGCCGTCGAACAGTTCCTGCACGCCGAAGGTGAAACGCGCCTGCCCGGTCTGCAGATCGATGCCGATCAGCCCCAGCCAGATGCCGAAGAACAGCGCCGCCAGCCCGCGCACCGCCGAACTGCCGAGCACAGCGGAAACGGTGGTGAAGGCCAGGATCATCAGCGCGAAGTATTCCGCCGGTCCGAATTTCAGCGCCCAGTCAACCACGACCGGCGCAAGGAAGGCGATGCCGAGCGTGCCGATGGTGCCGGCCACGAACGAGCCGATGGCGGCTGTGGCGAGGGCTGCGCCGGCCCGGCCATTGCGGGCCATCTTGTTGCCTTCCATCGAGGTGACGATGGAAGCGCTCTCGCCGGGCGTGTTGAGCAGGATCGAGGTCGTCGAGCCGCCATACATCGCGCCATAGTAGATGCCGGCAAACAGGATGAACGCCGCCTGCGGCTCGACCTTGAAGGTGATCGGCAGCAACAGCGCGATGGTCAGGGCAGGCCCGAGGCCCGGCAAAACGCCGATGGCCGTGCCCAGCGTGGTGCCGACAAGGCACCAGAGCAGGTTCATCGGTGTCAGCGCCACGCCGAAACCGGTGATCAGCCCGTTGAAACCATCCATGTCAGCGCCCCCGCCAGCCCGTCTTGAAGGTGGCGATGAGCCACTCGATGCCGTTCTCGATCAGCCCGGCACCGATGTTGATGTTCAGGGTCTTGGCAAAACCCAGATAGGCGACCAGCGCAAACGTCGCCCCGATGGCGGCATCGCGCAGCGGCTGCCGCGAGCCGAAGCCGCGCGTCACGCACACGAACAGCAGCACCGAGGCCAGCGTGAAGCCGAGCGGGCCGATGGTCAGCACGTTCAGCGCCAGCCCGCCGAGCACCCAGCCCAGCGCCAGCCTGTCCGGCGTGATGGCCTTCTCGTCCTTGGGCTGCCAGCCGCCGCGCAGCGCGCTGACCACAAGGGCCGCGCCGAACACCAGCAGCCCCAGGCCTGCCATGATCGGCACCAGTGTCGGCCCGACCTTGGCATAGATCGGCGAGACCGGGATCGCCCAGGCTTGCCACAAGACCACGGCGGCCAGCCCGACGACGCCGAGCGCCACGAGCAAGTCGCCGGTTGCGGGGGCGGCCTCAGCCGCGCCCCGCCGATTGGAACCCCCGTCCCCTGTCATCAGGCTCAGGCCAGCCCGAGGTCTTTGAGAATGCCTTCGATGCGGGTCACCTCGGCATCGATGAAGGTCTTGTAGGCATCGCCCGCCAGCGTGATCTGCGTCCAGTCGCGCTGCTTGCAGACCTCGGCCCATTGCGGGGTCGCAGCCATCTTGCTGATCATGGCGACCATCGCGGCCCGGTCGGCATCCGACACGCCGGGAGGCGCGAACACGCCGCGCCAGTTGAACAGTTCGACATCGATGCCCTGTTCCTTCAGCGTCGGCGCGTCGATGCCGGCCTGCCGCTTGTCGGCCGAGATCGCCAGCACGCGCAGCTTGCCGGCCTTGACCTGCTCGGCGAACTCGCCATAGCCGGAAACACCCGCCGCAACCTGCGCACCCAGCAGCGCGGCCATGGCCGGGCCACCGCCTGCGAACGCCACATAGGACACGCGCGCCGCCGGAACGCCGGCTGCCTTGGCGATCATGCCGACCATGATGTGGTCC
>JALORF010000174.1 GCA_025459195.1 Beijerinckiaceae bacterium
GCCTTGCTGGGCGACCAGAGGGGCCCGGACCCCGGCAACATTGCCGAGTTGGTGATCATGTCCGTCGGTTTTCAAGAGTGTGCGTCAGATTGAACCAGAACAACTGCAGCAGCAATTTCGTCCATGCACTGCACTTGCAAAACGCTTGGCCAGGCCCATCTGCTGACCGACCCCTGATCCGGGCCCCTCTGGCGTGCGCTGTCGGCGCGAACGTGATGTCGGATCCTTTTTGACATCATCGCCGGCATAGCCTGGGGCTGACCTGTGGACTTTGCATTTCTGTTTCACGACTGGCTCGGCAAGCCGGCCTGGATGTGGCTTGGCTTCATGGCCATCGTCATCGTGCCACTGACGCTTGATCTTCGGTGTTCTTCGCAAGGAGACCCGCGCAATCGAGACGACGGAGAGGCTGCTGCTGTCAGCGGGCTACATCACGCTTGGCGTCGCCTTCATCGCCTGGGGCATGGGCCGGGACAAGTTCCCTCCGGCATGGGGCTTCAGCATCACCTTGGGCATCCTGGCAAGCGGCATCCTGTTCAGCCTGTGCAAGACGGGACGTGACGTGGCGGCGCAACCGGCAGCGGCCAGGCAAGCCGGCAAATCGAGCATTTCCGCAAGCCGGCAACCGTCGGCTCGCATCTCACCTGACAGGAGAATTCCATGATCCAAGATCTGTTTGCCTGGCTTCTCGCCACCTTTGTCATCGGCCCGGTTCAAGCCGAGTTCGCCAACAAGATGCAGGCAGCACAGGCGCCCGCAGCCATCATCAGCCAGGTTCAGGGCTGCATTGTCAGCGCCACACCGATCCTGATCAACCGGGCGACAAGCGATGTCTTCTGGGGTGTCACGACCACCATCAGTGTTGCCGCAGGCCTGACCGATGCCAAGACGGTGCTGGCCCAGGCATCGCCTGAATGCGCCTCTGCGGTCACCGCTGTCAGACCGTTCCTCGACGGTCCACGGGTGTAAAATGGCCAATGGCCATGGTGGCTTGCCGCCACCATGGCCTGCGACGTTGACGACACTGCCAGATCGGCAACCCAAGGCTTAGCTGAGGTTGGAGACCAGATCTGCAACATTGAACGCGCCGAACACCTGCAACCCTTCGCATCGGCGCAACCTGCACCCCTCGATCCGACAGGATTGACGGGTGCGCCGGCCGCGCGAAGGCCCGAAACCGAGGACATTTCCAGATGGACCCGATCCTGCTCGCCCGCATCCAGTTTGGCGCGAACATTTCGTTTCACATCCTGTTTCCCACCATCACCATCGCGCTCGGCTGGGTGCTGCTGTTCTTCAAGGTCAAGTTCAACCGCACAGGCAACGAGGCCTGGATGAATGCCTACCGGTTCTGGGTGAAGGTGTTCGCGCTGTCTTTCGCCCTCGGCGTGGTGTCGGGCATCACCATGAGTTTCCAGTTCGGCACCAACTGGCCGGGCTTCATGGAGCGGGTGGGCAATATCGCAGGCCCGTTGCTGGCCTACGAAATCCTGACGGCGTTCTTTCTCGAGGCAACCTTCCTTGGCATCATGCTGTTCGGCTTCCGCAAGGTGCCCAACTGGATGCACACGCTGGCCACGTTCCTTGTCGCCTTCGGCACAACCATGTCGGCCTTCTGGATCCTGGTGCTGAACTCCTGGATGCACACGCCCGCCGGCCATGAGATGCGCGACGGCGTGGCCTTTGCCACCGATTGGTGGGCCATCATCTTCAATCCGTCCATGCCCTACCGGCTGGCGCACATGCTGCTGGCGTCAGGGCTGACCTGCGCATTCCTGATCGCGGGTCTTTCGGCCTTCCGCTGGCTCAGGCAGGATCGTGGCCCCGATGTGATGGCGGCCCTGCGCACGGGCGTGACCCTTGGCGCGCTGCTGATCCCCGCACAGATCGTTGTCGGCGATCTGCACGGGCTCAACACGTTGGAGCATCAGCCTGCCAAGGTCGCGGCGATGGAAGGCAACTGGGAAACGCGCGGTCATGTGCCGCTGTTGCTGTTCGCCTTGCCGGACGAGGCAACGCGCAGCAACAGCTTCGAGATTGGCATCCCGAGTGGTGCCAGCCTGATCCTGAAGCATGACCCCGCCGGTGTGGTTCCGGGCCTGAATGATTTCATTGGCCCCAATGGCGAGAGGCTTCACCCGCCCGTTGCGCCGGTGTTCTTTGCGTTCCGCATCATGGTCGGCATCGGCATGCTGATGCTCGCAGTGTCATGGTTTGCCGGCTGGAGTCTCTGGCGCAAGGGCGACATCAACAGGCCGCTCGCCTGGGTCCTCGTCGGCATGACCTTCGCTGGCTGGGTGGCGACCTTGTCCGGCTGGTATGTGACAGAAATCGGCCGGCAGCCCTGGCTGGTGACCGGCGTGTTGACCACGGCGCAGGCCGCCTCGAATGTGCCTGGCAGCATGATTGCGGCAACGCTGGCGATGTATCTCGCCATCTATGCAGTCCTGATCGCGGCCTACGTCTCGGTGCTGTTCCATCTGGCCGGCAAGGGACCGAAGCTGCTCGACAGCCCCGTGGGTGCCCGTGTCGTGCAGGGCAGCGCGCCTGTCCATCCAGCCGGCGCGACCGCCAAGGACGGGTGAGAAACCATCATGTTCAGCTTCCTCGACGGCCATACGCTGCCCCTGATCTTTGCTGCCCTGATGGGCATCTCGATCCTCGCCTATGTCATCCTTGATGGCTACGACCTTGGCGTCGGCATGCTGATGGCCCGTGGCGACAGGCCCGAGCGCGACAAGATGGTGGCCACGATCGGCCCGTTCTGGGATGCCAACGAGACGTGGCTCGTGCTTGGCATCGGCCTTTTGCTGGTCGCATTTCCGGTCGCGCACGGCATGGTGCTGCAGGCGTTGTATTTGCCCATTGCGCTGATGCTGCTGGGCCTGACCATGCGCGGCGTTGCCTTCGAGTTCCGCGTCAAGGCTCAGGAACAGTATCAGCGCTGGTGGGACTGGGCCTTCATCGGTGGGTCGGGTCTGTCAGCGCTCACCCAAGGCTACATGCTGGGTCTTTACATCATGGGCTTCAAGGCGGGCTGGGCGACGCATGTCTTTGCCGGAGGAGCCGCCATCGGGCTTGCCGCCGCGTATTGCTTCGTCGGCGCGACATGGCTGGTTGGGAAGACCGATGGCGAACTCCAGCGCCGCGCCGTGGGCTGGACCAGGCTGGCATTGCTCGCCACTGCCATCGGCATGGTGGCTGTCTCGCTGGCGACACCGCTGGTCAGCCCGCGCATTTTCGAACGCTGGTTCGCTTTTCCCAACATCATCGGCCTGATGCCGATCCCGCTGATGACTGCAGCCCTGTTTGTGGCGCTGTGGGTTTTCCTCAAGCGCATGCCGCGCGTCGATCATTCGCTCGACTTCGTGCCGTTCATGGCGGCGGTCAGCCTGTTCGTCCTTGGCTTCCTTGGCCTCGCCTATTCGTTCTATCCGTATCTGGTGCCGGAGAAGCTGACGATCTGGCAGGCGGCGAGTGCTCCGGAAAGCCTGCTCATCATCCTGATGGGTGCCGCTGTGGTGTTGCCCATCATCGCCGCCTATACTGTCTTCAGTTACCATGTGTTCAGGGGCAAAGCGACTGAACTGCGGTATGATTGAAGCTATGATCTTCAGAATCCGCTGATCCTGAATAACTCAATTTGAAATTGAAACTATATTGATCTGATGAACTGAATTAACATGTTTAATTCGTGAATATTTTTGCGGATTGACTTGATTTGATCAAATTTCCGCAGATTTTGCGCCTGAATTAGCCGGCAATCTCTATCGCGATCCGGGCCCCTCTGGTGAGAATGGTCTCACGATGTCGGATCCTGCTGCTCCCATGACGCGGGTGCGGCTGCAACGGTCCAACCCTTGGAGGAGGAGTGACCATGAACGTCACCACCATGATGACCAACCTTGTTGATCACGCACAGGCGCATGCTGCGTTCGGCGACATTGCACGGGCATCCCCCGGCGCGATTGCCGGACTGTCGCACACGCAAGCCAAGCAGGTGATGGACGCGCTGGATGTGAAGTCCATCGCAGACCTGGCAACCTGCCGGCATGTCCTTTGGGCGCAAGCGATCACGACGCTGGCCAAGCAGGAGCGCACCGATCTGCCCAACCCGGGGCTGACGGACATCCTTGACCCGTCATGGCAGAAGAAGAAGCTGCGCGATCTGGCCAAGGCATCGCCTTCTGTCCTGGCTGGCTTGTCCGAGAAGGAAGCCAAGCTGCTGAGCGAGGCGCTGAACGTGCGCTCCATCGCAGATCTTGCGACCAACACGTTCATCCTGAAAGCGCAGGTGATCGCCCATCTCGCGACATTCGCGAAAACCGACAGCCAACGGGCTGCTGCCTGATTGGCAACGGTCTGATCGCGCCTCTGGCGCATTGGTTGCCATAGCGAGGGAGGGCGCGGCTTTTGCAGGCCGCGCCCATTGCCCATTCCGGCCCAGGCCCGTGCCGGCCTCATTCGATTGTCATGTCGACTTCATCTGGCGCTCATTTTCCCGCACGGCTGCATTCATCATCGGCTGCCACACCATCGGTCATGGGATGCGCGCCAGCAGCGCGTTGTGCCGCGGGCCCTCTGATGCCTGAAATCGGGCGCAGAAGCAGCATGGCATCGGCACCCGGCTGACAGCGGGGCCATCGAAAAGCACCCGCTTTACGCGCGCTTTACGCCTTTCCCCTGAATTCGCCATCGCGCCTTTACGCTGGGGCCGCGTAGCAGAAAGCCATCTCATGAAGGATGGCTGTCCATGCCGCTTGGTATCACGCTCGATATTGCCCTTGGCCTCACGCTTGCAGCGGGGCTGTTCGTTTACCTGCTCGCGGCGCTGCTGGCGCCCGAGCGGTTCTGAGGGAGGCGCGCCATGCAGGCTGATCTTCTTCAGGCGGGGCTTTATGCCCTCGTTCTTCTGGCGGTGGCCGTGCCGCTCGGCGCCTATGTCGCGCGGGTGATCACGGGAGAAATCGCATTTCTGGTGCCTGTTGAGCGCGCCATCCTTGGCGCGTCCGGCGCAGGTGGTCCCCAGCGCTGGGGTGCCTATGCCGCTTGCCTGCTGATCTTCAACGCGGCGGGTTTCGCGTTGCTGTTCGCCATCCTGTTCTTCCAGAACCGGCTGCCTCTGAACCCGCAGGGCTTTGATGGGCTGTCCTGGCATCTCGCCTTCAATACAGCGGTGTCCTTCGTCACCAACACCAACTGGCAGAGCTATGGCGGCGAGACGACGCTGTCTCATGTCAGCCAGATGGTTGGCCTGACCACACAGAATTTCCTCTCCGCCGCCTCCGGTATCGCAGTCGCGGCGGCCGTCGCCCGTGGTTTTGCAGCGCGGCAGGCGACCACAATCGGCAATTTCTGGCAGGATCTGGTGCGGATCGTGCTCTACATCCTGCTGCCGCTCTCGGCACTCTTCGCGCTGGCGCTGCTGGCGCTCGGGCTGCCGCAGACGCTCGCCGCCTCGGTCGAGGCAACGACACTGGAAGGGGCGAAGCAGACGCTCGCTCTGGGTCCCATCGCCAGCCAGGTCGCCATCAAGATGCTCGGCACCAATGGCGGCGGCTTCTTCAACGTCAACGGCGCGCACCCGTTCGAGAACCCGAACGCCATGACCAATTTCCTGCAGATGGTCGCGATCCTCGCGATCCCGGCGGCGCCGCCAGGGCTATGCGCTGTTCGCGGCGATGGCGATCCTGATCGTCACGGCCTGTCTGGCCCTCTATGCCGCCGAACGGGCTGGCAATCCCTTGCATGCGGCCTTCGCCGACCCGGCTACCGGCAACATGGAGGGCAAGGAGGTCCGCTTCGGCATCCTGGGCTCCGCGCTCTGGGCAATGGCCACGACGGCGGCGTCCAACGGTTCGGTCAACGCCATGCATGATTCGCTGACGCCGCTGGGCGGGCTCGTCGCCATGCTCAACATCCAGCTCGGCG
>JALORF010000175.1 GCA_025459195.1 Beijerinckiaceae bacterium
GCCGTGCTGGAGAGTGGCAAGGCCGTGCTGCTGATCGGTCCATCAGCCGATGATTTTGCCAAGGCGTCTGGTCTTGCCATGGTCGAGCCGGACTATTTCACCACGCAGCGCCGCATCGACGCGCTCGCCAGCCTGAAGCAGCGGGCGCGGGACGGCAGCACGGCGCGCGCCTCGGAGGCCGAGAAGCACGGCACGGTGGGCGCGGTGGCACGGGACCGGAATGGCCATCTGGCGGCGGCGACATCCACCGGCGGCTTCAACAACAAGCCCGTTGGCCGGGTCGGCGATTCCCCCATCATCGGGGCCGGAACCTATGCCCGTGATGGGGTTTGTGCCGTGTCCTGCACCGGGCAGGGCGAGGTGTTCATCCGCACGGCAGCGGCTCACGATCTGATGGCCCGGATGCTCTACGGCGGTGAGAGCCTCGATGAAGCCTCGCGGGCGCTGGTTTTCGAGACGCTGCATGGCCATGGCATCGGTGCCGGCATGATCGTGCTTGGGGCCGAGGGCGATCCTCTGGCCCCGTTCAACACGCTGGGCATGTATCGCGGCTGGGTCGGCACCGATGGCCGGATGTTCGTCGCGACCCACCACGAGGTGCACAATCTGGGAGCCTTGTCATGAGCCATGGCCCGATCCTGATCTGGGGAGCCGGCGCGATTGGTGGCACGCTGGGGGCCTGGTGGGCACGCGCTGGCCTGCCGGTTCTGATGGTCGACATCGAGGCGGCGCATGTGGAAGCCTGCCGCACGACGGGGCTCGCCATCAGCGGGCCGGTCGAGCAGTTCCGGCAGGTTGTGCCAGCCGTGACGCCTGACGAACTGCAAGGTCAGTTCGACGTCATCGTGCTGGCGGTCAAGGCGCAGGCGACCGAGGCGGCGCTGGCAGCGCTGACGCCGCATCTGGCACCGGGCGGCTATGTCCTGTCGGCGCAGAACGGGCTCAACGAAATCGCCATCGCGCGCGCCGTCGGCGCTGAGCGTACCATGGGCTGCTTTGTCAATTTCGGCGCGGACTGGCTGGGCCCCGGAGAGATCCTGCTCGGAAACCGGGCCGCCGTGGTTGTCGGCGAAATCGATGGTTCGATCCGCGAACGGACGCGGCAGATGCATGCCTGGCTCTCCCTGTTCGAACCTGGCGCGGTGCTGACGGACAATATCTGGGGCTATCTGTGGGGCAAGCTCGCCTATGGCGCGATGCTGTTTGCCACGGCGCTGACCACCGATTCCATGACGGCCAACTTCGAAGACGCACGCCGGTTCGTGGTCTTCGACCGGCTTGCGCGCGAGGTGATGGCCGTCGCCACGGCGCGCGGTGTCAAGCCGGTCGGCTTCAACGGCTTTGATCCGGCCTGTTTCGCGCCTGGTGCGCCGGTGGATGGCGCGCGCGCCTCGGTGGCGGCGCTGGCCGAGTTCAACCGACACGGAGCCAAGACCCATTCCGGCATCTACCGGGACCTTGCCGTGCGCAAGCGCCGGACCGAGGTCGATCCGCAGATCGGCATCATTGCCGATCTCGGCGCGGAAGCCGGGATCGAAACGCCTGCCATCCGCCATCTGGTGGCGCTGATCCATGCCATCGAGGATGGCGAACGTCCGATGGACTTCAGCACCTTCGCCAGCCTGATCGCCACAGCCAAGGCCGCCCGCCATGCTCATCCGCTTTGACGGCCAGACCGCCCTCGTCACCGGGGCTGCCCAGGGCATCGGGCAGGCCATTGCACTCGGACTGAAGCAGGCAGGCGCTGCCGTTCATGTCGCGGATCTCGATCGCGCCCGTCTCGACGCTTTCGCTGCTGCGCACGATCTGGTGCCGCACGGCCTTGATATTGGCGACCGCGCGGCCTGCCACGGGCTTGTGTCGGACATGGCCAGCGTGGGCTCAGCACCGGACGTCCTGGTCAATGCCGCCGGCGGCGTGCGCGGGCAGACGGGCGGGCCGGTAAGTGCGGTGACCGAAGAGGGCTGGCGCGCCATTTTCGCGGCCAATGTCGACGGGGCCTTCTGGCTGTCGCAGGCGGCAGCCGCGCCGATGCAGGCACGTGGCCGGGGCCGCATCGTCAACATCGCCTCGGGGGCCGGGCTGAGACCGAGTCTCACAGGCATCCAGGCCTACACCGCCGCCAAGCACGCGCTGGTGGGCCTGACAAAGCAGCTCAGCCAGGACCTCGGCCCTTTCGGGATCACCTGCAACGCCATCGCGCCGGGCTTCGTGCGATCGAACCCGACCACCGAACGGCAGTGGCAATCCTACGGCGAGGAGGGGCAGGCGCGGCTGATCGCCGGCATCCACACGCGCAGGCTCGGAACAGCCGAGGACATCGCGCATGCGGCGCTGTTCCTCGCCAGCGAGCAGGCGTCATGGATCAGTGGGCAGATCCTGTCGGTCGATGGCGGGCGTTCGTAGGGGGCGGCGAGCAAGGCCCTGCAAAGAGAGTCAGAAGCGCCCGCCGGTGCTGAAATTGTCGTCGTCGTCATCGCCCTTGCGGCCACCGCCGCCCCAGCTTCCGCCCCAGCCGCCACGCTTGCGATCATCGTCGTCATCGTCGTCGTCATCCTTGCGCGGTGCCCAGGGGCCGGCCGAGCCGGGATTGCGCCAGCCATCACCCCGGACGCTGCCCGAGTCCTTGTCCTGGTTCCACGGGCCGGGGATCGGGAAAGGGAAGCCGCCGCCGAAATCGGGGCGTGAGCGGGGAGGCCGGTTGGAATAGCCGCCGCGCAGCGTGTCCCACAGCACCGAACCCTTGAGTGCTCCGGCGAGAATGCCGCCGAGAACCTCGGCAATCACGCGTTCGTTGCCGAAGGTGGCATTGGGGTGGTCATAGCCCGAACGCTGGAAGCGCTCGCGCGTGCGCTCCACATCCGCGCGGCGTTCGGCCAGGCCGCGCGCGGTCTCGCGCAGGCGCTGCAACTCGCTGTCAGCGCTGGCGATCTGCTTGTCGGTGGCCTCGATCCGGGCCACGATCGTCTCGTCGGCCTTGGTCGGCGTGCGGCGTGCCTCGGCATAGAGCGTGGCAAGGTCGTCCTTGGCATCGGCGGCTGCAATGGTTGCCAGTGCCTCGATGTAGGCAGGATCGCCGGCACCGCTCATCAACTGGTCGCGCTGGTTGTCGGCCAGGGCCAGCGCCTTGCGGGCCTCGTCAAGTGCGGCGTCCTGGGCGGCGAGATGGGCACGGGCGCCTGTCAGTGCGCGCTCGAGATCGGCGATACCGGCCCGGTCCAGGGCCTCGGCTTCGAGTTTTGCCAGCCTCGTTCGGGCTTCGGCAACGGCAGCCTCGCGCGCCTCGGCATGTTCGGCCAGCCTGAGCGGGATCTCGCTGAGCATGTGGTAGTTGGCACGCACGTCGGTGTAGCCGATGAAGCTCGCGACCATCCGGTCGAGAAAGCGCGTCAGGCCTGAATGGGCATAGCTCGCCGTGCCGAAGCCCCTTTGCCAGAGATACTGGAACAGCGGGTCTTCATCGTAGGGCTTTTTCTTGAGCGCCAGTTCCTCGGCGTTCTGCTCGGCCTTGCGGCGCGCCGTCTCCGCAATGGTGAGGCTCGCATCCACGGCGTCCCGGGCGGCAAGGCAGGCCGGATCTGAGGCGAGAGATGCCTCAGTGTCATGACGGAGGGCATCGAGCCGGGCCAGCGCCTGTTCCACGGCCTCTGCCGCGCTGGCCTGCGCGGCCTCGGCAGCGGGCAGTCTGGCGGCGGCCTCATCGCGCCCCTGTGCTGCCCGTGCGATGCGGGCGCGGCGTCCATCGAGTAGGGTTGCAGCACGCCGTTCGCCGGCATCCAGCCCCGAGACCAGCCGGCCACCGGCAATCTCGTCGAGCTTGACACGGGCCAGTTCGCGCATCAGCCGGCCGCGCTCCTGCCTCAGGCGCTCGCCCTCGGCCATGGCCGATTGCAAGGCACGGTCAAGGCTGCTTTCTTCGCTGTGAAGGCGAGAAATGGCCTGATTGATCGAGCCGAGAGTGTCGCGTCCAGACCACATCCGCCGCTACCACTTCGTGATCATGCCGCCCTCGAAGGGCATCAGATATTCGGGTGCCAGCGCACCGCGTCGTTTCACGGCGAAGCGGTTGTGCTGCACGATGCCGTCCTGCTGCTTGTCGCGCACCACGGCATCGAACATCACCTCGGGCACGCGCACGCCGAACATGGTGACCGTCTCGGTTGCGCCGGTTTCCTCATTGCGGATCGGCAGGGCGAGCTTCTGGCCGCCGGGCGCGATGGCCTCGACGATGAGATAGTGGTTGCGTCCCAGCGGGTTGCGGGGCGGCCTGCGCCAGACACCGGTATCGGCACCGGGCCGCGAGACGATGGTCAGCACATATTCGCGCACCAGATCGGCACGCAGCGTGGTCAGGCCGGCAATCGCCTCGGTGGCGGCTGCCCTGTCGCCATTGCGCAAGGCCCGTTCGGCGTCGGCCTTGAGGGCTGCTGCCCTGTTGCGGGCTTCCGCGTCGGTGGCAACGGCATTGACGTCATTGACCGCGTTGGCAAGCCGGGCGGGCAAGGTGGTGGACATTTCGGCGGCAACTTCGGTGGCGGCCTGCTGACCGGGGGCCACCACCAGGAACTGGTAGGCTCCCCAGCCGATGCCGAGCGCCGCCACGATGCCGAACAGGCGGCGGCCCAGCGTCCCGCGCCGCACATAGAGCGTGGCGAGGGTGCGCTTCAGGCCGGGGCCGGGCGGGGTGTAGGTGAAGCGGCTGTCGCGCAGGGCAGCGACGCCATCCTTGAGGATGCGGTCCGGCACCTCGATGCCTTGTTCGCGGTAGATGCGCCGGAGGTTCTCCAGCAGCTTTTCCTGCTTGCCGGCATCATCCAGCTCGCGCGCCACCAGATCCTCGCGGTGACGCAGCGTGTCGACCACGTCCATGGCCAGCATCAGCTCGTCGAGCTTGCCGCGCCCCTCTGGCGCGGCGGCAGCGATGTCGGCTGTGTTGGACATTTGGTTCCCGTCGGTCTGGCGTCAGGATGGCAGGCGTGCGCCGTGCCGGTTCACTTCAGCGGCAGCGGCAGGCTGTCGCCGGCTTCGATCAGGCGCGCGACCCGGCGCTTGCCATCCTCGACGGCATCGCGGATTTCCGCCGAGTTCTGGGTCGAGAGCTTGCGCATCTCGGCGATGATCTCGGTGGACCGCTCCTGGAAGTTGACGACACTGTCGACGAGCTTCTTGACGGCATCGGCGCGGATGGTGGGGCCATAGCCAGCCTTGATCGCTTCCTCGCCGACCTTGTTGCCGATTTCACCGAGGGTTTCGAGGCTCTTCGACATGCCTTCCTTCATGGCATTCAGCGTCTCGGTGGATTCGTGCAGGCCGAACATGCCGGTGAACGAAGCCTTGAGCGCGGTCAGCACGCTGTCATTGGTGGCAAAGAACGAGACCGACTGCTGATAGACGCGCTCCTTGGCGGATGTGGTCTGCATCAGGCGCGCCATCACAACCTCGGAGGTGTTGTAGGAGATGGTCAGGTTGTCGGACAGGTCCTTGGCGATCTGGTAGCGCTTGTCGGCGTCCTGGGTGAGGCGCAGGTGCTCGTCGCGGGTGAGTTCGAGGCGCGCGCGCTCGGCTGCGTTGTCACCGGCAAAGCCGGACACGCTGGCGGAGGCGTCGCCAAGCGCCTTGCGGGCGGCCTCCAGCTT
>JALORF010000176.1 GCA_025459195.1 Beijerinckiaceae bacterium
GAACATGTCCTTGGCGACATATTTGCCGCCCGGCTTGAGGTCCGCGATGTAGGGCGTCTTCTTGAAGATCTCGGCCACATCGAACAGGTCGAACTTGATGCCGCATTCATGGGCGATGGCCGGCAGGTGCAGCGCCGCATTGGTCGAGCCACCAGACGCGGCCACAACGGTGGCGGCGTTCTGAAGGGCCTTCAGCGTAACGATGTCGCGGGGCCTGATGTTGCGGGCCACAAGCTCCATCACCATCTCGCCGGCCGTGTAGCAGAATTGGTCGCGGATATCGTAGGGAGCCGGCGCACCGCACGAATAAGGCAGCGCAAGGCCAATCGCTTCCGCCACGGTCGCCATCGTGTTGGCCGTGAACTGGGCACCGCATGAACCCGACGATGGCGCGGCAACCTGCTCGATTTCCATGAGGTCTTCATCGGACATCGCGCCGACCGAGTGCTTGCCCACGGCTTCGAACACGTCCTGCACGGTGATCGGCTTGCCCTTGTAGCTGCCCGGCAGGATCGAGCCGCCATACAGGAACACGGACGGCACGTTGAGGCGCACCATCGCCATCATCATGCCTGGCAGGGACTTGTCGCAGCCGGCCAGCCCGACCAGCGCATCATAGCAGTGGCCGCGCATGGTCAACTCGACGGAGTCGGCGATGACTTCGCGCGAAGCCAGCGAGGACTTCATGCCCTGATGGCCCATGGCGATGCCATCGGTCACCGAGATGGTGCAGAACTCGCGCGGCGTGCCGCCGGCCGAGGTCACGCCTTTCTTGACCGCCTGCGCCTGGCGCATCAGGGCGATGTTGCAGGGCGCAGCTTCATTCCAGCAACTGGCGACGCCGATGAACGGCTGCTCGATCTGCCGGGTCGTCATCCCCATCGCATAATAATAGGAGCGGTGCGGCGCGCGCGACGGGCCAACCGAGACATGCCGGCTCGGCAGCTTTGACTTGTCGAAAACCTTGGCGTCCATCGCAATCCCCTCCAGACTCTTGTCCTGTTGCCGGTTAACCCGGCAGCCGTTGCATCTGTGCCACGCAGCACGGCGCCACGGCAACGCGCCAGTTGGCGCGGCTCGCCTGCATCAGATGCAGGCCCCGCGCGCGACACGACGGACAAAATGACTGGATATCAGTGAGTTAACGACGTGACGATGGCCCCAGCTTTGTGGCGCAATCGCGGCATGCAGCGGCAAGGAACGCCGGCTCATCTGAATCATTCCAGGCTGTGGCGGAAATGCCACGCCCTTCAATCGATCAGATGATCGCGGGCAGCAGAAACCCACCGATGATGAAGAACAGCAGGATGCCGGTGGCGAGCGGCAGATGCTTCTCCATGAACAGCCGGATGTTCTCGCCATAGAAGCGCAAGGCCAGCGCGAACATCATGAAAAAGGTGATGCGCGAGACGAACGCGCCGATCGTGAACAGGGTCAGATCGAAGTGGATGAACCCGGACATGATCGTGACGATCTTGAACGGGATCGGCGTCAACCCCTTCGTCAGCAGCACCCAGAACCAGACATGCTTGGAATTCTCGACCATCGTGGTGGCCTGATCGGCCAGGCCATAGAGGGTGATCAGCCACAGCCCGACCGTGTCGTAGAGCAGCCAGCCGATGGCATAGCCCATGTATCCGCCAAGCAGCGCGCCCATCGAGCAGACGAAGGCGTAGTACCAGGAGCGCTCCGGACGGGCGAGGCACATGGGAATCAGCAAGGGCAGCGGCGGAATCGGGCTGACCGAGCTTTCGAGGAAGGTGACGGCGAACAGGACCCACACGGCGCGCGGATGGCTCGCATAGGACACAACCCAGTCATAGGCACGCTTGAGCATGTTGGGTAAAATCCGGGACTGGCGATGGCGATGGAAGCCAGCAGGACACCGGCGCGGCAGCTTTATCCGAACTCCGGCTGCGTTGCCAGCGGTGTTCGGCGGATGATCCGAAATTTGCCGCCACGCGGCGCATCGAGGGATGACCTGAGGTCGCGACGACCCCATATAGCCGTCAGGCGTCGTCACGCGGCGCGCATTGCAAGGAGACGAGACACATGCACGGCACTTCGACGGGGAACGGCGGCTGTCCGGTCGCACATGGCGCGACAACGCAGGCCATGCGGAGCAACCGCGATTGGTGGCCAAACCAGCTCAATCTCAAGATGCTGCACCAGAACACCGCGCTGTCGAGCCCGATGTCGCCTGGCTTCAACTATGCTGCCGCTTTCGCAGGCCTCGATTACGCGGCCTTGAAGCAGGATCTGTTCGCGCTGATGACCGACCAGCAGGACTGGTGGCCAGCCGATTACGGGCACTACGGCCCCCTGTTCATCCGCATGGCCTGGCACAGTGCCGGCACCTACCGCACGGGCGATGGCCGTGGCGGAGCCTCCTCCGGCACGCAGCGCTTCGCCCCGCTCAACAGTTGGCCCGATAACGGCAACCTCGACAAGGCCCGCCGCCTGCTCTGGCCGATCAAGATCAAATACGGCAATGCCATTTCCTGGGCTGACCTGATGATCCTCGCAGGCAACGCCGCCCTTGAATCCATGGGCTTCCGGACCTTCGGCTTCGGCGGCGGACGCGCCGATGTCTGGGAACCGGAGGAAGACATCTACTGGGGCAAGGAAGCCGACTGGCTGGGTGACAAGCGCTACAGTGGCGAGCGCGAACTCGAAAATCCGCTGGCCGCAGTCCAGATGGGTCTGATCTACGTGAACCCCGAAGGCCCGAACGGCAAGCCTGACCCGCTCGCCTCGGCCCGCGACATCCGCGAGACGTTCGCCCGCATGGCGATGGACGACGCCGAAACCGTCGCGCTGGTGGCAGGCGGCCACACCTTCGGCAAGACCCACGGGGCTGGCGACACAGCCCATGTCGGTCCGGAACCGGAAGGTGCCGACATCACGGCGCAGGGCCTGGGCTGGCTGAGCAGCTTCGGTTCCGGCCGGGGCGCACACACGATCACGAGTGGTCTGGAAGGCCCATGGACCCCCAATCCGGTCCAGTGGGACATGGCCTATTTCGACGTCCTCTTCGGCTACGAATGGGAACTGGGCAAGAGCCCTGCGGGTGCCTGGCAGTGGGCGGCGAAGGACCTCGCTCCCAAGGATCACGCGCCGGATGCGCATGACCCGGCCAAGCGCGTGCCCCTGATGATGTCGACGGCTGACATGGCCATGCGGATGGACCCGGCTTATGAGGCCATCTCACGCCGCTTCCACAAGAACCCGGCCGAGTTTGCCGATGCCTTCGCCCGCGCCTGGTTCAAGCTGACCCATCGCGACATGGGCCCGAAGGTGCGCTACCTCGGCCCGGAAGTTCCGGCCGAGGAGCTGATCTGGCAAGACCCGGTTCCAGCCCTGGACCATCCCGTTGTCACCGATGCTGAGATCGCAGCGCTGAAGGCGATGATCGCCGAGAGCGGCCTCAACGTCAGCCAGCTTGTGCAGACCGCGTGGGCTTCGGCTTCGACCTTCCGCGGCTCGGACAAGCGCGGCGGTGCCAATGGCGCCCGCATCCGGCTCGCTCCGATGAAGGACTGGCCGGTCAACCAGCCGCGCCAGCTCGCCGGCGTGCTGGAGAAACTCGGCAGCATCCAGGCGACGTTCAACGCGGCCGCCACCCACGGCCGGACCATATCGCTGGCAGACCTGATCGTGCTCGCTGGTGTGGTCGGGATCGAGCAGGCGGCCCAAGCGGCAGGTTTCCCTGTCACGGTGCCGTTCACGCCGGGCCGCACGGACGCAACGGCAGAACAGACCGACGTGGAATCCTTTTCGGTGCTGGAGCCGTTTGCCGATGGCTTCCGGAACTACCAGAAGGCCGCAGCCACCGTGTCGGCAGAGGAAATGCTGGTCGACAAGGCGCAGCTTCTGACCCTGACAGCGCCCGAAATGACCGTGCTGCTCGGCGGCATGCGTGTTCTGGGAGCCAACCACGATGGCGTCCGTCATGGTGTCTTCACCAACCGCACCGGTCAGCTCACCACGGACTTTTTCGTCAACCTGCTCGACATGGCAACCGTGTGGACGGCCACATCCGATGCGGCGGACGTGTTCGAAGGTCGCGATCGCAAGACCGGTCAGGTCAAATGGACCGCCACACGCGTCGATCTCATTTTCGGATCGAACTCGCAGTTGCGGGCTCTCGCGGAAGTCTATGCGCAGGGCGATTCGAAAGAGAAATTCGTCCACGACTTCGTCGCGGCGTGGACCAAGGTCATGAACGCCGACCGTTTCGACCTCGTCTGAACCTCTAGGCCAGCAGTCTTCAGAACCCCGGAGCCGCAAGCTCCGGGGATTTTCATGCGGGCTTGTTCAGCCCAGCCGGGTCAAGGCGTCGCGGATCTTCGCCTGCCGGGCGCGGGCCTCGGCAATCCGTTCGCGGTTTTCCTCGATCACCTCTTCGGGGGCCTTGGCAATGAACTCGGCATTGGCCAGCTTGCGCTCCACGCCGCCAATCTCGCCATCGAGTTTCGCCAGCTCCTTGGTGAGACGCGAGCGTTCGGCCCCAAGATCGATCAGGCCGGCCAGCGGCATGGCGATGGTCTCGCCCCGCACCACGATCTGTGCCGACTGCGCCGGCGCGCTGTCGTCGAACCGGATCGCGGACGCCCTCGCCTGCCGCGCAATCATCGCCTCCCAGCGGCTGACGATGCCGCGCGTGGCCGCCGACGCGCCAACCAGCACCAATTCGACCTGCGCGCCACCCGCGACATTGATTTCGGTGCGGACGGAACGGATTTCGGAAATCAGGTCGACCACGAAACCGATCTCGGCTTCCGCGGCAACGTTGTCGAGGCCCGCGAGTTCCGGCCAGTCAGCATGGCAAAGCAAGCCGTCGCGCGCCGGACCGGCCTCGCCCTTCACCGCCCAGAGTTCCTCGGTCATGAACGGCATGAACGGGTGCAGCAGGCTGGCGATGATGTCGATCACCAAGGCTACGGTGGCGCGCGTCTCGTCCTTGGCGGCGCTGTCGCCCTCGGCCTGCAACACGGGCTTGGACAGTTCCACATACCAGTCACAGAACGTGCCCCAGACAAAGCGGTAAGCCGCATCGGCAGCATCGTTGAAACGATAGGCCTCGATGCCGGCGGCCACGTCGCGCGCTGCACGGGCTGCTTCGCCGAGCACCCACTGGTTCAGCGTCTCGTGGACATTGTGCGGATCGAAGCCGGCGACACGCACACAGCCGTTCATCTCGGCGAAGCGCGCCGCATTCCAGATCTTGGTCGCAAAATTGCGATAGCCCTCGACACGCGCCATCGAGAGCTTGATGTCACGGCCCGAACTGGCCATCGCCGCCAGCGTGAAACGCATCGCGTCGGCGCCATACTGATCAATCACGGTGAGCGGATCGATGACATTGCCGGTCGTCTTGGACATTTTCTTGCCCTTCTCGTCGCGAACGATCCCGTGCAGGATCACGTCGGCGAAAGGCGTCTGGCCCATGAACTCGGTGCCCATCATCATCATCCGCGCCACCCAGAAGAACAGGATGTCGGCAGCAGTGACGAGCGTCGTCGTCGGGTAGAACTTGGCAAGCTCCGGCGT
>JALORF010000177.1 GCA_025459195.1 Beijerinckiaceae bacterium
GACCAGATCGAGGCGGCGGCCAGCGTGCCGGATGACAAGGATCTCTACGAGGAACAGCTCAAGATCTTCCTGAACCCGGACGATCCGGCCGTGATCGAACAGGCGCGGAAGGATGGCATTCCGGACCAGTGGCTGGAAAGCGCACGCCGTTCCCCGATCTGGAAGATGGCGATGGAGTGGAAGGTCGCGTTCCCGCTCCACCCGGAATACCGCACGCTGCCGATGGTCTGGTATGTGCCGCCGCTGTCGCCGATCACGGCCGCCGCGCAGGCCGGCCAGATGGGCATCGATGGCGGCATGCCGGACGTGAAATCGCTGCGCATTCCACTGAGGTATCTCGCCAACCTGCTGACGGCCGGTGACGAGAAGCCGGTCGCCACGGGCCTCGAACGCATGCTGGCGATGCGCGCCTACATGCGGGCCAAGACGGTCGACGGCGTCATCGACGAGGCCATCGCCAAGCGCGTCGGTCTCACCGGCCAGCAGATCGAGGAGATGTATCAGCTCATGGCCATCGCCAACTACGAGGATCGTTTCGTCATCCCGACCACGCACCGCGAGGTCACGCAGGACGCCTACGAACTGCGCGGCGAATGCGGCTTCTCGTTCGGCGACGGCTGCCTGCCATCGGACAACAAGGTCAACCTGTTCGGCGGCATCAAGGTCAAGAACGACAAGCCTTCGGCGGCATCAAGGTCAAGAACGACAAGCCGAAGATGGGAGCCTACTGATGAAAACGCTCAAGGTTCTGTCGGCCCTGCTGACCTATCCCACACCAGAACTGCTGGCGGCGTCGCGCGAATTGAAGGCCGTGCTCAGGAGCGAGGGCGTTCTCAAGCGCCAGGTGCTCGACGATGTGCTCGGCCTGATCGAAGCGCTCGGCGAGGGCGATCTGTTCGATGCGCAGGAGCGCTACATCCTGCTCTTCGACCGCACGCGCTCGCTCTCGCTGCATCTGTTCGAGCATGTTCACGGCGAAAGCCGGGATCGCGGGCAGGCGATGGTCGACCTGATCAAGGTCTATGAGGATGGCGGCTTCACGCCGACAATCTCGGAACTGCCGGACTTCCTGCCGCTGTTCCTCGAATACGCCGCGTTGCAGACGCCGGAAGCTGCCCTGGAACTGGTTGGCCAGCCCGGTCACGTCTTCGCGGCACTGGCAGAGCGGCTTGGAAAGCGCGGTTCGCCCTATCGTGCGGTGTTCGCGGCACTGGTTGCGCTGTCGAAGGCCAAGCTCGACGAGGCGGCCCTTGCTGCCCTGCGCGCCGAGCCCGACCCCGAGCCGGACGATCTTGAAGCGCTCGACGCGGCCTGGGCCGAGGAGGAAGTCACCTTCGGGCCGGGCGCTGCGGCGGATGACTGCGGCAAGGATGTGCTTGCCGCCAAGCTGCGGCAGGCCCGCCGGCCTGCTCCGGGTCTGGAGCCCGTTCCGGGCGCGGGCCCTCGCACCAACTTCACCCATTCCACCCCTGCACAGCCGGGAGTCTGAGCCATGCGCGACACCCTCTTCCACATTCTTTTCGTCTGGTATCCTTACGTCTGCCTGTCGGCCTTCATCTTCGGCAGCATCATCCGGTTCGACCGCGAGCAATACACCTGGAAGGCCTCCTCCAGCCAGTTGCTGCGCAAGAAGCAGCTCGCCTGGGGTTCGAACCTGTTCCATTTCGGCATCCTGTTCCTGCTGATGGGGCATACGGTCGGGCTGCTGACGCCCAAGGCCATCTACTCGATCTTCATGACACCGCAGACCAAGCAGCTCATCGCCATCGTGGCGGGCGGCGTCGCCGGCACGGTCTGCTTCATCGGCCTGACGCTGCTGCTGCACCGCCGCCTGACCGATGCGCGCATCCGGCAGACCTCGACCTACATGGACCTGTCGATCCTGATCATTCTGTGGGTGCAGCTTGTGCTGGGCCTCGTGACCTTGCCCTTCTCGCTCGGCCACACGGATGGCTCGGTGATGATCCAGTTGTCGGCATGGGCACAGGGCATCCTCACTGTGCAGCCGGTGGATGCAAGGACCTTGCAGGGCCTCGACTGGCCCTATCTCACGCACCTTGTGCTGGGCATGACGATCTTCCTGATCTTCCCGTTCTCGCGGCTGGTCCACATCTGGTCGGCCCCGGTCTGGTATCTCGGGCGCAAGGGCTATCAGGTGGTGCGCACCCGCTCCACGCTCGACGGCTCTCGCGCTCCCCGTCCCACCCAGCCGGCGGAGTGAGCACCATGAGCGAAGTCCCCCAGGATGCCGGCTGCACGGTCAAGCCCGTGCTCGCCGCCAAGCCGAAGACCATCAGCGTCAACGGCATCGAGATCACCCGCGCAGCGATTTCGCGGGAGACCCAGAACCACCCCGCCACCAAGCCGATCGAGGCCTGGCAGGCGGCAGCACGGGCGCTGGTGGTGCGCGAACTGCTCTTGCAGGAAGCGCGCCGCATCGCCCTCGAGCCCGAGCCGGTCAGCGACGAGGATGGCCGCCGCGAGACGGACGAAGAGGCCCTGGTGCGCGGCCTTGTCGAACGCGAGGTGGTGACACCCCGCGCCGACGAGGCAACCTGCCGGCGCTACTATGAGCAGAACCGGCGACGGTTCACCTCGCCGACACTGCACGAGGTCTCCCACATCCTGCTGCCGCACGATGCCCACGAGGTCGAGGTGCTGGCGACCGCAATCCTGACCGCACTCGCCGATGATCCCAAGGCCTTCGAGGCCATGGCAATGCTGAATTCGGTCTGCCCGTCCAAGACAACCGGCGGGAACCTCGGCCAGATCGGGCCGGGCCAGACCGTGCCGGAGTTCGAGGACGCGCTCGCCAGCCTGCCTGTCGGCACGGTCGCACCGGAGCCGGTCAGGACGCGCTTCGGCCTTCACATCGTCAAGGTCGAGCGCCGCATCGAGGGGCGTGAACTGCCCTTCGAAATGGTCAGGGAGCGCATCGCCACCTGGCTCGACGAGAAGGTGCAGCGCACCGCCATCCAGCAATACATCTCGATCCTGGCCGGCAAGGCCAGCATCGTCGGTCTCGAGATCAATGCCAGCCCCTCACCACTCGTCCAGTAGGAGCGCACCATGCACCTCGGCACCTTGTTGAACCATCTCGAAGTCGATGCGAACGCAGGTGCGGCCCTGCTGGCGCTCGGCGACATCACGCTGTTCGCCCGGGTCGAGGCCATGGGTGCCGAGCACGGCGAGGAGCCCGGTGAATATGTCGCCAATGGCGCGCGGCGCTTTGCCGCCCGCGCCAGCGACGAGGACTGGCTCGGCCTGATGAACGCGATCGAACGGGCTGACAATCCCGGACGGGCCGTGCTGGAAAAGATCGTGCTGTGGTCGCTGGACAAGGACATGACGTCCGAAAGCAGCCCTCACGCTGGCTGCTCCTGCGGAGGTGGCGGAGGCTGCCATGACCAGCCATGAGGCCGGTGCTGCGCCGCCGGGATCGCCCGGCACGGCAGCGCTGATCGAGGCCATTCCGCTTGCACTGATCGACACGCCGCTCGACTACATCCTCGCCGACCACTTCCGGCAGCGCACCGTCTGCGTTGCGCTCAAGCGCTTTGCCGCCGAAGGCACGGTCGTCCGCTCCGAGGCGGACATGGTCATCGCTTTCCTCGATCATGACCTGCCGCTGCATCACGAGGACGAGGACGAGGACCTGTTCCCGGCCGTTCGGCGGCGCGCCCTGCCGGAGGATGACCTCGGCAGCGTGCTGGCAAGGTTGTCCGAGGATCACCGGCTGTCGGATGTCATGGTCCATGCGATTGTCGATGTCCTTGGCTCCGGCCCGGACAATGATCGGGTGACACTCGACCGCCCGGCCCGCGACATCATGCTGGCCTATGCGAACAGCGAGCATCGGCATCTGGCCATGGAGAACGGCATCGTCATGGCGATTGCCCGCATTCGGCTCAAGCCTTCCGACCTCAAGGCCATCAGCGAGGCGATGAAACGGCGCAGGGGAGTGGATGCCTGATGTCCCGCACACTGGACCATCTTTTCGACCGCAACGTCGCCTGGGCCCATGCCAAGACCGACGCCGACCCGCACTTCTTCCGCCGCATGGCCGAGCAACAGACGCCGCGTTATCTCTGGATCGGCTGCTCCGACAGCCGCATCACCGCCAATGACGTGCTGGGCCTCGAGCCGGGCGAGGTCTTCGTCCACCGCAACATCGCCAATGTCGTGCACACCAGCGACATGAACATCCTCTCGGTGCTGGAGTATGCGGTCGAGCATCTCAAGGTCGAGCACATCATCATTTGCGGGCACTATGGCTGCGGCGGCGTGCAGCGCGCCCTGGTGACAGAGCGCGGGGCCATGCTCGACCACTGGCTGCAACCGATCTCGATGCTCTATCGCAAGCATCGGGCGGTGTTCGAAGCAATCAGCGAGCATGACGCACGCCTTGACCGCATGTGCGAGATCAACATCGAGATGCAGGTGCGCCGCGTGGCGCAGACACCGATTGTCGAGAATGCCTGGGCCCGCGGCCAGAAGCTCAATCTCCATGGCTGGATCTATGCCATCCATGACGGGCTGCTGCGCGATCTGGGGCCGCATCTGTCATCGGTCGCCGAGCGCGATGCGCTGCCCTCGATCGATCATCGTGTGCTCAATCCGAACGAGCCGATGAGCGCGCTCCGGCGCCAGGCGCTCGATGCGTTCTCGTCGCTGTCGCTCGATGACATGGCCTCGCCGCCCTGCTGCATGCCGGCGCTGGACGACGGCGCTGCCAAATCCCCACGGAAGGACTGATCCATGCAAGCTCCCGCAACCGGTGCGGTTCCGATCGGCATCGTGGTGTGCTCCGACCGCGCCGCCAGCGGTGTCTATGAGGACAAGGGCGGGCCGGCGATCACGGCCTATCTGGGCGAGGTTCTGGCCACGCCCTGGCATCCGCTGCTGGCGATTGTCCGTGACGAGCGTGACCTGATTGCCGCCATGATCGAGAGCCTTGCAGACCTGCGTGGCTGCCCTCTGATCCTGACCACGGGCGGCACTGGCCCGGCCCCGCGCGATGTGACGCCAGAAGCCACAATGGATGCCTGCGATCGCCTGCTGCCCGGTTTCGGGGAACTGATGCGCCAGGCCAGCCTGAAGGACGTGCCAACGGCCATCCTGTCGCGGCAGGTGGCCGGCATCCGCAAGTCCTCGCTCGTCATCAACCTGCCGGGCAAGCCCGCCTCGATCCGGACCTGCCTCGATGCCGTGTTCCCAGCCATCCCCTACTGCATCGATCTGATCGGCGGGCCACGGCTGGACACGCACGACGAGCGCTGCAAGGCCTTCCGCCCCGCCGCCTGAACACCAGCCCAGGATGATGACCACGATGAACACGCTGACCCCGCTGCGCCCTGTCACGGCCATCATCTACAGCGAAGGCCGCAAGGTCGATCCGGTCATGTCACACATCGCCACCGGGTTGCGCCAACGCGGTTATGCCCTCGCCGGCTTCGTGCAGCGCGATGCACCCAGACCTGGTCGCCGGCGCTGCGACATGATGCTGGAAGACCTGGCTTCCGGCACCGAGATCGCGATCTCCGAGGATCGCGGCGCCATGGCGCGCGGCTGCCATCTCGACATCGGCGAGTTGCTGCGCGGAACGGCGCTGGCCCGGCAGGCGCTTGATGCCGGCGCTGATCTTCTGATCATCAACAAGTTCGGCAAGACCGAAGGGGAAGGTGGCGGCTTCCGGCCGCTGATCGCGGAGGCGCTGATGCGCGGAACGCCGGTGCTCATCGCCGTGCCATGGCGCAACATCGATGGCTGGCGTCTTTTTGCGGGTGATCTGGGCGAGGAGATCGTTCTGGACGGCAGGCCCGATCAGGGCCAGGCCATCTGCGCCATGCTGGCCGCGCGCCTCGGCCATGACGGGACCGGTGATGAAGAACGGAACTCGATCGCATTCCCATCGCAAGCAATCGGCGATCATGCCGGTTGAAGGGTGCCGGGTGGCCTGGAGCCTGCTGCGGAAAGGGGCAACGGTTCCCGACCGACAAAACGCTCTAAATCGTTGTTATCATTCGAATCAACTGTGTTCGAACGGTTCCGTTCCAACACCGCCTGATCATGGGCATGGATCGGTCAACGCGCAGCGATTGATCAGGGTCCAGGCACGGACAGGGCTGGAAAA
>JALORF010000178.1 GCA_025459195.1 Beijerinckiaceae bacterium
TGAGCACGAGCGGCGCGCTGGTCACGGCTCCGGCGGAAGCCTTGACCGGTGGATCGAGCGGCACATCCACCGCGCGCACCTGGAGAGAGCGGATGTTCAAGGGCGCTGAAGCCATGGCGCATCTCCCCCGGTGTTCGATGATCCCATGTCCCGGCGCAGGACCGCCAGATTCGGCATCGCAGGCTTGGCAGGCCTGCGAAACGTCCTGACACAGGGGCACTCCAGCGAAAAGCCCTCAGGCCTTCAGCGCGCCGATCTCGCGCAGGTAGCGCTGTGCGCCCGGATGCAGCGGGGCTGTGGCAAGCGCGCCCTGATTGCCAGCCGTCATCGCCTCCATGTTGCGGTGGACAGCGATCAGGTCGGCCCGCTTCTCGAACATCAGCTTGGTGATCTGGTAGGCGAGTTCGGCGTCGAAGGCTTCGCCCACGACGAGCAGGTCGTAGATGTCGACGGTGGACACGGTCGTGGTGTGGCCGGGATAGGCCCCTGGCGGAATCTCTCCGCGCGAATACACCGCGCTGCCGGTTCCATTCATCTTCGCGACCGCATCACCATGGTCGATCAGCTTCATCTTCACGCCCGGCGAGGCGGCCAGATCGGTGATCGCTGCCACCGGCATGGCCGCGCCGAAGATGAAGGCGTCGATCTTGCCGTCCTTCAACGCGTTGACGCTTTCGGAGGCCGACAGCCGCTCCCGGCGGATGTCCTTGTCCTTGTCGAGCCCGTAGGCTTCGAGGATACGGAAGGCGATCACTTCTGTGCCGCTGCCGGGCGCGCCGGTCGAAACGCGCTTGCCCTTGAGGTCGGCCATGGCGGTGATGCCGCGTCCCTCGATCGTGACGACATGCATCCGGTTGGGAAACAGCGCCGCCAGCGTGCGCAGCGGCACCGGGTTGCCCGCAAAGCGGTCCTGACCGCTCAATGCATCAACGACGATGCCGGCATTGGCAAAACCGATATCCGCACGGCCATTCCTGATCAGGCGGATGTTGTCGACCCCGCCGCCGGTGACTTCCGCTGTCGCTTCGGTTCCGGCGATGTTCTTCGAGATCAGGTTGGCGATGCCGCCACCGATCGGATAGTAAGCGCCGCCCGTGCCGCCCGTGGCGATCGAGATGCGGCGCGTGGTCTGGGCGAAGGCCGGTGCGGCGGCAAGGGCGCCGGCAACGGCAAGCAGGGTCCTGCGGGTCAGATCTGTCATGGTCGTGGTGCCTCCGTGTGGGGTTGGGGTGGGCGTCTGCGGATGAAGCGGATGGCGTGCAGTGCCAGGGCCAGCGCGACCAGTGCCGCACCGGCGAGGTCGAAGCCGGGCCCAGGATGCACCAGCGCCAGCCCGCCAAGCGCGAAAGCGGTGCGCTCGATGCCCGTGGCCGGGATCAGCGCCGAACCTTGCGCGGCCACGGCCAGGGCTGCGAGGCCCAGCATCGCGGTCATCGACGTGAGCATGATGTTGCCCCAGTCGCCCTGCATCAGCAGGCCGATGCCGGCCGGATCGATGACGAAAGCCAGAGGCACCACAAAAGCCGGCAGCGTATAGGCCCAGGAGCGCAAGGTGGCGCGCATCGGGTCGGCACCGGTGATGGCGGCCGCGGCGTAAGGCGAGAGCGCCGTCGGTGGCGAAACCTCCGAGAGCACCGCGTAGTAGAAGATGAACATGTGGGCGGCGTAGTCCGGCACGCCGAGCTTGATCATCGCCGGCGCGATGATCACCGCGCAGATGATGTAGCTGGCCGTGACAGGCACCGCGAGCCCGACGACCCAGACGATGAGGCCGGAGTAGAGCGCAGTCAGCGCCAGGTTGCCCCCCGCCAGATCGATGACGATGGACGAGAACTTGAGGCCAAGCCCGGTCAGCGTCACCACGCCGACGATCACGCCGGCCACGGCGCAAGTCGCCGCGACATTGATCATCTGGCGCGAGCCTTCGGCCATCGCACCCCAGATGCGGCGCGGACCCATGCGGTTTTCCGCATCGAGCCAGCTCACCGCGATGGCCAGCGCGATGGTGTAGACCACCGCCAGTGCAGGCGAGAAGCCGGCCAGCATGAAGCCGACAACGGCGACCAGCGAGACGAGATGAAAGCTGTTGCGCCACAGCGCAGCGCGGTCCACCGTCGGCAAGGTGCTGACGGGCTTCAGGCCGCGTGCATCAAGCTCGACCATCAGGAACAGCGCGCCATAGTAGAGCAGCGTCGGAATCACCGCCATGGCGATGACCTGCAGATACGAGATCTTCAGGAACTCGGCGATCAGGAAGGCGGCGGCGCCGAGCACCGGCGGCGAGAGGATCGCGCCCAGCCCGCCAGCAGCCAGCAGCCCTGCGGCTTTCGCCTTGTCGTAGCCCGCTTCGCGCATCATCGGCCAGGCCACCGTGCCCATGGTGACGGTGGTGGCAACGCCTGATCCGGATGGGCCACCGAGCAGGAACGATGACAGCACCACGGTGCGGCCCACACCCGAGCGCTTGCCGCCGGTCAGCGCAAAGGACAGGTCGAGGAAGTATTTGCCCGCGCCGGAAACCTGAAGCACCGCGCCATAGATCGTGAACAGGATGATCAGCGTCGCCGCGACATCGACCGCCGAGCCGAACACGCCTTCCAGTGTCATGTACATGTGGCCGACGATGCGCACGAGGTCGTAGCCGCGATGCGTCCAGGGCGCGGGCAGCAGCGGGCCGAGGGCGGCGTAGGCGAGGAATCCAAGTGTCAGCACCGGCATGATCCAGCCGGTGGTGCGCCGTGCGGCCTCCAGGATCAGCACGAGGAACAGCGTGCCCATCACCAGGTCGAGCCGGGTCGGATCGGTGTTGCGGTCGTTGAAATCGTCTCCGCCGAGGATGGGATAGGCGATGACGGCGATGCTGGCAGCAACCGTGAACACATCCGCCCAGCGCAGGCGGCGGTCCCAGCGCTTGACGGCCGGATAGAGCAGGAAAGCCGCGACCAGCATGAAGCCGACATGCAGCGGGCGCAGCGTCTGGGTCGGCACGATGCCGATGGCGACATACAGGTGGAACAGCGACATGCCGACGAGCAACGCGCCGCCGGCGAGCGCGACGAGCCCGCTGAGGCGGCGCATCGCGCCTTCCTCCTGCTCGACGAGTTCCTCGATGCGCGCCTGTGTGTCGGCGCTCAGCGTCATGGGTTTGTCAGGCTGCATGGGAGGCTCCCTGCGCAGCGTGGCGCCTGCCGGACAGCACGCAGCCCACGGGCCGATGTGTCGCAATGCCCGCGCGCATGACACTCGTCCCAGAAACGAACACTTCGGCGATGCCTGCCGCCCGCAAGGTCGGCTCGGCAAAGGTGGCGCGATCGATCACCTTGGCCGGATCGAAAAGCACGATGTCCGCCGCCATCCCCGGCGCGATCACGCCTCGGTCGGCAAAGCCGAAGATGCGCGCCGGCAGGCCTGTCATCTTGTGGACTGCGTTTTCCAGCGTCAGAGCGCCCTGTTCGCGCACCTGCCGGCCCAGCACGCGCGGGAAGCTGCCCCAGAGCCGAGGATGCGGATGGCGATGGCTGGGAATTCCGTCCGAGCCGATCATACAGCAAGGGTGCTGAACGATGCGGGTCAGGTCACCTTCGTCCATGTTGAAATAGATCGCGCCGCCAGGCTGCAGACGGGCTGCTGCTTCCAGCCGGTCGCAGGTCCATCGCGCGGCAATCTCGTCAAGATCGCGGCCCCCGAGGTCGGGATGCGGTGCGGACCAGGCCACGAGCACCCGTTCAGCTTGCCTCACCCGGTCAAGGGTCAGCACGGTGGAACTGGCGGTGTAGGGATAGACGTCCAGTGCCACAGCCATCCCCTCGGAACAGGCGGCGTCGATGGCAGCGAGCGTGGCGACAGATTTGCCCCAGTTGGCCCGGTAAAGGCACTTGTGATGCGAGATGACAACCGGGCACCGCCCTGCGCGTCCAATGGCGATGGCTTCCTCCACCGCCTCCACCACCCGGTCGCCCTCATCGCGGATGTGGCTGACATAGAGCCCGCCATGTCGACCCGCGACGGCTGCGAGGGCGCTCATCTCGCGCTTTGGCGCGTGAAGCCCTGCCTCGTAGGCAAGGCCCGAACTCAGGCCCAGCGCACCGGCAGTCATCGCGGCGTCGAGCATCGCGGCCATGGCGTCGATCTCGGCATCTGTCGCGGCGCGGTCAAAACGGTCCATCACCTGCGCCCGGAGGCTTGAATGTCCGACCAGCGCGCCGACATTGACCGAGGGCGGCTGTGCCCGCAGCGCGGAGGCATAGTCCGCAAGATCGACCGGATCATGCTCTGCATAAGGAGCCAGCAGGCCCAGCGGATCGGGCAGCGGAGCCAGGGCACCCGGCGGACGTGGCGCGAGGCTGACCCCGCACAGCCCGACCACGACCGAGGTCACGCCTTGCGTGACCTTGCATTCCATCGCCGGGTCATCCAGCACCAGCCTGTCATCATGGGTGTGCGTGTCGATGAAGCCGGGCGCGACCACAAGCCCGGCTGCGTCGATGATGCGCGCCCCTGCGGCCTCGCGCGCCCTGCCTCCGACCGCGATGACACGGCCCTGAGCCACGGCAACATCGGCGATGCGGCCCGGTGCCCCTGTCCCGTCAATCAGCAGGCCGCCCTTGATCACAAGGGTCGCCTGATCGGGAGCACGGCTCTGTGTTGTCGAGGTCATGGACGCAGAAAAGCGCAACCGTCGCGGCATTGTAAAATCGAAAGGAAAAGGTGATTATTCGGAAATGTCGATGGATATCTCGCTGCGCCACATGCGCACCTTCCTCGCGATTGCCGAGCATGGCAGCTTCACGCGTGCGGCCCATGCGCTGCGCCGCAGCCAGCCGACCGTGACCGAGACGCTGCGCGAACTGGAAGACGGCCTTGGTGTGCAGCTTCTGCACCGCACGACCCGCAGCCTCAGTCTCACACCGGAAGGCGAGGCTTTCGCGGAGATGAGCGCACGCGTGCTGCGTGACGTGGACGGTCTCGTCGCCGACATGCGTTCGCTGGGCAACCTCGAGCGTGGCCGCATCCGCATCGTGGCTGCGCCGTCCGTGGCCGCACTGGTTCTGGCCGGCCCCTTCAGCGCCTTTGCGCAACGCCACCCCGGCATCAGGCTCTCGCTGGCCGATGTCACCTCGCGCGAGGCCGAGCGGCAACTGCTGGATGGCCAGGCTGACATGGCCTTCACCTCGCGCTGGTCGCATCGGGCCGACCTGTCGTTCCGCCCCTTGCTGCGCGACCGCTTCGGTGTGGTCTGTCCGCCGTCGCATCGTCTGGCCGGGGATGGTGGATCGGTTGCCTGGGCTGACCTGGCCGACGAGCGCTGCGTGGGTCTGGTCGATGCAACCGGAATCCGGACGATCCTGCGCGAGGCTCCGGACCTGCCCGCCTCGGTCACCAGCCCTTTCTATGAGGCCGCCACCACCACGAGTCTCGGGATGATGGTCACGCAGGGGCTTGGCATTGCGGTTCTGCCGGCACTGGCCGCACGGCGACCGCCGCTGAACGCGCTCACCTTTCGCCCCCTGAC
>JALORF010000037.1 GCA_025459195.1 Beijerinckiaceae bacterium
TCGACGAAGGTCTGCAGATCGAGATGGGAAAGCTGGAGCAGCTTGATCGCCTGCAGAAGCTGCGGCGTCATGACCAGGGATTGCCCCTGTCTCATCTCCAGTTTGGCTGAAATGCTCATTTCGCCGGTTCAACCCGTTCCCAAGACAGCCGACCCCCCAAGGGCCGTTTTCGGCATGAAACTTGCCTTGCCTTAAGAACCTATGACTCCAGACGCATAAGGTCAAAGTCAAGCAGCCGATTCATGGGGTGGCCGCGACAAAGGTTGCATGCCGGCGCGCCGGAACATCAGGCGCTTGCCGAGACTGCCAAGGCCGGCAGGCAATCGGGAGCTACAGGCGGAAGTCCTCGCCCAGATAAACCCGCCGCACATCCGGGTTGGCGATGATCTCGTCGGGGCTGCCCTCGGTGAGAACGCGGCCCGAATGGATGATGTAGGCGCGGTCGACCAGCCCCAACGTCTCGCGCACATTGTGATCGGTGATGAGCACGCCGATGCCGCGATCCGTCAGTTGCCGGACCAGTGCCTGGATGTCACCCACCGCAATCGGGTCGATGCCTGCAAACGGCTCGTCGAGCAGCACGAAGGATGGTCTTGCGGCCAGCGAGCGGGCGATCTCGCAGCGCCGACGCTCCCCGCCCGACAGCGCGATCGACGGTGACTTGCGCAGGCGGGTGATGCGAAACTCGTCAAGCAGGGCATCGAGTTCCTGTTCGCGCTTGGTCCTGTCTGGCTCCACCACCTCGAGCACGGCCCGGATGTTGTCCTCGACGCTGAGACCGCGAAAGATCGATTGTTCCTGCGGCAGGTAACCGATGCCGAGGCGGGCGCGCCGATACATCGGCAGCTTCGTGATGTCGTTGCCATCGAGGGTGATCCGCCCCTGATCGGCGGCGACAAGCCCGGTGATCATGTAAAAGATCGTGGTCTTGCCGGCCCCGTTCGGCCCGAGCAGCCCCACAGCCTCGCCATTGCGCACATGCAGCGCCGCATCGTTGACCACGGTGCGCCCGCGATAGCTCTTCTTCAGGCCGGAGACCGACAGGATGCCGAGCCCGGTCGGCATGGTTGTGGCCGCAGCCGGATCACCTGCCGCATGGTCGTGCATCGGCTCGATGCGCTGCGGCAGGGGCGGCAAGGACCCGGCGGTCTGGTCCGCCTTGCGGAAGGGGAAGGGGAATTTCACAGGCCGCGCCGCATCAGTTGGTCGCGCCTGGCGGCCTGGTGCGGGCCGGCGGCGTGCTCTCCACCGATCCGGGCACAAAGAAGCCGCGCACCCGGCCGCCATCGAAGTTCGCGATGCCGGTCTTGGTGTTGTAGACCAGCCGCTCGCCGCGCGTGACGTTCTGGCCCTTGGCCAGCGCGACATCGCCGCTCATGATGACCTGGTCCTTCTCGCGGTCGAACACGGCCTTCCTGCCGGTTGCCACCTGATCGTCGGATGTCACCGTCACCGGGCCATCGCATTCGAGCCGCTTGATGCCGCCGTCTCCGCCGACACTGGCGGGGGCAGGTGCAGCCGCCGCCGGCCGCCCTGCCTGTCCTGAAAGGCTCTGGCCCCGGCTGTCGTAGATGATCGTCATCTTCGAGCAACGGATCGTCGTCTTGCCCTGCACAGCGACGACATTGCCGGCAAAGATCGCCTTGCTTTCCTTGTCGAGCACGTCGAGACGGTCGGCATCGATCTTGATCGGGTCCTTGGAGTTCTCGCCAAGGCTGGTCAATGGCGAGTTGGTGGTGCCGGCGCGCGGCTGCTGCGCCTGTGCTGGCTCTGCCCAGGCAAGGGCCCCTGCCAGCACGGCAACCGACAGGGCAGACACGGCCTGGTAGGGCGCTGCCGTCAGCGTGTTTCCGGAATGACGCATCATCAGGGCTTTCTCGCTCATGGAACGCTGCGCGGCAAGGCGCGCCCGGTTGCCGGATCGACCACGGTCACGTTCCGGGTCGCACGGGCCGGAGACAAGGGCGTTGCGCCCTCCGCCCCCGTGGTCAGGGCGCGCGGCAGCGCATCGGGTGCCAGCGCGCCGCCCGTTCCATCTGCCTGTGTCCGGGATGTGGCCGGCGCAAAGGCCGAGGGCTCCTGCCCCGTCGGCCTCGCCGGTGTCCCTGCCGGCGCTGCCGGTCGCCTGGCTGCGGCGGCCTTGCTGTCGCGATCATCGATGTGCGCTGAAACCCGGCCGATGAAGGCGACGCTTGCGCCATTGTTGACCACATCGAGGCTGTCAGCCGCCACGCTCATGTCGGGCAGACGCACGGTGACGGCCTCGCTCGAACGCACGGTTCCGGCCTTGAAATCCACATCGGCCGACTTGAGCTGGGCCTCCTGGCCTTCGCCGATGCGCAAGCGCACGTCGCCCTTGAGCTGCAACTGCTCTTTCTGGGTGTCGAACACGGCCTTGTTGGCCGTGAGGTTGAGCACCGAATTGTCGGCATTGACGAGGCGGGCCTTGATGCCGGCCAATTCGATGACGTTCGGGACGCGGATGTCCTGAATGGCGCTGTCCGCTGTGACCTCATAGGGCTTGTTGTCCTTGCGGTGGCCGGCCAGCCGGGGGGTCTCCATCGTCACGCGCGTGCCATCCATGCGGATTGCGCCGACGCTGACGCCAGCATCACGAAACGGGTTGATGAACGGGAAGACGATGAAGACGACGAAGCTGGCGAGCGCTCCGATCGGGATGCCGGTGCGCAGCAGGCGGACCAGCCGGCTGTGCCGCCTGGCCTGCGCATAGGCCGTGGCCGACCGGGCGGCCCTGAGACGCGCCGCCTCCGCCCTGTGCCCATCGGCAAGGCCCGGCCCGCGCTGCGGCGCAGGCGTGAGAGGATCGAAGTTCGTCGCCAGTGTCACGGCTGTTGGTTTCCAGGACATCACGCCTGCCGGCCCGCAGGGCAGGCTCCGGGCGCGACGCTCCACCTTGTTGCAATCGTCGGATTTTCGCAACCGGCCCAAGGCGACCGGTTGAGCCACGTGCCTTACGGCGCGCTCTGGGCGAATCTGTGGCCTGATCGTCGTTATGCCGCAGTGCGCTCAGCTATGGGCAAAGATGTCGATCTCGGGCCAGCCCTGAAGATCGAGGGCGGCGCGGGTCGGCAGGAACCGGAAGCAGGCCTCGGCCATCTCCATGCGGTTCTCGCGCAAGAGCAGCGTGTCGAGCTTCGCCTTGAGCTGATGCAGGTGCAGCACGTCTGAAGCCGCATAGGCCAGTTGCTCGCGGGTCAGCTCGGCGGCACCCCAGTCCGAACTCTGCTGCTGCTTCGACATGTCGACACCGAGCAATTCGCGCGACAGGTCCTTCAGGCCGTGGCGGTCCGTGTAGGTGCGCACCAGGCGCGATGCGATCTTGGTGCAGTAGACCGGGCTGGTGACGACGCCGAAGCTGTGCAGCAGCACGGCCACATCGAAGCGGGCATAATGGAAGATCTTGAGCACGGCCGGATCGGCGAGGATGCGGCACAGAACGGGCGGCGGCGCGCTGCCCTTGGCAATCTGGACCACATCGGCCGTGCCATCGCCGCGCGACAACTGGATCACGCAGAGCCGGTCCCGGTGCGGGTTGAGGCCGAGCGTCTCGGTGTCGATGGCAAGCGAAGGGCCAGGATCGAAGCCTTCGGGCAGATCGCCCTGATGGAGATGGATCGTCATGTCAGCCAGAGGGTTGGTGCGGCAAACGAATGCCAAGGACAGGCAGCAAGCTGGTTGCTGCCAGACCGCTTGATTGTCCGGTTGTGCCGCGATGGCAAGCGGAATCATCGCCTGCGCCATGCGCTGGCGAAACCGCCCCCTGACCGGCAGCGTCTTGCGCGATGGCGCGGCGGTTGGTTTGATGCCATCACCATTGAATGACCGCGCGTGCCCGAACAGCGGTGCGAAGGGAGGCTGGTCCATGAACCTGATCACGAAGCCACCGGCCGGACAGCCGGCAGGGCCGCCGCGTGTGCTGAAGCTCAGCCCGTCCGACAATGTGGTGGTGGCTGTTGATCCGGTCGATCCGGCCATGGTCGTGGCCGGCATTGCGGCCCAGGCCCGGATCCCGCGCGGCCACAAGATGGCGATTGCACGAATCGCCTCTGGCGAACCGGTCCGGAAGTATGGGCAGGTGATCGGCTATGCCGGCGGTGATATCGAGCCGGGTCAGCATGTGCACAGCCACAACTGCCTGTTTGCGGCCGTCGCGCTCGATTATGCGCATGCCAGCGCAGCACCGGAGACGGCGTTTGTGGCACCGGAGGCGCGTGCCACCTTCGAGGGCTTCCGGCGCGACAACGGCAAGTTCGGGACACGCAACTATGTCGGCATCCTGACCTCGGTGAACTGTTCGGCGTCGGTGGCCAAGTTCATGGCCGAGGAGGTTCGCCGCTCAGGGATCCTCGCCGACTATCCCAATGTCGATGGCGTGATCGCGCTGACCCACGGCACGGGCTGCGGCATCGACTATGCCGGCCCGGCCTTCGAGGTGCTCAAGCGCACGACCTGGGGCTATGCCTGCAACCCCAACATGGCAGCCGTGCTGGTTGTCGGGCTCGGTTGCGAGGGCTTCCAGATCGCCAAGATGAAGGAAGCCTACGGGCTCGCCGAAAGCGACGTGTTCCGCACCATGACGATCCAGGACATGGGCGGCACCCGCAAGACCGTGGCGGCCGGTGTTGACGCCGTGCGCGGCATGCTCGAGATCGCGAACAGGAAAACCCGTGAGACCGCGCCGGCCTCAGAACTGATGCTGGCGCTGCAATGCGGGGGTTCTGACGGCTATTCCGGCATCACCGCCAATCCGGCGCTCGGGCATGCCGTTGACCGGCTGGTCGCCCATGGCGGCACGGCCATCCTCTCCGAAACCCCGGAGATCTACGGGGCGGAGCATCTGTTGACGCGCCGCGCCGTGAGCCGCGAGGTTGGCGAGAAACTGATCGGCATCATCCGCTGGTGGGAGGACTACACCGCCCGTGCCAACCAGTCGATGGACAACAATCCCTCGCCCGGCAACAAGGCCGGCGGCTTGACCACAATCCTCGAAAAGTCACTCGGCGCGGCTGCAAAGGGCGGATCGACGGCGCTGACCGGCGTTTACGGCTATGCCGAGCCTGTCACCGGCAAGGGCTTCGTGTTCATGGACACGCCCGGCTATGATCCGGTGTCCGCCACCGGGCAGGTTGCCGGCGGGGCCAACCTGCTGGCCTTCACCACCGGGCGCGGCTCGGCCTATGGCTGCAAGCCAACGCCGTCCGTGAAACTGGCGACCAACTCGGACATCTATCGGCGCATGATCGACGACATGGACATCAATTGCGGCGATGTGCTCGACGGTGTTTCGCTGGAGGCGAAAGGCGAGGAGATCTTCGCGTATCTGCTCAAGGTTGCGTCCGGCGAGCGTTCCAAGTCCGAGCAGCTTGGCTATGGCGACGCCGAGTTCGTGCCCTGGCAGCTCGGCGCAACCATGTGATGGCAACCATGCCGGAACCAACGGGGCCGACGCCGTCATGATCGTGGTGCTTGCATCCATCATTCTCGACCATGTGGCGGTGGTCGAGCGCCTGCCGCGCGCCGGCGAGACCGTGATCGGCCCGTCCTACGAGGTCTTTCCCGGTGGCAAGGGGGCGAACCAGGCGCTGGCCGCAGCGCGTGCCGGCGCGCCGGTGCGCGTTGGCGGGGCTGTCGGCACGGACGCTGCCGCCGATACCGCGCTGTCGCTGCTGCGTGAGGCCGGCATCGATCTGGCCGGTGTCGAGGCCGTGGACCTGCCCACGGGCGCGGCCTTCATCGGCGTCGATGCGCGCGGCCAGAACCAGATCATCGTGACAGCCGGCGCGAACCTCAAGGCGCGGGCGCACAGCCTTGCCCACCACGTCTGGGCAAAGGGCGACATCCTTTTGCTGCAAAGCGAGACACCCGAGGCCGAACGCATCGCGGTGGCCCGTCTTGCCAAGGATGCCGGAGCCCGCGTCATCCTGAATGCAGCGCCGGCGGGTCCTGTCAGCCCTGACCTGATCGGGCTGCTCGATCTTCTGATCGTCAACGAACATGAAGCCGTGGTCTTGTCGGTCTCGCTTGACTGGGAGGAACGCGATCCCGATCTGATCGCGGCCCGTGTCGACCGCGAGCTTGGTGTCGCCTGCGTGGCCACGCTCGGCGAAGAAGGCTGCATCGGCTGGTCAGGCGGGGTGCGGCGCTCGGTGGCTGCGCCGCAGGTCAGGGTGGTCGACACGGTTGCGGCCGGTGATGCCTTCGTCGGCGCCTTCGCCGCGGCCTTGCATCAGGGACTCGGCTTTTCGGGGGCTTTGAAGCGTGGCATTGCCGCTGGCTCGCTGGCCTGCACCCGCGCCGGGGCCCAGCCCAGCCTGCCCGATGCCCGCCAGATCGAGCAACTCGCGGCGGAGCTGGCGCACTGAGGCGTCATTGCCTCCCGGGGCAGGGCGGCCTCTTGCAGGGCAAGGCGTGATGCGCCTGATTGACACAGCGGCGCTCAATCCTCATATTCCCGACAGCCGCCGGGTCCTTCTGGCGGCGTTTGATTTTGTGAAGCGGGTTCCGGGAACGGGCCACCCGCCGGCTTGGTGAGGCAACGGGGTCGATGCGCACAGTGCGAGCGGGGTGGCGGGAACGACGATGATCCCTGGCCGGGGAAACCCGGGCCGGGCGAACCGACTTGCCCGCACTGGCGTCACGCGCCTTCCACATCGTCCGTTTCCTGTTCATCGCCGCTGCCATGGCTGGGTCCATGCCGGCTCCCTGCCCTGAGGATTGCACCCGTGATCACGCCCATCCTGCCGACCTATGCCCGTGCCGACGTCGCTTTCGAGCGCGGCGAAGGACCATGGCTCATTGCCACGACCGGCGAACGCTATCTCGATTTCGGCTCCGGGATTGCCGTCAATTCGCTCGGCCACTCGCATCCGCATCTGGTCAGGACGCTGCAGGATCAGGCCGCGAAACTGTGGCACACCTCGAACCTCTACCAGATGCCGGAAGGCCGGCGGCTGGCCGAGCGGCTGATCGCCGCGACCTTTGCCGACACGGTGTTCTTCTGCAATTCGGGGGCTGAGGCCAACGAGGCTGCCATCAAGATGGCGCGGAAGTTCCATGCCAGCCATGGCCACCCCGAGCGCTTCCGCATCATCACCTTCGAAGGGGCCTTCCATGGCCGCACGCTGGCGACGATCGCGGCGGGCGGACAAAAGAAGTATCTCGATGGCTTCGGACCCAAGGTCGACGGTTTCGACCAGGTGCCGTTCGGCGACCATGATGCGCTGAAGGCCGCGATCACGCCCGAAACGGCGGCCATCATGATCGAACCCATCCAGGGCGAGGGTGGGCTCAGGCCAGTGCCATCGCAGTGCCTGCGCGGGTTGCGCGCCCTGTGCGATGAGCACGGCCTGTTGCTGATCATGGACGAGGTGCAGACCGGGGTCGGCCGCACAGGCAAGCTGTTCGCCCATGAATGGTCGGGCATCACGCCGGACATCATGTCGATCGCCAAGGGCATCGGGGGCGGCTTTCCCATGGGTGCCTGCCTGGCGACGGAAGCGGCTGCGGTGGGCATGACCGCCGGCACGCATGGCACGACCTTCGGCGGCAATCCGTTGGCCATGGCCGTGGGCAACGCCGTGCTGGATGTTGTGCTGGCCGAAGGCTTTCTGGATCAGGTCAATGCGCTTGCGATCTCGTTCAAGCAGAAGCTGGCCGCCTTTGCCGACAGCCACCCCAAGGTCGTCGAGGGTGTGCGTGGCTCGGGCCTGCTGACCGGGATCAAGACCCGCGTGCCCAACACCGAGTTCCAGGCTGCGGCCCGTGCTGCCGGCCTGCTCAGCGTCGGTGCCGGCGACAACGTGGTCCGGCTGATCCCGCCGCTGACCATCACCGAAGCCGATCTCACCGAGGCCATGCGGCGGCTGGAGCAGGCTGCCTTGTCGATCGAGGCGGACCTCTCCCGGGCCGCCGCCGAATAGCCCTTGTCACCGGCGGCGCAGGCCGCCTCCGTCCTGAAGACCCCGCATCCGGCTGCAAGCAGCCGATGCGGCCAGAGCAATCGTTCCGGAGTGCCGTCATGGTGCGTCATTTTCTCGATATTTCCGATTTTTCGGCAAGCCAGTTGCGGGCCATGCTCGATGCAGGGCGGGCCATCAAGGCGCGCCGCCGCACGGCAGAGGCGAAGGCCGACAGGCCGCTCGATGGCAAGGTCGTCGCCATGATCTTCGACCAGCCCTCGCTGCGCACGCGCGCCTCGTTCGAGGTCGGCATCACCGAACTGGGTGGCTCGCCGATGATGGTGACCGGCAAGGAGATCGAGCTTGGCGAGCGCGAAACCGTGGCCGATACGGCCCGCGTGTTCTCGCGCTATGTCGATGCGATCATGATCCGCATCCTGGACCACGCCAACCTGCTGGAACTGGCCGAGTATGCCACCGTGCCCGTGATCAACGGGCTGACGAAATCCTCGCATCCATGCCAGGTCATGGCCGACATCATGACCTTCGAGGAGCATCGCGGCCCGCTGCACAAGCGCAAGATCGCCTGGACCGGGGACACCAACAACGTGCTGGCCTCTTGGATCCATGCGGCCGGACGGTTTGATTTCGACCTGCATGTTGCCACCCCCGCGGAACTGGCTCCGCCTGTCGCCCTGACCAATTGGGCGAGGGAAAACGGCGCGAAGCTGACCTTGACCACGCGTCCGGAGGAAGCGGTCGAGGGGGCCGATTGCGTCATCACCGATTGCTGGGTTTCGATGGGCGACACCGAAGGCAATCGCCACAACCTGCTCCGGCCCTATCAGGTCAACGAAGGCCTGCTCCGGCGTGCCGACAAGAAGGCCGTGTTCATGCACTGCCTGCCGGCCACGCGCGGAGAGGAGGTCACCAACGAGGTCATGGATGGCCCGCAGTCGGTGGTCTATGACGAGGCGGAGAACCGGCTGCATGCCCAGAAGGCGATTCTCGCATGGTGCTTCGGACATGTGCAGGCCTGACGCGCACCGATGACCACGAGCCAGAACGACTTCGAGGGCCAGACCATCCCCGATCCAGCCGATGTCATCGGGCAGGCGCTTGCGGCGCACCCGGATGACCGCGTGCTGCCCTTTACCGTCGAGGCGCTCGATGTGCGCGGCCGGATCGCCCGGATTGGCCCCGCGCTCGATGCGATCCTGCATCGCCATGCCTATCCCGAACCGGTGGCGCGTGTGCTGGGCGAAGCGGTGGCGCTGACAGCGCTGCTCGGCACGGCACTGAAATTCGACGGGCGCTTCCAGCTCCAGACCAAGACCGACGGGGCCATCGAGATGCTGGTGGTGGATTTCGATGCGCCTGACCGGATCCGGGCCATGGCACGCCATGATGCGGCGCGCATCGCCGAAGCTGTCGCGAACAACCGGACCGGCACGGCCGAGTTGCTCGGCTCGGGCTATCTCGGCATGACGGTGGATCAGGGCAGCCATGCCTCGCGTTATCAGGGCGTGGTCGAACTCGACGGCACGGATGGCCTCGAAGAAGCCGGCCACCGCTATTTCCGGCAGTCGGAACAGATCCCCACGCGCCTCAGGCTGGCCACGGCCCGGGTGGTCGGAAGCCAAGGCGAAAGCTGGCGGGCGGGTGGCATCATGGTCCAGTTCCTGCCGACCTCACCGGATCGCCAGAAGCAGCAGGATCTGCACCCCGGCGATGACCCGAACGGTGCGCCTGCTCCTGAGCGGGATGCTGACGGGGTCAGCGACGATGCCTGGGCGGAGGCCCGCGCGCTTGTCGAGACGGTGGCTGACCACGAACTGGTCGATCCCCTGCTGGAAAGCGAACGGCTGATCTACCGGCTGTTCCACGAGCGCGGAGCCCGCGTGTTCGAGCCCAGCCCGGTGCGCGAGCAGTGCCGCTGTTCGGAGGCCAGCATCCTGGCGATGCTGCGCCGCTTCACGGCCGAGGACCGCCGCGAGATGGTGGCCGATGACGGGGCGGTGCAGGTCACCTGCGAGTTCTGTTCGCAGGTCTA
Organism: Beijerinckiaceae bacterium; assembly: GCA_025459195.1. Classification (GTDB taxonomy): domain Bacteria; phylum Pseudomonadota; class Alphaproteobacteria; order Rhizobiales; family Beijerinckiaceae; genus Allobosea. The sequence continues at coordinate 9,973 of JALORF010000037.1, forward strand.
CCGGTTCCAGCCCGCCGAGATCGACGCAGGCTCACCATGACCCGGCCCTGTCAGGTCTGATCGCGCACCCACGCCACCGCGTCATCCAGCCTGTCGTCGCCCCAGAACATCTCGCCATCCGGTGTCACGAAAGCTGGCGCGCCGAAAATGCCGATGGACTTGGCCAGTTCGGTCTCGGCCTTGAGGCGACCCTTGATCTCCTCGCTGCGGGAGAGGACCAGCGCGCCTTGCGCATCCACGCCCGCCGCTCGCAATGCTTCCACGATCACGGGTTCATCCTGGATCGAACGGCCCTCGGCAAACGAGAGATGAAAACAGGCCTTGGTGAAGGCGGGTGTCCAGCCCGCTTCGCGCCCCGCGAGCGCCACCCTGGCCGAACTCAGGGAGTTCTGGGGGAACGGCGAGGGCCGCTTCAGGGCAAGGCCATACGCCTGGCAGCGGCGCTCCATGTCGCGCCACATATACTTGCCCTTGGCCGGAAAGAGGTTGAACGGCGAGTTGTTCCAGCCCTGCGCCGCGAAGATCGGCCCCAGCAGGAATGGCCGCCAGCGGATGCTCACGCCAGCCTCGGCGCAGACCTGCTCGATCCGCATCGCCGACAGATAGGAGTAGGTCGACGCGAAATCGTACCAGAAGTCCAGGGACGGGCGGTTCGACATCAAAACCTCTCGCGATTCGAAATGACTGTAGATCACGATGCAACCGGATGGGAATACAAGAATGCCCACCAGTCTTTCCCGCCGGCTTGTCTTGTGACGATGCTTGTTGCCTGACGCACCCTTTCCCCGATGCCCGGCCCGGGTTTGACATGGATCAGCCGGGCCACCGTTCCGGCGTTCCTGGCCTGGTGCCCCGATGTTGCGCCCCGCGCGATGATCGTCTACCGGACGTGCCAGCACAGCAAGCGCCCGCGGGTTCCTCCGCAAGGGCTGTTCCGGAAGACATCAGAGCCATGGCCAGCGATAGCAGAAGCGTCAAGAAAGTCGTCCTCGCCTATTCGGGCGGCCTCGACACATCGATCATCCTGAAGTGGCTGCAGACCACCTATGGCTGCGAAGTCGTGACGTTCACCGCCGATCTGGGCCAGGGCGAGGAACTCGGGCCCGCACGGGACAAGGCGCTGCTGCTGGGCATCAAGCCCGAAAACATTTTCATGGACGACCTGCGCGAGACCTTCGTGAAGGACTATGTCTTCCCGATGTTCCGCGCCAATGCCTTATATGAAGGCGTCTATCTGCTCGGCACCTCGATCGCCCGGCCGCTGATTGCCAAGCGCCAGATCGAAATTGCCGAACAGGTCGGGGCCGACGCCGTATCCCATGGCGCGACCGGCAAGGGCAACGATCAGGTGCGGTTCGAACTGGGCTACTACGCGCTCAAGCCGGACATCACCATCATCGCGCCATGGCGCGAGTGGGATCTGCGCTCGCGCGAGCAACTGATCGCCTTTGCCGAGGCCCACCAGATCCCCATCGCCAAGGACAAGCGTGGCGAAGCCCCGTTCTCGGTCGACGCGAACCTGCTGCATGCCTCATCCGAGGGCAAGGTTCTGGAAGACCCGGCGCAGGAAGTGCCCGATTATGTCTACTCGCGCACGGACGGGCCCGAGTTCGCGCCCGACAAGGCCACCGTGATCACCATCGATTTCAAGGGCGGTGATGCGGTCGGCATCAATGGCAAGGCCATGAGCCCCGCAACGTTGCTGGCCGAACTCAACCGTCTTGGCAAGATCAACGGCATCGGGCGCCTCGATCTGGTCGAGAACCGTTTCGTCGGCATGAAGTCGCGCGGCATGTATGAGACACCGGGCGGCACCATCCTGCATGTGGCGCACAGGGCCATCGAGAGCATCACGCTTGATCGCGGCGCGGCGCACCTCAAGGAAGAGCTGATGCCGAAATATGCCGAGTTGATCTACAACGGCTTCTGGTTCGCCCCGGAGCGCGAGATGCTGCAGGCCCTGATCGACAAGAGCCAGGAGTTCGTCACCGGCACGGTGCGGCTCAAGCTCTACAAGGGCAACACCATCGTCATCGGCCGCGAGAGCCCGTATTCGCTCTATGATCAGGATCTGGTCACCTTCGAGGAAGGGGCCGTCGCTTACGATCATCGCGATGCCGCCGGCTTCATCAAGCTCAATGCCTTGCGCCTGCGCACGCTCGGCCAGCGCAAGCGCAAGCTGGGCCTGTGAGGGCTTCGGCGCGGTGAACCCAGGCACGGCGCGGACACCGGGCCTCTCACGGCACCATGGGACGGCGCAGGTCGCCTCGATGATCGCCCGTGCGCTCCGCGCAGTGTTTCGCCGCTGCCGCGACGTTGCGCTCTGTGTCATCGCCTGCCTTGTGCTGATCGTCGCAGGAGGCGCGCAAGCGGCCGAGGGCGCGCGGGAAGCTGCCGCATGGGAGGCGCTGCGCGGCGGTGCGATTGCCCTGTTCCGCCATGCCAATGCGCCCGGCGGTGGTGATCCTGCCGGCATGCGGCTGGGTGATTGCGCCACCCAGCGCAACCTCGATGCTGCTGGCCGCGATCAGGCCCGGCGCATCGGCGAGGCCTTCCGGATGCGTGGCATCAGCGTTGGTGCCGTTCTGGCATCGCAATGGTGCCGGAGCACGGAGACGGCGGACCTTGCCTTTCCCGGCCAGACAAGGGCCGAGCCGATCTTCAACTCGTTCTTCGATGATCGCAGCAAGGGACCGGCGCAGACGCGCGCGGCGAAGGCGTTGCTGTCGCGCTGGGCGGGACCGGGCGCGCTTGTGGTCAGCACGCATCAGGTGAACATCACCGGACTGACCGGGATCGTGCCGGCCTCCGGCGAAGGGATCGTGGTGCGGGTCACAGGAGGCGAGGTGGTCGTCATCGGCCGCATCAGGCCATGATGGCGCTCAGCCCCGCTGGTCCTCAAGGACCATCGCGGCCCCCTTGTCGGCGATCATGATCGTGGGTGTGTTGGTGTTGCCCGATGTGATCGTCGGCATCACGGAGGCGTCGATGACCCTCAGCCCCTGAAGCCCGATCAGCCGCAGCCTTTCATCGACAACGGCCATCGGATCGGAGCGCAGACCCATCTTTGCGGTCCCGACCGGATGGAAGATGGTGGTGCCGATGTCGCCGGCGGCCCTCGCCAGCGCCTCGGCATCATCGCCCACGGACGGCCCCGGCAGATGCTCCTGAGGCCGGAAGCGCGCCATGGCGGGCTGCGCCATCAGGCGGCGCGTCACCCTGATCGCATCGGCGGCAACCGCGCGGTCTGCATCTGTCGAAAGGTATCCCGGCGCAATCACCGGCTTGTCCGCCGGATCGGGCGACCGCAGCCTGATCTCGCCGCGCGAGGTGGGCCTGAGGTTGCAGGCGGATACCGTGATCGCGGGGAAGCGATGCAACGGGTCGCCGAACCGGTCAAGGCTCAGCGGCTGGATATGGAACTGGATGTTGGGCCGCTCATGCGCGGGCGACGAGCGGGTGAAGATGCCGAGCTGGGACGGAGCCATGGTCAGGGGGCCAGTCTGGAACAGCGCATACTCAAGCCCCATCAGCGCGCGCCGTGGCAAGGAATGATAGGTCTCGTTCAGGGTGCGAGCGCCGTGGACCTTGTAGACGGCGCGCTGCTGGAGGTGGTCCTGCAGGTTGCGACCGATACCGGGATGGTCAAGCACCGGAGCAATGCCAAGTGGTGCAAGCCAGGCCGCAGGCCCGATGCCGGACCGGTGCAGGATCTGCACCGAACCGATGGCACCGGCGCTGAGGATGACCTCTCCGCGTGTGCGCGCCTCGACGACCGCGCCATTTTGGCGGAAGCGCACACCGACGGAGCGGCCATTCTCGACCAGCACCCGTTCGACAAGGGTGCCGGTCTCCAGCCTGAGATTGGGTCTGTCCAGCACGGGTTTGAGAAAGCCGCGGGCTGCTGACCAGCGGACACCGCGCTTCTGGTTGACGTGGAAATAGCCGACGCCGGTATTGTCGCCCGTGTTGAAATCGCTGGTCGCAGGCACGCCCATTTCGGTCGCGGCATCGCGCACGGCGTCGAGCACATCCCAGCGCACGCGAGGTTCCTCGACCCGCCACTCGCCGCCTTTGCCGTGATGCTCGGTATCCCCGAGGAAGTGATCGTCGAGCCGGCGGAAAACGGTTTGGACATCATCCCAGCCCCAGCCGGTCAGGCCAAGCTGACGCCAATGGTCATAGTCGGCAGCCTGCCCGCGCATCGAGATCATGGCATTGATGGCGGATGAGCCGCCGACCACCTTGCCGCGCGGATACTTCAGCGAGCGCCCGTTCAGCCCGGCTTCCGGCTCGGTTTCGAACATCCAGTCCGAGCGCGGATTGCCGATGGCAAACAGATAGCCGACCGGGATGTGAAACCAGATCCAGGTGTCACGACCGCCGGCTTCGAGCAGCAGGACCTTGTTGCCCGCATTTGCTGACAACCGGTTGGCCACGACACAGCCAGCCGAGCCGGCCCCCACCACGATGTGGTCGAATTCACCCTCAAGCTGCCGGATCGTGGTCATGGCGTCATCCCGTGTCATGACTGGCGTAGCGCATCACGAGGCCGGATTCGAGCCGCACGTGTGGGCGGGCCGGTTCGGCATTGGCGAACGGCAGCCCAGTGCTTGGCGCAGGAGGTAGCTCAGGGCTTGGCGCTGGCCGGCTTGCGCGCGCGGCTTGTTGCCGGAGCCTTGCCGGCAGTTGCAGGCTTGCTCTTTTGGGCAGGCCTGCTCTTTTGGGCGGGCCTGTCGGATGCCATTGAGGGGCCTGTCGCGTCGGGCTCCGCCGGCTTGTCGGCACCGGCGAGATACTGCGCCCTTGCCAACGCCGCGAAGCGCCCGCCCTTGGCGACAAGTTCCTCGAACGAGCCGCTTTCGACAACCTTGCCCTGCTCGAACACCAGAATGCGGGTGGCATTGCGGATGGTGGCGAGACGGTGCGCGATGACGAAGGTGGTGCGCCCCTTCATCACCTCGTCCAGTGCCTTCTGCAGCTTGGCTTCGGTGGTGGCGTCGAGTGCCGAGGTCGCTTCATCGAGGATCAGGATCGGCGGGTTCTTCAGGAGCGCGCGGGCGATGGACAGGCGCTGGCGCTCGCCGCCGGACAAGGTGCGACCGCGCTCGCCCACCATGGTGTCGAGCCCATCGCTCTGGCGGGCCATGATCTCGGTGGCCTGGGCCCTGTCGAGGGCGGCGCGCATCTCCTCCTCGCTGGCATCGGGCCGGCCGACCAGGAGATTCTCGCGGATGGTGCGGGCAAACAGCATCGGTTCCTGAAAGACGACGCCGATGTTCCGGCGCAGGGAACCCAGCGTGTAGTCACGCAGGTCGATGCCATCGGCGCTGATCCCGCCCGATTGCGGATCGAAGGCCCGGTGCAGCAGCCCCAGCGTGGTCGACTTGCCAGAGCCCGTGGAGCCGACGATTGCGATGGTCTCGCCGGGCTGCACATCGAACGAGACATCGAGCACGGCCGGGCGCTTGCCATCATAGGAAAACGAGACATCGCGGAAGCTGATCTGGCCGCTCAGCCGCTCGGCGTCCTTGCCATCGGGCTTGTCGCGAACCTGCGGCAGCGTGTCCATGACATCGAAGAACTCGCGCATCTTCGGTGCCTGCATGAAGATGAAATTGACGAAGCCGACCACCTGTTCGAGCCTGCCGATCAGCATGGTGGCGAAGCTGGTGAAGGTGACGATCTCGCCGACGGTAGTCTGGCCTTGCATGTAGAGCCAGGTGCCGAGCGAGAAGATCGACAGCACGGTCAACGTGGCCGAGGCCCGTGTCGCGATGGTGGCCAGTGCCCACCACGACAGGACGGGAATCTGGGCATCGAGCAGGCTCTTGATGGTGGTGTGCAGGCCGCGCACCTCGGTCTCGATGCGCGTGAAACTCTGGATCACCGGCACGTTGCCGAGCGCATCCGAGGCGCGTTCGGCAAGGTCCGAGTGATAGCGCTCGACGCTGCCCTGGAGCTTCTCGGTCTTGCGCAGCACAAAAGCGGTGAGCGCGCCGAAGAAGATCACGAGCACGACCAGCAAGAGCCCCATCTGCCAGTTGAGCCACATGGTGAAGGGCAACAGCACGACGAGGGCCACGATCGAGGCGCAATGCTCGCGGAAGAACGAGAGCCACAGGCCCCACATGCCACTGGTGCCATCCAGCATCACCTTGAGGACGCGGCCCGAGTGGGTCGCGGTGTGGAAAGCGATCGGCAAGGTCAGGGCATGTTCGAAATAGTTCGCCATCACGGCCAGCCGGCGGCGATGGGCGAGCCTGTCGGCGTGCAGGGCGACATAAACCCCCGCCAGGATGGTGAAGATGCCGAAACCCACCCAGCCAAGCATCAAGGGCATCAGTTCGGGCCATGTCGGCTTGGCACCGGTGCCAGCCGATTTCGTCAGCACATCGATGATCTTGCCGAACAGCACCGGCTCGGCAAAGGCCGCGACCGCCAGGAAGAGGTTGGCCAGGGCCAGATAGACGCCAAGCCTCTTTTCAGGGCCAAGCTGTCCGAGGACGCGGAGATAGATGCTGAGCATTGCCATGGAAATCTTTCTAGACGAGCCCCGGACATCCGGAAAGGTCGTGCCTGAGGCCGCGCCGGGCCTTTGCTGCCGGCATTCACAACAAAAGACACGGCATGGTTGCCATGCCGGTCAATCCCCGGACGGACGATGACAGTCATGGTCCTGCCTTGAGCGCTGCCATGCCGCTGCCGGGCTGAATTGCACATGAATGCCCGTCTGCGCCGTGTCGCTGTTCGGGATATGTCCTCCTGGCCAAAGCAGCCTTCCAGGGAGCGAGCGCGTTCCTGCGCGGGCGCACCTGCGTCGCCGCGGGGCGGATCATGCTGAAACCCGGAGCATTTCCGGCCCTGCCGGCGCGCATGTTTACCGTTCCTTCAACGCGTTCGCCTAAACCGGTTGACGGGCGGCGTGCGTTTCGCGCTGCGGGTTTCTTGGGGCGTGGAGTCAGCGATGGATATTGCAACCGCACTCGGGCTCGCCCTCGGCAGCGGCACCATCGCAGCGATCATCATCCTGTCCGGCGGCGGCATCGGGATGTTCATCGACTACCTGTCGATCGTCATGGTCCTCGGCGGGATGTTTGCCGGCGTGCTGATCAAGTTTCCGCTGTCGACCGTGCTGTCCGGCCTGCCCATCGGCCTGAAATATGCCTTCACCATGAGTGCCAGCACGCCGCGCGATGTGATCGATCAGGTCACGCAGGTGGCCGAAGTGGCCCGCAAGCAGGGGCCGACTGCCCTCGAACGACTTGCGGTCGCCGAGCCCTTCCTCAAGCAGGGCGTGCGATACCTTGCCGATGGTTACGACCGCGAGTTCATCCGCGGCACGATGGAGCGCGACCGCGACAACTATCTCCAGCGCATTGATGCGGGAGCCAAGGTCTGGCGCACGATCGGCGAAATGGCTCCCGCGTGGGGCATGATCGGAACCATCCTGGGCATGGTGATGATGTTCGCCAACATGTCTGACCCGTCAAAGCTCGGCCCCTCCATGGCAGTGGCGCTGCTGACGACGCTGTATGGTGCCGTCATCGCCAACTTTCTGGCCCTGCCCATCGCCGACAAGCTGTCGCTGAAGCTCGAGGATGAAGAGGTGATCCGCACCCTCGTGATCGACGGCGTGCTTCAGGTCAGGGACAACAAGAGCCCGGCGTTGATCCGCGAGATGCTGGTGGCCTATTTGCCGGACGCGCACCGCGCCGCGCTTCAGGAAGGCTGACGCGTCATGGCCAAAAGGAAGCCGCCTCCATCCGGCGCGCCGCTGTGGATGGTCACATTTGCCGACCTTCTGGCAACCGTGCTCGCCTTCTTCGTCATCTTGGCGGCCTATTCGACCATGGACAAGAAGAAGATGCAGGTCGTGGCCGGCTCGATGCACGAGGCCTTCGGGACCGTGAAGGAAAGCCGGTTTGCCGGCATCATGGAACTGGACGGCATTCCGACCAAGCCGCGCCTCGCCAATGCCAGGGTCAGGCCCATCGACGAGGCTGTCGAGATCACGGCACCGAATGAGCGCGACTCGGTGATCGATGGCCTGCTGCCAACCAAAACCAGCCGCGCGGTGGCCATGGCGGCGACATCGCTCAGGCAGGCGCTCAGCGACATGCCCGAAATCGCGCAGCTTTCGAAGAACATTGTCATCGACGAAACCAAGGAAGGTCTCAACCTGTCGCTGGTTGACCAGGATGGCCGCTCGATGTTTGCCGAAGGCTCGACCAGCCCCCTCGAGCGCACCCGCCGGGTGCTGGAAGCGATCGCACCGACCCTCCGGCGCCTGCCGAACCGCATCGCCATCAGCGGCCATACCTCGGGAGCAAGGCCGGGCCAGCGCCTCGCGACATCCGGCTGGGAGATTTCCACCGCCCGCGCCTCGACGATCCGCGAACTCCTCGCGGCCAGCGGCGTGCCGGATGGTCGTTTCGCCTCCGTCACCGGCAAGGCTGACACCGAGCCGCTGTTTCCCGACAATCCCTATCTAGCCGCCAACCGCCGCGTCACGATCACGATCCTGACCGAGGCCCCGGCCATCCCCGCCGGCCTCAAGCCCTGATCGAGGTCCTGCCGGCACACCCGCTCAGGGTGCGACCAGCAGCGCCCAATAGACCTTGTATTTCGATGCGGGTGCATGCGCGGCTGCAATGCCCATGCGTGTGGCCACCCGGCTTTTCAGAACCTGGTCATGCTGCACAGAATCGCGCCAGCCGGAGAAAGCCTCCGCCAGTGTTCGATAACCGGCGGAGAGGTTGGCATCGGCAGACCGGATCCCCTTGCTGGCGAGACGCTGCTTGACCGCATCGGCGGAGGCCGGCCTGTCGGCTGCCGCCATGCGGCTGGCCTCGCGCTCGGCCGCTGCCTGGAGCGCCGGGTCCAGTGCCAACTGACCAAGGCCGGCATTGAGCCGGTAGGCGGAGATCATCGCCCGGGCCTGCCCGGTGTCGAGCCGAGCCCCGGCCTGCCCGAGATCGGCATAGAAGCTGGGCTGGGACGAAGGGCGGGCCGCCTCGGTGCAACCGGACAATCCCAGGGCCTGCGCTGTGCCTTCACCGGAGCCTTGCCCGCCGGGCCGGGAGCCGGTGCCTTGTCCGGAACCGGACCCGGGATCGCTGCTGGCGCGCCGGCCACAGGCTTGCGCCGGGCCTGATAGGCTGCGGCTTGGGCTTCCTGCGCTTCTTCGAGCGTATCGACCAGTTCTTCCAGCGTGTCCTCGATGCGGTCGAGCCCTTTCACGGCCACCTCGCGTTCGGGTTGTCCGATGCCTTCGCTGGCC
>JALORF010000179.1 GCA_025459195.1 Beijerinckiaceae bacterium
CTCGACCCTGCTCTCGAACGACAACAAGGCGGGCTACATCGAGACCGTGAAGGCCGAGTATGCCAAGGTTGCCGATGCCCACCGCCGCTCGGAAGCGGACAAGCAGCGCCTGCCGCTGGCCAAGGCCCGTGCCAATGCCCAGAAGGTCGACTGGGAGGGCTATACCCCGCCCCGCCCCACCTTCCTCGGCACACGCACCTTCCGCACCTATGACCTGGCCGATCTCGTGCCGCTGATCGACTGGACCCCGTTCTTCCAGACCTGGGAACTCAAGGGCCGCTATCCCGCCATCCTGTCTGACGAGAAGCAGGGTGCCGCAGCCCGCGCCCTGTGGGATGACGCGCAGGCCATGCTCAAGCGCATCGTCGAGGAACGCTGGTTCAACCCCAAGGCCGTGATCGGCTTCTGGCCAGCCAACAGCGTTGGCGATGACATCCGCCTGTTCACGGGTGAAAGCCGGACCGAGGAGCGCGCCACCTTCTTTGGCTTGCGCCAGCAGCTCTCCAAGCGCGATGGACGGCCGAATGTCTGCCTCAGCGATTTCGTCGCGCCTGCCTCAAGCGGCAAGGCGGATTATGTCGGCGGCTTCGTGGTGACCGCAGGCCCGGAAGAAGAGCGCATCGCCGACCGTTTCGCCCGCGACAATGACGATTATCGCTCGATCATGGTGAAAGCCCTCGCGGACCGCATTGCCGAAGCCTTTGCCGAACGCATGCACCAGCGCGTCCGGACGGAATTCTGGGCCTATGCGCCGGATGAGACCGTGAGCAACGAGGAACTGATCCTCGAACAGTATCAGGGCATCCGCCCGGCTCCGGGCTATCCGGCCCAGCCGGACCACACCGAGAAGGCAACCCTGTTCAGCCTGCTCGATGCCGAGAAAGCATCCGGCGTGAAGCTCACCGAAAGCTATGCGATGTGGCCGGGTTCATCGGTGTCCGGGCTCTACCTGTCGCATCCGGACGCCTACTATTTCGGCGTGGCCAAGGTCGAGCGCGATCAGGTCGAGGACTATGCGGCGCGCAAGGACATGAGCCTGATCGAGGTGGAGCGCTGGCTGGCTCCGATCCTGAACTACGACCCGCTCGCCTACAGGGTCGCGGCAGCGGAGTGAGCCAGACCATCTGGCTCAGCACTAGATCAAGCTGTGTTTTGACGAAACCGTCAAAAACACCGATAACTTGATCGATAACAAGAGTTTAGAGCATGCTTGGCGCGAAAACCCGTTGCCACTTTTCCGCAGCATGCTCTAGGGCGCAGCGAGCCTGATCCTGCGGGCAACTTGAATGTCGCCTGCCCCTTGCCGGTCAACCGGCCTTGCGGGCTTTCTCGACCTGCGACAGATGCGAGACCATCAGGGACACGATCAGCCGCGCATCGGCCGGAAGTGCCGAGATCTTCCAGAGCAGGTCGACCAGCTCCTTGTCTTCCGCCAGATAGCTGAGTTGCGCCACGCGATTTGCAGCGGTGTCCTTGGAAATCATGCCCATGCCGGGCCTCCTGTTCGTGCATGTGGCCCCGGCAAGACGGGAGCCCCCCAGAGTAATGATGTTGAGGCAGTGAAAGGATGGATCGAAACGCGCACGCAGTGCCCTGGTGCATGCGCCGCCGCGAATCAGGACGCGGGTTAAAACCCGACTATCGATACAACTATCACGAGAGCTCTAGGGCGCAACCCCTCAAATATTACGGGAAGCGAATGTGATAGATTTTTCGCATGGTTCGACGCAAAATTCGCGGAATTTGACAAAAATCATCGCCAGATCGAAAAAAAATCGAGCCGCTATCGTCAAAGAGAGAAAAAGCGCCCAAAATCCTGGAGATTTCGTGATTTTTGACGCAGGCAGAATCGTTGCAGGGAATGCAATTCCAGATTGCAATCAGGACAGATCGATCTGGTTCGTCAACAGGGCGCGGAGCACGGCTTCGGTGCGATTGGACGCGTTCAGCTTGGTGACGGACGAGGCGATGTAGTCGTTCACCGTGTGCTCGCTCAGCGCCATGATCATCGCCACTTCGCGGCTGGACTTGCCGAAGGCGAGCCACCCCACAACCTGACGTTCACGGGGCGACAACTCGCCCGAGTCTAGCTGCTGGGACGTCTGCTTGCCGCGCCGCTCCTCGTGCCCGCCCAGCGCATAGGCGCGTGCCGCGAAGTGCTGCGCCAGAAGCTGGAGTGCCAGGATCATCGCAGCCGAATTGTCGAAGCCACGCCCACTGAGATAGAGCACGCTGCGCCCCTGGAACGGTTCGGACACGGGCACGCAGATCCCGCCCTCTGACCCCATGGACATGCGCAGCGCCTTGAGCTCTGCTTGCACAGGATCATTGTCGTCATAAAGCGACATGTCCCATGCAAATGGCTCGGGCGCGGTGCGCGAGCGCAGGATCACGGGATCAGCATTGAACAGGGTGTGCTGCTGGAAGGTGGTTTGCACGGTGCGAGGCCATGTCGCGATGATTTCGGCGTGCAGATAAATGCTCTTGATCTTGCGGACAGCAGCAAAGGTGAACCCGAGGAACCCGAACGGGGCCAGGCTCTCCATCAGGGCATCGCGCAGGTCCTCGACCGAGGCCGCTGCACACATGCGTCCGGAAAAGGCGACAACATTCTCGGGGCTTGGAACACGAGGGGGATCGAAATGGTCTGACATGGGCCCAAGCATCAAAGGAAAAGACGAATCCGCCGAAGAAAGCCCCCAACGACGCGCCGCTGACGCGACCAATGGAATTAGTACAAACAGAATGCGTGAAATGACACAAGGCGGAAACATCGGAGTGTGACGAAACGTCATACAGGGTGCCATGCGGCAGCGCCACCCGGTTCCTTCGCCCTATTCCCGCCTCAGCGCCTCGATCGGATCAAGGCTGGCGGCCCGGCTGGCGGGGTAGAACCCGAAGAACACGCCGACAAGTCCCGAGACGCCGACCGCAATCAGGATCGAGTCCGGCGACACCAGCATCGGCCAGCCCGCCGTCCTGGCGATGGTCAGCGCGATGCCGAGCCCCAGCGCCACACCAAGTGCGCCACCGAGCGAAGCCAACGTGGTGGCTTCGATCAGGAACTGGGTGAGGATGTCGCGCGGCCGGGCCCCAACCGCCAGCCTCAGCCCGATCTCGCGCGTCCGCTCCGTCACCGACACCAGCATGATGTTCATGATGCCGATGCCACCGACCAGCAGCGACACGGCCGCCACCGCAGCCAGCAGGAAGGACAAGGTGCGCGCGCTGGCCGTGGCCGTGTTGGCCACGTCGGTCAGGTTGCGGATGGCGAAGTCATCCTCCGCATCCTCCCCCAGCCGGTGGCGCTGGCGCAACAGGGCCCGCGTCTCCTCGATGCCGTTGGCCATGGCATCCTCGCGCTCGAACTTGACGAAGATGGAGGCCACCGAGCGGTCCCGCGCGTAGTTGCGGCCCATGATCCGGCGTCGCCCGGTCTCCAGCGGCACGAAGATGACATCATCCTGGTCCTGCCCGAAGGCCGACTGCCCCTTCGGCGCAGCAACCCCGATCACCCGGAATGGCGTGTTGCGCACGCGCACGATCCGGTCGAGCGGGCTCTCGCTGCCGAACAGGGTTGCCGCCACGGTCTGGCCGAGAATGGCCACGATCTCGCCGCGTCTCAGTTCGTCCGGATCGAACATCCGGCCCAGGGCCACGTCCCACTCGCGCGCGGCAAAGAAGTCGTTGTCGATGGCCTGGATGCCGGTCGACCAGTTGGTGCCCTCGAAGATCACCTGGGCCTGGCTGCGGATGAAGGGTGCCGAGGCCACCACCCCGTCAACCTCGCGGATGATGGCGCGCGCATCCTCGTCGGTCAGGCTTGAGGATGCGCCCGCTCCCAGCCGGACCCCTCCGACCTGCACATTGCCGGCGGTTATGACCACAAGGTTGGCACCAAGGCTCCGGATCTGGTCGGTGACGCGCGCCCGCGCGCCGGAGCCGATCGCAACCATGGCGATGACGGCCGCGACCCCGATGATGATGCCGAGCATGGTCAACATGCTGCGCATCGCATTGGCGGCAATCGCCTGAAGCGCCGACCGCAGGGCTTCGGCAAAACTCATGGCAGCACAGCCGTCTCGGGCCGAGCCATTGGCGGCAACCCGCCACCCGGATCAGACCCGTCGGCGGCGGCAGGCACTTGCCGCGTGTCGCCGACGATGCGGCCGTCACGGAAGCGCACCACCCGCGCCGCGTGCCGCGCCACCTCCGGATCATGCGTCACCAGCACCACGGTCATGCCGTCGCGGTTGAGTTGCTGGAACAGCGCCAGGATGTCCAGCGCAGTGCGCGAATCCAGCGCGCCGGTCGGCTCGTCTGCCAGCAACAGTCGTGGATCATTGACGAGCGCGCGGGCGATGGCGACACGCTGCTGCTGGCCGCCCGATAGCTGCATCGGCCGGTGATGCGAACGATCGGCCAACCCCACCCGCGCCAGCGCATCGAGCGCGCGCCTGCGCCGGGTGCGCGCGTCGACACCGGCATAGAGCATGGGCAGTTCGGCATTGGTCGCAGCATCGGCGCGCGGCAGCAGGTTGAACTGCTGGAACACGAAGCCGATCTTGCGGTTGCGCAGTGCCGCCAGCGCATTGGCATCGAGGTCCGCCGTGGCCATGCCATCGAGTGACAGCGATCCTCCACTTGGCCTGTCGAGACAGCCGATCAGGTTCATCAGCGTTGACTTGCCGGAGCCGGATGGACCCATCACGGCCACCATGTCGCCGGCCTCGATGTCGAGATCGACATGGTCGAGCGCCACGACCCGCCCGGAATCGAGATGATGGATGCGCGTCAGGCCGCGGGCTTCGATGAGGGCCATCGCCGGGGCCTAGAACAGGCGGGGCGGCCGGGGCCGTCCCGGCGCTGCCGCCTGCGCCGCCCGCAGCGGGCCACCGCCCGTGATCACCGAGAGGCCGGGCTGCAGATCACCGCCGACGATCTCCGTCACAGCGCCGTCGCTGACACCGAGCCGGATGTCGATGCCGCGCGGCTGGCCATCCTCGCCGATCACATGCAACCGGCCCGGCGTCGTCTCGCGCGCGACGCGCTGGCGTGTCTGTTGCTGCATGGCCTGGACCATGGCCTCGAACCGGGCCCGGCGCTCCGGATCGAGCGCCTCGGCCAGCTTGCGGTTGCTGTCGCGCCGGGCCATCTGGGCATTGCGGCGGATCTCCTCCGGGCTAGCGCCCTGCCGCTCCGCCCGCAGCCGCTCGCGCGAGGCCTCCAGGATCGTATCGATCGCGGCAAGCTGTTCGCCGGTCGGCCGGACCTCGCTGACCAACCGCTCGCGGAAGGCCTGGGCTGCCCGGTTGCCGCCACCACCGGCTGGTCCCTGACTGAAGGGGTTTGGCTCCTCGCCCGCCGGCAGCGAAGAACCTGCCACCAGAGCCACCTGGCTGACCGGCTTGAAGCGCAGCGCGGCATTGGGCACACGCAAGGCATTGGCGCGCTCGTCGG
>JALORF010000038.1 GCA_025459195.1 Beijerinckiaceae bacterium
AATCACCACCGCGCTGAAATGGGCGCGCCCGGCTGCAATGTCGGCATCCTCGGACGGCAGCGAAAAATCACCGCCCGCCTCCAGCATCGTTCCGGGGGCAGGCGCGGTGCCATAACAGACGCGGCTGAAGGGGCGCGCAGCAGCCCATGCGGAATCGGCGAGCGCGTCGTCGACATGCAGGCTGGCGCGCCCTTCGATCCTGATCTGAATCTTCGCACCCGCATCATAGCCCGTCAGCGCCACCAGAGGGTTGGCGGCGATCTCCGCGAATTTGGCCGTGCGCCGATCCGTGTTGAAGCGCAACGTGGCACGCCCGGTATCGCAGCCCCTGAGGATCACCACACGGGCCCTTGGCCGGCCATCAAGCCCCACCGTTGCCAGCGTCGGTGCATGGAAGGCCGAGCGCCGATCAGCCACGCCGCGCGCCAGCAAGGCCCACGCCTGCGCCCGCGTCTCGGCAAGATCGTCGTAGAAAGCGGGCACGGTGCGGTCGTTCATGGCGATCATTCAAGCGGCAGCACGGCGAAAGGCAAGACGTCAGGCAGGTGGCGACCCCGGCTAAAAACTCAAACCCGCCATATCTCTATGAAATATAGGGATTTTCTGCGCCTTTCAACCAGAAAGGCGCTGCTCTCGGCGGCCATCGCTGACTCCGCATATCCGATGACAAAGCAATGGTCCGTCTTGGTGAGGCCAAAAGCCTCCGGATCAAGTTGCAAATCCAAGAAATGCGCAGCGCTTCCAGTCTGCTCGCAAGCCAGAGCAGCACAATCAGAACAGGAAGCCGCGGTTTCTCGCGCCGGCATCAAGCCTTTGCAGGCCCCCTGAAGCGAGCCTTGTTCCGCAAGCGTTGATCGACACCGAGCAGCAGTATCAGTCAAAAAACCGGGGCGCCCTCTCTGCAAACGTTGCGGCAGATTTATAACTGCCTATTTGTCACATTCCTTTTGCTTGGCGTTGTCGTAAGGAAAACCGCCCAACTCTGGAGAGTGTGATGCGCAAGATAAATCTCGCAATGTGCATAGCCGTGTTGGCGGCCCCACCAGCGCTTGCCGCCGATGCAACAGCCGCAGGCCAACGCGGTATGATGCATGCACCGTCAACAGGCTCTTCTTGGACGGGCTTCTACATGGGCGCGAATGCCGGGTATGCAGGGGGCGCCGCAAGAACCAGCGCAAACGGCATAGGGTCTGGCTCGGCGGGCTATGACGGCCTGATCAGTGGCGGCCAGATCGGATACAATTGGCAATCTGGCAAAATCGTCTTCGGTGTCGAAACAGACCTGCAGGCTTCAGGCGTCGAGTACACCGAAACCTCCTTCGGCATTATCGCCAGGTCGCGCCTGGACTACCTTGGCACTGTCCGCGGCCGGATCGGTGTGACTTTTGCCAGCATCATGCCCTATGTGACAGCGGGGATTGCCTACGGACAGAACACGATCAGCGCCAGCGGCTTTGGCACGACCATCCGGGATCAACAGACGCATCTTGGATGGACCATCGGAGCCGGCGTGGAAGCGCAGATCAGCAGTGGCTGGTCAGTCAAGGGTGAGTATCTATACGTTGATCTTGGTCGCGAGACATATTTCAGCGCTATCGCGGGTGGATTTCAGGCAGAAGCCGACTTCCACACGGCCCGGATCGGCCTGAACTATCGGTTCTGACAGTTCGAAACGAACGGGCATCGCGATCATCTGACAGACAGCCGCTGACAACGGCAGCAGTTTGAAAACAGGCGCACAACACCAAAAACCCGGCACAACGAGGTTCTTGCCGGGCAATTGTTCGTGATCCAGGCAGGTGGCGAAAAGAGCTGCCGGATTGAGCGATGGCGACCCCGGCTGGATTCGAACCAGCGACCCACAGCTTAGAAGGCTGTTGCTCTATCCAACTGAGCTACGGAGTCAGACACGCTTCGCCAAGACGTTTCGGACCCTGACTCAATGGGTCCAGAGGCCGACACGCGAATACTTGAAATTGTCGGAATAGGACATGCCGCGACGCTTCGGCTCGGCCGTCACCTCGACACGGTAGGCTATGCCGTTGCGTTCGGCATAGGCCACAGCGTCTTCGGCACTGTCGAACCAGAGCTTGAGCTGGCTCTTCATGTCGCCGGATGAGGTCCAGCCCATCAGCGGCTCAACCTCGCGGGGAGCTTCTGCCTCGTATTCGAGCAACCACCGGGTCTTGGCCAGGCCGGACTGCATCGCGGTCTTGGCGGGGCGGTAGATCCTGGCGGTCATCGTGTCGCAAACCTCTTGTTTGCCAACGCTTGGCTGACACCTCTGGCGAGGTAAACCCGGTCGATGGTCGGGGTACTAGGATTCGAACCTAGGACCTCAAGTACCCAAAACTCGCGCGCTACCAGACTGCGCCACACCCCGAAACATCGACCGAGGCGAGAGCGATTATCATGCGTCGCTGGCTGCGGCAAGGAATACCGAGCCCGTCCGATCACTTTGCAGCACGAATGCGCACCGCTGGCTTGGCCGGGAGCAAAACGCATCCGCATTCTTGCCTATCGCGGCTTGAACAGGCTGTGCTCGACCCTGTCACCAGGCTTGAGCCCGATCCGTTCGGCAATGCCGGCATTGACCTCCAGCACGCTCAAAACAGGTTCGCCGGACGGGATCGTCCGTGTCGACAAGGGCTCTGTGCGCTCGGCTATGCGCGCCACGCTGCCATCGGCGCGGATGAAGATCATGTCGAGCGAAATGTAGGTGTTCTGCATCCACATCGAGACCGGCTCAACGCGCTGGAAATCGAACAGCATGCCCCGGTGGTTCGGCATGAAGTGCCGGAACATCAGCCCTTTGGCGCGCTCCTCCGGCGTGCGCATCACCTCGACGTCGAAATCATGGCGGCCCGAAGCCGTCACGACCGTGAGCTTCTCGATCGTCTGGGCGGCAACCTGTCCAAGCCCCAGCCAAAGTCCGGCCAGCATCACGAACGCCAGACTGGCAAGGCGTTGCGCACCCGCCCACTGTGCCTGACGGGTCATCTCAACTGACCGTCGGACCTGACGAGGTGCCATCCAGCCGGACTTCGGCGGCCATCTGGCCCTTGGGACCATCCCCGAAGCGCACGAACACGAACTGGCCGGGCACGAGATCCTGGATGCCGTAACGGCGCAGAACCTCCATGTGCACGAAGATATCGGGCTGCCCCTCGCCACGCGTGACGAAGCCGAACCCGCGCAAGCGGTTGAACCACTTGACCATGACACGCTCGTAGCCGGACGTCGCCGAGACCTGCACATGCGTGCGTGGCGCTGGCAGTTCGGCAGGATGCAACGCTGTCGAGTTATCCACCGAAATCACGCGGATCGCCTGAAGGCCCTTTTGCCTTGGCACGGCTTCGACCACAACGCGCGCCCCTTCGGATACGGTGCCGAAGCCGTCGCGCTTGAGAATGGTCACATGCAGCAGGATGTCGGAGCCGCCAATGTCGGGAACGAGGAAGCCGAAGCCCTTCGCCACATCGAACCATTTGACCCGGCCGCCCACCTCGATGCCGGTTTCAAGAGGCCCGGAGACATGGGAATCGCCCGCATGAGCCTGCCCGGAACCCGCCTGATCCAGAAAGGTTGTATCCCGTTCGTCGATCATCGACTGCCGCCCCAATGCAAAACGCGATTCGCCCGATGAGAATAGCATCGAAGCGGCAAACACCGATAGCGCGGCGCAACCACTTCAGCGGGAAACTCAAGCTCTACTCAACCCTGAGAAGCGGCTCCAGCACATCGCCGATATCGTCCCGGATCACCAGGTCGGCGATGTCGTCGAAGTCGGTCGGCTCCCTGTTGATGATCACCAGCGTGGCACCGGCTCGGCGGGCAAGCAAGGGCAACGTCGCGGCCGGATAGACCACAAGCGATGAGCCGATGGCCAGGAACAGGTCGCACGCCTCGGCCAGACTCCGCGCCCGCCGCACCTGATCCTGCGGCATGGCCTGACCGAAGCTGATCGTGGCGCTTTTCACAAGGCCGCCGCAAGCGATGCAGGTCGGCAGACGGCCTGTCTGTTCGAAGGCCAGGCGGATTGGTGCCAGTTCATGACGCAGGCCGCACCCGAGGCAAGCCGCATAGGTGCCATTGCCGTGCAATTCGACGATGCGCTCGGGCGCGATCCCCGACGCGTGATGCAGTCCATCGATATTCTGCGTGATCACGGCGCTCATGCGGTCACGCCGGACAAGATGGGCCAGCGCCCTGTGGCCGCGTCCGGGCAAGGCCCCGGCGAAGCTGTCATCCATGGCGAACTTGCGTCGCCATGCTTCGGCCTGCGCTTCGGCACTGGCCACAAAGGCATCGAAGGGGATCGGCCTGTTGCGCATCCACGGGCTGCCGGGTGAGCGAAAGTCCGGCACGCCGCATTCGGTGGAAATGCCCGCGCCGGTGAAGGCCACGACAGAGCGCGCCGAGGACACGCGCTCGAACAAGGCCATCACCGCATCCTGCGCTTCCACCCCCGACATCATGCCGCCATCGCCCTTTCTGCCTTTCCTGTCGCCGGTTCCGGTCCATGGGCCTTGCGGCACTGCCGCGCCCCGGCAGGACTGATCTGGGTCGCAAGCGGCAAAGGGCAAGTCCGGCATGCGCCAGGCAGGCAAGAGCTTGCGTGCGGCGGGAGCCTGCGCTTGAGTGCTCGGGCATGACCATGATCAATCCAATGCTCCGTGACACGGGCACACCGCCCATCCCCGAAGCCAAGGGCTGGCTCTCGGCCTATGATTGCCGCCACGGCCCCGGCATCGATCTGTCTCAGGCAGCACCCGGTTCAGCGCCGCCGGACAGTCTTCTGGCGCGGGCCGCAACCGCTGCAGCCGACCCTTCTGGCGCTCGCTACGGGGCGATCCAGGGCGACATTGCATTGCGGGAAGCCCTCGCACGGGAAACCTCCGGGCGCTATGGTGCCCCCATCTCGGCACAGAATGTGGCCATCACGGCGGGCTGCAACCAGGCCTTCGTCACCACGATCATGGCGCTCGCGAGCGCCGGCGACGCAGTGCTTCTGCCAGTGCCGTGGTATTTCAACCACCAGATGACGTTGGCCATGCTCGGCATCGAAGCGCGCGCCCTGCCCACCACGCCGCAAGCCGGGTTTGTGCCGGATGTCGAGGCGGCCCGCGCACTGCTGCGCGATGGCAAGGTGCGCGCCATCGTGCTGGTTTCGCCGAACAACCCGACAGGCGCTGTCTATCCGCCAGCCACGATCGCGGCCTTTGCCGGGTTGTGCCGCGAGACGGGCATCGCGCTGGTGCTCGACGAAACCTACCGCGATTTCATGCCGCCGGAACGCGACCGGCCCCATCACCTGTTCGAGGCGCCAGACTGGCGCTCGCACCTGATCCAGCTTTACAGCTTTTCGAAGGCCTACGCCGTGCCGGGCTGGAGGCTGGGATCCATCATCGCCGGCGAGGCCATTCAGCACGAGGTCGGCAAAGTTCTCGATTGCATCCAGATATGCCCTGCCCGCGCCGGCCAGTCCGCTCTTGCCTGGGGCATCGGCGCGCTGACGGATTGGCGCGAGGCCAACCGTGCCGACATCAACAGCCGCGCCGACACGTTCCGGCAGGCGATGCGTGCGCTCAATGGCTGGTCCGTCGATCAGGCCGGCGCCTACTTCGCCTATGTGCGGCATCCGTTTGCCGGCGTTCCGGCAGCGCAAGTGGCCGAGATGCTGGCGCTGCGCTGGGGCGTGCTGGCCCTGCCAGGCTCCTATTTCGGCCCCGGGCAGGACGGCCATCTGAGACTCGCCTTCGCCAATGCGGATGAAGCCGGCATCCGGCAGGCCGTCTCTCGCCTCGCACAGGCCTCCCGCAGCGCCTGATTCAACCGCGCCCGAAGGCAAAGCCCCGGCCAGGAGCGGCTTCAAGCAAGGCCCGGCTGTAAGGATGCTTCGGCGCGGCATAGAGCTCGGCGGTTGGGCCTTGCTCGACCACCTGCCCCTTGCTCATCACCACGATCCGGTCGCAGATCTGTGCTGCCACGCGCAGGTCATGGGTGATGAACAGCACGGCCAGATCAAAGCGCCGGCGCACATCATCAAGCAGTTTGAGCACCTGGGCCTGCACCGAAACATCGAGCGCCGACACGGCCTCGTCGGCAATCAGCAACTCCGGCTCCATCATCAGAGCCCGCGCTATGCAGATGCGCTGGCGTTGCCCGCCGGAGAACTGGTGCGGATAGCGGTCGAGCGCATCGGCCTTCAGGCCAACCAGCACCATCAACTCGCCAGCCTTGCGCTCGGCTTCGCTCCGCGCCATGCCGAAGTTCATCGGCCCTTCGACCATGCTGGCACCGACGCTGCGGCGTGGATTGAGCGACCGATACGGGTCCTGAAAGACGATCTGCACCTTGCGGCGATAGGGCCGGAGTTCGCCCTGCCCCATCCTGGCGATATCGACGCCCGCGATGCGGATCTCGCCGCTGCTCGGGTCGATCAGCCGGGCCACACAGCGCGCCACGGTGGACTTGCCGGAGCCGGATTCCCCGACAATGCCGAGCGTTTCGCCGCGGCGGACCTCGATTGTCACATCGCTGGCGGCCTTGACCACCCGGCCCTTGCCGAACAGGCTGGTGCCGCCATAGGTCTTGGCCAGAGCCGTTGTGCGCAAGGCCACCTCGCCCACCGCAGCATCCGGCCGCGCCGGCGGCTCGAGGCTCGGCACCGAGTTGATCAGCATCCGCGTGTAGTCCTCGCGCGGCCGGCGCAACACCTCGTCCACCGGACCCTGCTCGACCAACTGGCCGTGTCGCATCACGGCCACCCTGTCGGCGATTTCCGCCACGACGCCAAAATCATGGGTGATGAACAGCACGCCGGTGCCGCGACGCTGCTGCAATTCGCGGATGAGCTGAAGGATCTGCTTTTGCGTGGTGACATCAAGCGCCGTGGTCGGCTCGTCCGCGATCAGCAAGGCAGGATCAAGCACCAGCGCCGACGCGATCATCACGCGCTGGCGCTGGCCGCCGGAAAGCTGGTGCGGGTAGGCGTCATAGAGTTGTTCCACATCCGGCAATTGGGTGGCGCGCATCACGTCCAGCACCCGCGCGCGTCGCTCCTCGCTGCCCAGATCGGTGTGGATCGACAGCACTTCATCGATCTGGTCGCCGCAGGTCATGACAGGGTTCAGCGCCGTCATCGGCTCCTGGAAGATCATGGCCATGCGCGTGCCGCGCAGATCGCGCAGTCGGTCCATGCTGACATGGCTGATGTCCTCGCCCTCCAGCACAATCCTGCCGGCGCTGCGGGTGAGTTGGCCCTTGGGCAGCAGGCCCATCACCGCCTGCGCGGTCACGGACTTGCCCGAACCGCTTTCCCCAACGACACAGACGATCTCGCCTGGATTGACGCTGAGTGTCAGCCCGCCCACCGCGTGCTGGCGGTCCGCCCCGCCCGGCAGGTCGACGAACAGGTTCTCGATGCTCAGGACCGGACCCGCCATGGCCTACATCCGCTTCGCGAGTTTGGGGTCCAGCCTGTCGCGCAGACCGTCGCCGAGGATGTTGACGGACAGGATGGTGACAGCCAGCGCCACGCCCGGCCAGAGCAGGTTCCAGGGCGCGATCTGGAACAGCAGCCGGCCCTCCGCCACCATGTTGCCCCAGCTTGGAATGGTTGGCGGGGTGCCGGCCCCCAAAAACGACAGGATCGCTTCCGTGAGCATGGCCGACGCACAGACATAGGTCGCCTGCACGATCAGCGGCGGAATGCAGTTGGGCAGGATATGCCGGATCAGGATCAGCGGCAGGCGCGTGCCGATCGACAC
The DNA here is from genome assembly GCA_025459195.1 of Beijerinckiaceae bacterium. Lineage (GTDB taxonomy): Bacteria > Pseudomonadota > Alphaproteobacteria > Rhizobiales > Beijerinckiaceae > Allobosea. The sequence goes on from JALORF010000038.1 coordinate 7,773, forward strand.
GGCGGCCTCGACATAGGGCTCCTCGCGCACGGTCAGAACGACAGAGCGCACCAGCCTGACCACGCGCGGGATTTCCGGCACCATGATGGCGATGATCACTGTCGAAAGGCTGGCCCCGGAAACGGACACCAGCGCAATCGCCAGCAGGATACCCGGAATGGCCATCAGCCCGTCCATGATGCGCATCACGATGGCATCGAGCCAGCGCACGTAACCGGAGATCAGGCCGATCACCAGCCCGATGATCACTGACAGCCCGGCCACAGCGAGACCGACAATCACCGACACGCGCGCGCCATAGACCAGCCGGCTCCAGACATCGCGTCCGAGATGATCAGTGCCCAGCCAATAGGCCTCCGAGGCAGGCCTGAGCCGCTGCAGGGGCGACATGGATGTCGGATCCTGCGTGAACATGAATGGCGCGAACACCGCCGCCAGCACGATCATGCCGAGGACGACCCCGGCGATCACCACCAGAGGATAGCGCGTCAGAAACGGGAACAGGCCGGAGAGGCGCGCCCGCGGCATGACTGTGACGGGGGCACTCAATACCGGATCCTCGGATCGACAAGGGTGTAGATGATGTCGATGATCAGGTTCAGCACGATATAGATCAGTGCGAAAAACAGGATCAGCCCCTGGATGATCGGATAATCGCGCCGCGTGATCGCATCGACGACCAGCCGGCCAAGACCAGGGATATTGTAGACGCTTTCGGTCACCACCACGCCGCCGATCAGCAATGCGACACCAAGGCCGATCACCGTCACGATCGGCACGGCGGCATTCTTCAGGGCGTGCCGGAACAGCACCCTGGTCTCGACCTGTCCCTTGGCGCGCGCCGTGCGGATATAGTCCTCGCCCAGCACCTCGATCACGCTGGCCCGTGTGATCCGCGCGATCAGCGCCACATAGATGAACGACAAGGTCAGGGTCGGCAGCGTGATCTGCGAGACAAAACGCCCGAAGTCGACGAACGGGCTTGTATAGCCCTGCACCGGAAACCAGCGCAGGGTGATGGCAAAGTTGAAGATCAGGAAATAGCCCATCACGAAGACAGGCACCGAGAAGCCAAGCACACAGATCACCATCACCAGCCGGTCGATCCAGCTATTGGCCTTCCATGCGGCGAGCACCCCCATCGGCACGGCCACCAGCACCGAAAAGACGATGGTGCTGAGCGCGAGCATCGCCGTCGGCTCGATCCGCTGGGCGATCAGCGTTGTCACCGGCAAGCCCGTGAACAGCGAGGTGCCGAGGTCAAAGCGCAGCAACTGCATGACCCAGCCGAAGAACTGTTCATAGAGCGGCTTTGTCAGCCCGAGCGATACGCGGATGCGCTCGACCTGCTCGCTCGATGCGGTATCGCCCGCCAGGATCGCCGCCGGATCCCCGGACAGGCGCAACATGAAGAACACGATCAGTGCGACCACACCCATGACGGGGATGGCCGAAAGGATGCGCGTGGCGATCAGGCTAAGCATGGGAGACTTTCACCAAACAGTGTCATGACCGGCCTTGTGCCGGCCATCTCGGCGGTCAGCGTGCCATCTGGGCCGAGATCACCGGCACAAGGCCGGTGATGACAGTGCAAAAACGCTCACGCCTTCTTGATGTTCCAGAAGAACGGCGGCGCGTTGAGGATGCCCGAGATGTTCTCGCGGAACCCGGTCGGCACATAAAACATGCCGGTATAGACACTGAAGCTCTGCTCGAACTGCCGCGCCTGCACCTGCGCCGCGAGCTGCTTCTGCTGATCGAGCGAGGCTGCTTCGGCATAGGCCGTGCGCAGCTTCTCCAGTTCGTCATCCTTCGACCAGCCGACCCAGGCCCCTTGCTCGCCAAGGCCGGAGAGCGCGAACTGGATCACCGGATCGAGCAGATCGGCCCCTTCCCACCAGGTGAAGAACATGCTCCAGCCGCCTTGCTCGATCGGGTTCTTCGAGGTGCGGCGCTGCAGCACGGTCGCCCAGTCCATGGCCTGTGCATCGACGTTCATGCCGATGCGCTTGAGCACGTCGGCTGTGTATTGCGCCATGGCGCTCTGCACCGGGATGTCGGTGGTGGCGAGCAGCACGATCTTCTCGCCATTGTATCCGGCAGCGCGCAGCATGGCGCGGGCTTCATCGAGCGAGGACTTCGCCATCAGGTCCGAGCCGGACGTGTTCTCGAACGTGGTGCCGCAAGGATAGACCGAGTAGCAGGTCTTGTAGAACTCCGGATTGCCGATCGCGACCTTGAGCAACTCGCTCTGATTGACGGCCTTGGCAATGGCTCGCCGGATGGCGGGGTTGGCAGTCGGCCCCTGCAACGAGTTGAAGCGGGCCATGCCCAGATTGCCCAGCGGATTGAAATTGGCCACTTTCACGCCCGGCGCGCGGCTGACGATGGGCAACAGATCGGCCGGGATCTGCTCGTAGTAGTCGACCTCGCCGGAGACGAGGGCATTGAGCGCCGTGTTCGGATCGGGGAAGTTGACCCATTCCACCCGCTCCACAAACACGTTCTTGCCGCCGGCTGCATTCGAGGCCGGCTCGGCGCGCGGCACGTATTTCGGGTTGCGGTCATAGACCACCCGCGCACCAGGGCGATACTCCGCCTTGTTCCAGCGGAACGGGCCTGACCCCATCATGTCATCGACACCCAGACGGTCGGTGACCGCCTTCTCTGCAAAGCGCTTGGGCATCATGAACGGCACGTTGGTCGACAGCTTGCCGATGGACTCGAGCACGAGGCCATAGGGCCGCTTGAGCTTGATCACGATCACCTTGGGTCCATCGGTGGTGACGCTCTCGATGTAGGTGAACAGCCGCCGGCCCATGCCATCGGCCTGGCCCCAGCGGATCAGCGAGGGCACGCAGTCTGCCGAGGTCACGGCCGTGTCGTCATGCCAGGCGAGCCCGTCGCGCAAGGTGATTCGATACGTGAGCTTGTCGGCGGAAATCTCGACACCGCTTGCCATTTGCGGCTTGACGGCGAGCTTTTCGTCCTGCGCGAACAGCGTGTCCCAGACCATGTAGCCATGATTGCGGACGATGTAGCCGGTGGTGGCCACCGGATCGAGCGTGGTCAGGGCCGCATGCGGAATCACCCGCAGCGTGCCTTTCGGAGCGGCCTGGGCCAAAGCGGCCTGCGAGCCGGGAAGGGCCAATCCGCCTGTCAGCGCTGCCGCGCCGGCCATCAGTTCACGACGTGAAATGCTCATCTCGACAAGACCCTCCAAAGGTCGGTTCAGACATCCGGGCCATGGCCCGCAAGGGCATGCACCCCACGCAAGTGCCATTCCTGAAACCGATTACAGGACGGCATTGCACCGGCTGTCAACTTGCGCGCAGATTGTGCGGTCGCTGCCTGGATTCCAGGCGGCCTGGACCAACCGTGGAACCGCCGATGCGCCTGCTCCTTGCAATGATGAAACACGAGACGAACACGTTCTCGCCGGTGCCGACACCCCTGCAGCGCTTCCGTGACTGGGGGCTGCATGAGAATGAGGCCGTGGTCACGGCCTACCGCGGCACCAACCACCCGATTGCAGCCTATATCGACCTCGCCGGGGAGATCGGCGCGGAAATCGTCACGCCTGTTGCAGCCGAGGGCATGCCATCAGGGCCGGTAGACCGCGAAGCCTATGCCTATCTGACGGGCCGCATCCTCGACGCGCTCCGGGCCCAGGGGCCGTTCGACGCAGCCTTGCTGGATCTGCACGGCGCAATGGTGCCGGATGGCATGGTGGATGGCGAAGGCCCGCTACTGGCCCGCATGCGCGAGATTGCGCCCGACCTGCCGATCGGGGTCACCTTCGACATGCACGGCAACATGACCGACGCGATCATGGACAACGCCACGGTTGTGGTGGGCTACAAGACCTATCCACATGTCGACATGTATGCCTCGGGCCTGCAGTGCGGCCGGATCATGCTGGCAGCCTTGCGCGGCGAGGTGCGCCCGGTCATCGCCTGGGGACAGGCCGGCATTCTGGCCCAGACCCTGCGCATGGGCAGCGACGAGCAGCCGATGCAAGGGGCCATTGCCGCCTGCATCGCCGAGGAAGCACGCAGCGGCATTCTCGCAGCCTCGATATTCGGCGGTTTTCCCATGGCCGACATCCCCGATGCCGGCCTGTCGATGGTTGTGGTGGCGGACGCCAAGCAGGATGATGGCAAGGCCGCGCGCGACCGGTTGCTCGCCTATGCCCGCGACACCCGCACCGACTGGTTCCATGTCCACAAGCCGCTGGCCGACGCGGTGGCACGCGCCAAGCAGATCAGCGACGGGCCGGTCGTGCTGCTCGATCACGCCGACAATGTCGGGTCCGGCGGCACATCCGATGTGATGACGGTGATCGCGGAAGTGCTGCGGCAGGGACTGGAAGGCGTTGCCATGGCCGCAGTCTGGGACCCCATCGCCGTCAAGGCCATGCAAAAGGCCGGCGTCGGTGCCACCATCACCCTTGATCTGGGCGGCAGGACCGCCATGCCATCCATCGGGCTGTTACCCCGGCCGCTGACACTGACAGGCAGGGTCCGCCGTCTTTCCGATGGCGAATGGACCGTGCGTGGGCCGATGTATACCGGCTCCAAGGTCACCGCCGGCCCAACCGCTGTCTTCGAAACAGGCGGCATGCAGATCGTGGTCACCAGCCTGCATCATGAGCCTTGGGATGCAGGCATCTTCACCCATATCGGCATCGACCCCGGCCATTGCCGCTATATCCTGCTCAAGAGCCGGGTGCATTACCGTGCCGGCTTCAGGCCCTTCGAGAAACACCGGATCACGCTCGATGGTGATGGGGTCACCACCTCCGACAACACCCGCCTCACCTACCGCCACCTCAAGCCGGGCATCTATCCGTTCAACTGACGGCGCGCGCTGTCTTGCCGCCTCATGCCGCAGCGCAGCAAGATTTCGCTAACCACGTCCCTTAGCTGTCCGTTGACCGGCTTCATTCAGGATAATGGTGTGTGAACAGGCGGCCCGTGGCCAACTGTCGCGCGTCATGTCGTCAGATGGCGTTGACCGTCCAACACCGGTGTACCCGCGTCCATGTCCAGACCAGTTGCCCTCTTCGCTGCGGTCGCTGCCGCGTTTGTCCTGCACGCGGTGCCGGCGTCAGCCCAGAGCCCGAAGGCTCCCGCTTCCCAGCCCGGCAACTGGCAGATGACCGTTGGTGCCGGCGTGCGCATGCAGCCGGGCTACGAAGGCTCGGACCGTTTCTCGATTGCCTATCGCCCGATCATCAGCTTTGGCCGGGCTGGCGTTGTCCGCTGGTGGTCAGCCGAAGATGACGCGATCTCGATTGGCCTCGTCAACGGCGACTCGTGGCGGGCGGGCGCGGCGGCGGCCCTCGTGATGCCGCGCACCGGCAAGGACCAGCGCCGGCTGCGCGGGCTCGACAAGGTGCCTTTCGGCGTCGAGATCGGCGGTTTCGGCGAGTATTACCCGACCAACTGGCTGCGCGCCCGCGCCGATCTCCGGCAGGCCGTGCGCGGCCATGCCGGTCTCGTCAGCGAACTCAAGCTCGATGCCTTCACCGACCCGAATGGTGTCTGGTCGTTCGGCGCCGGCCCGCGCATGACGATTGTCAACACGCGCTATGTCGACAGCTATTTCTCGGTCAGCCCGGCGGAAGCCGCCGCCTCCGGTTATCCGGTCTATAACGGCAAGGGCGGTGTCCACACGGTCGGCGCGCTCGCACAGGCCAGCTATCGCTGGACGCCGGCGGTCAAGTCCACGGCCTATGTCAAGTATGACTACCTCACGGGCGGTGCTTCCAAGGCCCCGGTCGTGGTCAGCCCGCTTGGCTCACGCCACCAGCTCGAGCTCGGCTTCTCGACGGCCTGGACCTTCGATCTGTCGCGCTGACAACAGCCTTCCCAAAAGCTGTTGAAGAACGCATCGTCCGCTTCGTCATTGCGAACGGAGCGACGCAATCCAGTCCTTTTCTCGCTGGAATGATGGCACCTGGCGCAGAAAAGACGTCTTCTGACGCTGCAAATGCCGGATTGTTTCGTCGCTGCGCGCCTCGCCATGACGATGCGCGCGCTTTTCAGCCGCCTTCTAGAGGCCGCGATACTCGGCGACGCTCTCCAGCGCGCGAGCGGCCCGCATCACCAGATCGTCCCGGCGTGGCGGCCCGACAATCTGCAACCCGACCGGCAAGCCTGACGCAGTCTTGCCGATGGGGACCGAAGCGGCAGGCTGTCCGGTCAGATTGAATGGATAGGTGTAGGGCGACCAGTTCACCCAATCTGCTCCGAAGCTGCCATCGGCTGGCGTGTCGCGCCCGGCCTCGATGGCCGGAATTGGCATGGTCGGCGTCAGCAGGAGATCGTAGCGCTCATGATAGCGCCGCATCGTCTCGGCAATCGCGGCCCTTGTCTGGAAAGCCGCTACCAATGCGGTTGCGCCATGGCCAAGGCCAGCCAGTCCTGCTGCCACAAAGCCCGGGTCCTGCTCGGTCCGGCGAGCTTCGGGCAGACCTTTCAGCAAGGCTCCCGCCCCTGCCTGCCACATCATGTCAGCCGCGCCGCGCGCATCTGTGCCGCTGAAGCCAGGGTCGGCCTGCTCGACATGCGCGCCAAGTGTCTCGAACAGCCGGGCGGCGGCGGCACAGAGCGCCTCGACCTCCGGGTCCAGCCCCTGCACATGGCCAAGCCGCGGCGACCAGCCAACCCTGAGGCCGGAAACCCCATCGCCCAGGCCGACGCGGAAATCAGGCGGGGCGCTGTTCCAGGCCAGCATGTCGCGCTCATCAGGCTGGGCCAGCGCGTTGAGCATGTGCGCCGCATCCGTGACCGTGCGTGCCATCGGCCCGAGATGCGCCAGGATTCCAAACGGCGACGCCGGATAGGCCGGCACCCGCCCGAAGCTCGGCTTGAGCCCGAATACGCCGGAAAAACTGCTCGGAATGCGCACCGATCCCAGCCCGTCCGTGCCCAGATGCAGATGCCCGATGCCAAGCGCCGCCAACACGGCAGCCCCCGCCGACGAGCCGCCCGTCGTGCGAGACGGATCATGCGGATTGCGGGTGATGCCAGTGAGCGGGCTGTCCCCGACCCCCTTCCAGCCGAACTCCGGCATGGTGGTCTGGCACAGGATGACCGCGCCCGCCCGTTCGAGGCTGGCCACAGCCGGGCTGTCGAAACTCATCGGCGCATCGCCGCCCAGCTTCGAGCCGCGCCGCATCGGCCAGCCATTCTTCATCACGTTCGATTTCACGCTGGTGACAACGCCGTCGATCACACCCAGCGGCTCGCCACGCATCCAGCGTGCCTCCGAGGCGCGGGCCTGATCGAAAGCCGCCGCCCGGTCTTCGTGCGACACGGGGTTGAGGGCAGCGCTGATGGCATCAAGACGGGCATAGGCGTCGGCCAGAACCTCCACCGGCGACACGGCCTTGCGCCGGTAAGCGGCCACAAGCGCCGCCACGTCGCCTCCGTGGTCCCATGCCTTGGCTGATCCTGCGGGCATCATCTGTCCTTCCCCGACCATTCAACCATGGCCGCACGCACATTGTCACGCTGGGCCATGGTCATGTGCAGACCCAGTTTCGAACGCCGCCAAAGCACGTCATCAGCATCCTCGGCCCACTCATGGGCCATCAGATAGCGGATTTCGGCCTCGCTGAGACCGGCTCCGAAATCGCGCCCGAGATCGGCCCTTGTCTGTGCGCTGCCCAGCCAGGCGCGCGCATCAAGCCCGTAGGATCGGGCCAGCCGCAGGGCCTGCGCAGGCTCAAGGAAAGGGTGTTCGCGCCGCAACGCTGCCGCCAGATCGCTGGTGCCACCCATGGCGAAGGCCCCGCCCGGCAACGCCTCGCGCGCTGTCCATCCGGCGGCGGCGGCCACAGCGCCGGGCCATGTGCCGTGCAGGCGCTCCAGCGCCTCTTCGGCCAGCCGGCGATAGGTCGTGATCTTGCCGCCGAAGATCGACAGCAACGGCGCTTCGCCCGCTGGAGCCTCCATCTCGAAAACATAGTCACGGGTCGCGGCCTTGGCTTCGCTGGCGCCGTCATCATAGAGCGGCCTGACGCCGGAATAGGTCCAGACCACATCGTCCGGCACCACCGGACGGGCGAAGTATTCGGAGGCCGCCGCGCACAGATAGCTGATTTCCGCGTCGGTGATGGCAACCCTGGCCGGATCGGCATGATAGTCCTGATCCGTGGTGCCGATCAGCGTGAAATCCTGCTCGTAGGGAATGGCGAAGATGATCCGGCCATCGGCATTCTGGAAGATGTAGGCCCGGTCATGGTCGAACAGCTTCGGCACGATGATGTGTGAGCCCTGCACCTGCCGCACACGCGCCTTCGAATTCGACCGCAAAGCCCCCGTCAGCACATCGGCCACCCAGGGTCCTGCCGCATTGACCAACGCCCGGGCACGGATCGTGCTCACCTTGCCGCTGCGCCCGCTTGTCTGGTCGAGCACCCACAGGCCGCCCTCCCTCCTGGCCGATGTCACCTTCGTGCGCGTGGCGATGGTCGCGCCGCGCGCCGCCGCATCGCGGGCATTGAGCAGCACAAGCCGGGCATCATCGACCCAGCAGTCGGAATATTCGAAGCCCTTCGAGAACAGGCCGGGCCTCAGCGGCTTGCCACTGTCATCCGAGGTGAGATCAATCGTCCGCGTGGCCGGCAGGCGCTTGCGCCCGCCAATGTGGTCATACAGGAACAGGCCCAGACGCAGCAGCCAGGCGGGCCGCAAGCCCTTGTGATGCGGCAGCACGAAACGCAGCGGCCGGATGATGTGCGGCGCGATTCCCCAGAGCCGCTCGCGCTCGATCAGCGCCTCGCGCACCAGCCGGAACTCGTAGTATTCGAGATAGCGCAGGCCGCCATGGATCAGTTTGGTCGACCAGGAGGACGTGCCGCTGGCAAGGTCGTTCATCTCCGACAGATGGACCTTGAGCCCCCGCCCCGCCGCGTCCCGCGCAATGCCGCAGCCATTGATGCCACCACCGATGATGGCCAGATCATACACCTCGGACATGCGCGCCCTGTTCCTTGCTCAGTCTTTCATTCATGGCGGCGAAACCGCGTCCGGGCAACCGCCTTGCGCCGGGCCTGGCCGCAACTGCCATTGATCTGCCATCAAAGCCGGCATATGGTTCATATATAAACAACAAGGGCCTGCCTCACGAAGACCATGGCCCCTCAGGAGGATGCGATGACCACCACGATTGCCCGCGCTTGCGCCATGACCCTCGCCACCGTCGCCCTGCTGGGCACCGGCCTTGCGCCAGCCGCTGCCGACCCGAGCGGCACCTGGCTGCGCGAGAACGGCGAATCGCGGGTGCGCATGTCAAAATGCGGCGACGCGATCTGCGGCACGATCACCTGGCTGAAGGACCCGGCCAACACCAAGTCGAAGGTCGGCCAGCGCGTGTTCTTCGACATGAAGCCGAGCGGTGCCAACGCCTGGGCCGGCAAGGCCTTCAACCCCGAGGATGGCCAGACCTATTCGGGCAAGATCACCCTGTCCGGCGCGACCATGACAACCGCCGGCTGCGTGGCCGGCGGCTGGATCTGCCGCTCCGTGAGCTGGTCGAAGGTCAACTGAGCGACCTTCGCGAGCGCCCCCTCAGCGCGCCGTCTGCCCGAACAGCACGGCCCGCACCGCAGGGTCCTGCATGTTCGACGTATTGCGCAGCTCGCCGGCCACGGCGAGCCCGCGCTGCACGGCAGGGCGCGCGAGCAGCGTGTCGAGCCAGCGCTTCACATGCGGGAAATCGGCGATGTTCTGGCCCTGCCGTTCCCACAGCTTGGCCCAGCCCACCATGGCCATATCGGCGATGGAGTAGTCGCCGGCCACGAAGGCATGCTTGCCAAGCTGCGTGTTGAGCACGCCGTAAAGCCGGTTGGTTTCCTTGGTGTAGCGCTCCATCGCATAGGGGATTTTCTCGGGCGCATAGTGGTTGAAGTGGTGGTTCTGGCCCAGCATCGGGCCAAAGCCGCCCATCTGCCACATCAGCCATTGCTCGACATTGACCCGGCCGCGCTCGTCGGACGGATAGAACAGGCCGGTCTTGCGCCCCAGATATTGCAGGATTGCGCCGGACTCGAACACCGAGATCGGCTGTCCGTTCGGACCATCCGGGTCGATGATCGCCGGCATCCGGTTGTTCGGCGAAAATGCCAGGAACTCCGGCTTGAACTGGTCGCCGGCAGAGATGTTCACCGGGATGACATTGTAGGGCAGCCCCATCTCCTCGAGGGCCACAGAAATCTTCCAGCCATTGGGCGTGGGCCAGTAATACAGGTCGATGGGCTTGGTCGGGGCGCTGGCCATGGGACTCTCCGTGACGGGGAACTGGAACCTAAGCACGCCCTGCGGAATTTGCGATGCCGGAAATCCGCAGGGCAGTTGTGAAATAATGGCTGGCGGGCCGTTGCTATTCACAACCGCGCGATTACGCTGCGTCGCAAGCTCTTCGATGCCTCGAAAAGGAACTGCCTGATGATCCTGCGCTCCGCGACTGCCGCCATTGCCATTGCCTTCGCCGCATCCCTTGCTGCGCCGCTTGCCGCGCCACTCGCCACACCGGCCATGGCGCAGTCCACCGCCCCTGCCGCGGGCAATCCGTTGCAGCCGCGCGTGGTGCGCCCCGCGCCCGCAGCACCCGCACAGGCAGCGCCAGCGCCCGCCGCCCCGGCTCAGGCCAGCCCGGCCAAGCCGGCCCGCCAGCGTTCGGCAGCCCAGCTCGCCAATGACCAGCGCATGCGCGATTGCGGCGCCGAATGGCGCGCCAACAAGGCCGCCCTCAGCGCCCAGGGCAAGACCTGGCGCGTCTTCAACGTCGAATGCCGCGCAAGGCTGAAGGCCTCAGGCCGCTGAAGCGAGACTGGCTTCAACCCGCCACGGTCGCCGCGGCGCTGAGCCGCCGCCACCCCACCGCCGTCATCCCGGCCTTGAGCCGGGATCACACGCCGGGCATTTGCGCTGGGGCTTTGAGCAACAGCTCCACGGCCCTGTGATCAGCGCTCACCGGGTGATCCCGGCTCAAGGCCGGGATGACGCGAGTGCGGTGAGGGTTAGCCCCCCCTCACCTCTGCCCATCCCATTTGCTGATCGCCGAGGCCTCCAGCCCTCCCA
>JALORF010000039.1 GCA_025459195.1 Beijerinckiaceae bacterium
GGTCCCAGGCATCGGTGCCGAAGCCGGACCCATGAAAGGCCGAGCGCTCCGGAACAGGCTGCTTGCGCCAGTTCGCCAGGGCGCGGACAGCCGGCAACGACACCACCAGCGGGCCCCCTCCGGCCGCCGGCGCGGCAGCAACCGTGGCAGCACCGGCAAGACCCCGCCAGCGCCCCGTTCCACGCGGCGCAGCGGCGGCACCGGCAGACGCGGAACCCGAAGTGGCGGCGGCCGGCGTGAGCCCGCGCGGCATGCCGGCTGGACTGCCAGCAACCTTGCGGGCTTCCGGACCATCAAGGTCGGCCCCTTGAACCGCTGCCGCATGGCGGCGCAACGGAGCAAGATCGCGCAACAGGCCAAACAGGACACCCAGCGCCAGCCCGGCCACAAGGCCGAGCGCTGCGAACAGCTTGCGATTGGGGCCGAGCTTGTCGCGCGGCACGACGGCGCTGGTGATGATGCGGGCATTGGTGGAATCGACGCTGCTCTGCTCGCCGGTCTCCCGGGCGCGCAGCAGGAACGCCTGATAGACTTGCCGGTTGGCATCGGCCTCGCGCTCGAGCTCGCGAAGCTGGACCGCTGCCTGACCGGTGGTGAGCGTGTCACGCTTCAGCCGTTCGACCTGCGCATTGAGCGAGGCTTCCGAGGCGCGGGCGCGGTCGAGTTCAGCGCGGGCGGCCTGCACGGTGCGGGCCAGTTCCTCGGCGATCTGGCGGCGCGAATCGCGCACCTGTGCCTGCGCCGACAGAAGCTGCGGATGCTGCGCGCCGTAGAGCACGAGCGCATCGGCCTCCCGCGTCAGCGCCGTGCCAAGCTGGGCGCGCAAGGCCGCGATGCTGGATGAACTCAGTGCTTCGGGCGTCGCGCCCGCCTCGATGCTGGTCGGCCTGACAATGCGCACCTGGTCGAACTTGGCCTGGGCATCGGCAAGGCGCGCCCTGGCCTGCGTGAGCTGCATGTTGCTGACGGCAAGCTGTTCTTCGGTGACGAGCTTGCCGCTGGCCCCGACCAGGTTGTTGGCGGCGCGATACTTCTCGACCTTGTCCTCGGCAAGCCGAACCCGCTCGCGCAGTTCGCTCAGGCGGGCGGTCAGCGAGGCCGAAGCCCGCGTGGCGGATTCCGAGCGCACGATCGACTGGTCGTCAAGGTAGGCTTCCGCCATGGCGTTGGCGATGCGGGCCGATTTCGGCCCTTCACTGGAAATGGCGGTGATGTCGATGACGAAAGTGCGCTCGCCGCGCCGCACCTGAACCTGCTTGTCCATCACATCGAGTGCCGTCAGCACAGGGTCGCGCTGCGGGCCGGATGGGCCGGCAGACAGCCCGAGCCGCTCCGCAAGACCGGCACGCCGGCCGCCAAAGTCGGGATCGAGGGCAAGATCGAGCCGGTCGATCACCCGGCGCTTGATGCTGTCGGAGGCAATCACGCGGGCCTGGCTTTCCAGGTAGGCGGTGGTGACATCGCTGCCCACAGCCTGCGGCGCGATCTCGTTCTGGAGCACACGCAGATCGCGCGGATCGATCAGCAACTGGGCGGTCGAGCTGTAGCGGTTCGGAACCAGAAGCGCGAGACCGATGCCAAGCCCCAGCCCCAGCAAGCCAAAGAGCGTGATGGCTACCAGATGGCGGCGCACGAAGCCGAGGCCGAAACCCACAGGGTCCGCCAGCAGGCTGGACAGGGCCGTTGGGCGGAAGGCCTGGTTTGCGCCAGATGGCTGCGGGCCGGCACTGCCCCGCGCCGCGCCGCGTCCGCTGGTGGCGTCTTGCCCGTTGGTGGCGTTTTGTCCGTTGGTATCGATCGCAAACATCGTTCCGCCGTTCCAATTCATGACGGCTGCGGTGCAAAGCGGGGCCTCTGTCCGCTTGGGCAGCACGTCTGGCAGCGTGGTTGCAGATTTGGTGCCGCGGAAACTGTCCCGTTTCGGGGCAAACGGGCCTCACGCGCGCACGGGCCGCGCTGCTGCTGTCACGGCAGGCGCGCCGTCTTAGCGGTGTGGCAAGACTTTTCACGGCTATCATGCCCGAGCCGTGAACCTGCGCCTTGCTTCGTCCTGAGCGGTTGACCGGCCGCGCACCGTATCCGGGGACGACGCCTGCCATGACCAACCCGCGCACGATGCGCGATCACCTGCGCGGCCAACTGCGCGACTATCTGACCCTCGCCAGCGGCTCGATGGGTCGGCTGGTGATTGCCCTGGCCTACTTCCTTGTCGCGGCGAATGTGCTGAGCCTGGCCGATTTCGGCCTGTTCGCCACCGCCTCGGGCGCGGGCATCGTGCTGTCCCGCGTCGCCGCCTTCGGTTTCATCTCGCCGCTGTTCCGCGCCGCAACCGTGCGCCCGCGCCTGACCGGCACCTATCTCGCCGGCTATCTCGTGCTGTTTGCGCTGTCGATCCCGCTGCTTGTGGCCATCGCTGCCGGGCTCAGGCTTACCGTGTTCAGCGCCATGCCGCTGTCCGCGCTGGTGCTGATCCTGTGTGCCGAGGTGCTGGGCTGGCGGATGCTGGAAGTGGTGGCCATCATCAACAATGGCCTGCGCGCCTTCGGCAAGTCCACGACACTGATCCTGGCCGGATCGGCGATCCGGACGCTCGCGGCGCTCGCCTTCTGGTGGTTCGGCTACTCAAGCCTGACGGAGTGGGCCTGGACCTACCTTGCCGCCAACCTTGTGGCCGCAGCCCTTGCCTTCAGCGTCTTCCTGCCGCCCTTGCGGCTGCGCCTGCGGCTGGCGCTCTATGGCCGGCAGATGCGTGACGCCCTGCCTGCCGCAGCCGCCGACATCATCTTCTATCTGCAGGCCGAACTCGACAAGGCCGTGGTGCTGGTCATGGCCGGCCCGCGTATCGCCGGCCTTTATGCCATCGCGATGCGCATCATCGATCTGACGGCCATGCCGATCCGGTCCTTCAACCAGCTTGCCATGCAGAAGATCATGACCGACCGACGGGTCAGCACCTCCACGCCGATGCTGCTGCTCGTCGAACTGGCCATCGCGGCCGTCTCCCTTGGCGGGCTGCTGGCGGCGATGGCGCTGCCTGTTCCTGCTGCTGCTGGCCGTGCCAGCTTTGCGCAACCTGATCGAGTATCACGCCGAATTGCTCTACGGCCTGGAGCGGACCGGCCTGCGGGCAGCCCTGCTGTCCGCCATCGCGCTGCTGAAGGTCGCACTGCTGACCCTCGTCATCGGCCTGTCCACCACGGAACTGGGCTGGGCTCCCTGGCTCAACGCCATCTTCCTGGCCCTCTATGCGATCTCCGCCGCAACGATCTGGCGGGTCATCCGCCAGCGCTGAACCTGCACCAGCCGAGAGCGTCCGCAGCCGGCCGTGACGAGCGGTTCGGTGCCGCCAGTCCCTGTGCCGAAACGGGACGGCACACCCCATGCAACCTGAGCGCAAGGCTGCGCCGCCTCATCACGCGATGCGCCAGCCCGGAACAGAGTTGCGTCATCGACGGGGAGCGGGCCGGTTTGCGAGGCCCGGTGTTGCGCATGGGACATGTTGGCAGATGAAGAGCGTCCAGGATCTCAGGCCGCTGCATGCCGGCGGCAATGACACGCCAGCCTCGCACTGGCGCTTTCTCGTCGGGCTGACGACGGCGCTGGTCGATTTCATCGCCGTGCTGGCCATCGTCACAACGGCCAGCGTGGCCTACCATCTGGCCGCCTACGGCAACCCCGGCGATTTCGAACTGACGGCAGAACTCGCCGTGTTCATCGGCTCCATCTTCCTGTTCACCAACCTGTTGCAGCGCCGCTACCGGCTGACGCGCTATCTGTCACCGCGCGGCCAGATGGTCGAGGCGTTCAACGTCTGGAACGTCACCATGGTGGCTTTCATCGCCGTGGCCTTTCTCGCCAAGGTGATCGACAACTACTCACGCGCCGTCGTGCTGCTGACCTACCTGGCCGGCATCCCGCTTGTGACACTGGCCCGCTGGTGGGTGGTCAAGATCATCTCGGTCGCCAGCAAGACCGGCCGCATCGCAGCCCAGCGCGTGCTGCTGATCGGACCGGAAGCCGATGTCACCTCGTTCATGACGCGCCATCAGCCCTGGAACACGGGGTTGATGATCAACGATCTGGTCATTCTGCGCGAGCCCCCTGCAGGTGCCAGCCCTGCCGAGCGTGACCAGATCCTGTCGGCAGACCTCGCCGAGGCCAAGGCCCGCGCCCGCCAGTCGCGCCCCGATGGCGTGTTCATCGCCCTGCCCTGGGCCGAACGCGAGCGCATCGAGGCTTGCGTCGATGCTTTCATGAACCTGCCCGTCTCGATCAATCTGGCGCCCGAGCGCATCCTCGACCGTTTCGACAATCCGCGCATCATCCGCACCGGCAAGATCGCCAGCCTCGAACTGACGCCATCGGCCCTGTCGATGCCGGAGATCATCACCAAGCGCATCTTCGACATCACCGGCGCCCTGCTGCTGCTGGTCCTGCTCATGCCGCTGTTTGCGCTGGTCGCCATCCTGATCAAGTGCGACAGCAAGGGGCCTGTCCTGTTCCTTCAACGACGCTTCGGTTTCAATCAGCAGCCGTTCCGCATCCTCAAGTTCCGCACCATGACCGCGATGGATGACGGCGACCATGTGGTCCAGGTCACGCGCAACGACCCGCGTGTCACCCGCGTCGGGGCCTGGCTCCGGCGCTACAACATCGATGAGCTGCCGCAACTGGTGAACGTGCTTCAGGGCCACATGTCGCTGGTCGGCCCCCGGCCGCACGCGCTGGCCCATGACCGCGAATACGAGCAGAAGATCGGCCTCTATGCCCGCCGCCACAACGTCAAGCCCGGCATCACCGGCTGGGCGCAGGTCCATGGCCTGCGTGGCGAAACCGACACCGACGACAAGATGGCTCGCCGTGTCAGCTATGACCTGTGGTATATCGACAACTGGAATGTCTGGCTCGACATCGTCATCATGTTGCGGACGGTGTTCAGCCGCAAGGCGTTCAGCAACGCCCGCTGAGCAGAGCCGGCGAGGGGTGCAGGTCCCGAGCACCGGGCAGGAAAACACCGCGCGCTCCTTCCGGGCAGCAATCGGCTGTTTCCTTCCGTGCGCAAGCTGATCTAGGCTTGGGGAATGCCTGTTGCCCCTGCCCTTGACCATCTCGCCGCCACCTTGCCCTCCGCCCGTGACCTGGGCGCACGCGCCTTTGCCATGCTGGCCGGCCTCAACCGCTTCAGCGACGAGCCGGGAAAACTCACCCGGCTTTACCTGTCGCCGGCCCACCGGCTGGCGGCCGACCATGTGATCGACCTGATGCGCGCCCGCGGCCTCAGCGCCCGTCTCGATGCGGCAGGCTCCGTGCAGGGCCGCATGGAAGGCCGCTCGCCGGGCTTGCCGGCCCTCATTGTCGGCTCGCACATCGACACGGTGAAGGACGCCGGCGCCTATGATGGCAATCTGGGCGTGGTCGCCGGCCTGCTCATTGCGGAAACCCTTGCGCCGCATGCGGCAAGCCTGCCCTTCGCGCTGGAAGTCATCGCGTTCGGCGATGAGGAAAACGTGCGTTTTCCAACGAACCTTTCGACCTCGGCGGCGCTGTCGTCGGGCTATGAGCCCGGCTGGCTCGATGCGCGCGATGCCGACGGCATCAGCCTGCGCGAGGCACTTGCCGCGTTTGGCGGCGATCCCGAAGGCGTGGCGTCCTTGCAGCGTGCGCCCGGATCGGTGGCGGGCTATCTCGAACTGCACATTGAACAGGGCCCGGTGCTGGAGGCCCACGACGAGCCGGTCGGCATCGTCACCGCCATCAATGCCCAGATCAGGGCAAGGGTGCGCGTCAGCGGCGAGGCAGGCCATGCCGGCACGGTGCCGATGGCGCTGCGCAAGGATGCGCTGGCCGCTGCCGCCGAGATGGCGCTGGCACTGGAGGAGATCGCCAGGGGCCAGCCCGATGCGGTCGGCACGGTTGGCGTCTTCCGGCCCGAACCGGGCGCGACCAATGTCGTGCCGGGTGCCTGCAGCTTCACCATCGACCTGCGCGCCCCGCTCGATGCCACGGTCAAGGTCATGGATGAGGCTGTCCAGGCCCGCTTCGGTGCCATTGCCGCGCGGCGCGGCGTCGGCCTGACCATCGAGCCCTATTCGCGCCTTGCCGCGACCCCGATGGCGGCCTCGCTCCAGTCAGCCTTGCAACACGGCATTGCCCGCACCGGTGCCAACCTGAAAGCCCGGCCGATACCGTCCGGTGCCGGCCATGATGCCATGACCATGGCGCGAACCTTTCCCGCTGCCATGCTGTTCGTGCGCAACGAGAAAGGCATCAGCCATTCGCCCCTCGAAGCCATGACCGAGGAGGATGCCGGCATCGCCATCAAGGTCATGCTGGAAACGGTTGTCGGTCTGGCCCTGGCACAAACCTGAGCTGACTTCCTAGTCGCCCAGCACCCGTCCGGCCACCACCTTGAGCTTCGCCAGCAAAGCAGGATCGCGCATGGCGGGCGCGGTCATGATCGCCCCGTCCAGCGCACGGTCCGACTTGACCGGGCAGGCCTCGTGCTCCTTGGGGAAATCGCGCGCCAGCCGGGCGATCAGCCGCGCCGCATGGGCGGCATTGGCCTTCACCGTGGCAATCACGGCAGCCACGTCGACCATGTCGTGCTCCGGGTGCCAGCAGTCGAAATCCGTGACCATGGCCACGGTCGCGAAGGTGATCTCGGCCTCGCGTGCCAGCTTGGCCTCAGGCATGTTGGTCATGCCAATCACGTCATAGCCGAGCGTCCTGTAGGTCTGCGATTCGGCCAGCGTCGAGAACTGCGGCCCCTCGATGCAGACATAGGTGCCGCCCTTGACGGCGGCCACACCCTCATCGAGCGCCGCCTGCACCAGCCTGGCCTGCAGCAGCGGGCCGACGGGATGGCCCATCGGGACATGCGCCACGCAGCCCGCGCCGAAGAACGAGCTTTCGCGCCGGTGCGTCCGGTCGACGAACTGATCGACGAACACGAGCAGCCCCGGATAAAGCTCGGCCTTCAGCGACCCGCAAGCCGAGAGAGCCACCAGATCGGTGACCCCAAGCTGCTTCATCGCATCGATGTTGGCGCGGTAGTTGATGTCGGACGGCGAATGGCGATGGCCCCGGCCATGGCGGGCGAGAAACACCACTTCGGTGTCGCCAAGCCGGCCCGTGCGCAAGCGGTCCGATGGCGCGCCCCAGGCTGTGGTCACCTCGTGCTCCGCGGTCACCTCGAGCCCGGGCAGATCATAGACCCCCGAACCACCCATCACACCCAGAACCGCCTTCACCATCGCGCCTTGCCCCTCAACCGCCGAAACGCTTCTTGAGCGGAATGGCGGCAAGTGACAAGGCCGCGAGCCCGAACAGTCCCGCCAGAATTTCGGGCGTGAGGATCGAGCTGATCTGGAATTCGCCGCCCCGGTCAAGCACGCTGCCAAGGCCGGCACCGGCCGTGGTGAACACCGCTGTCCCCGGAATGATGCCGAACAGCGTGGTCAGCACGAACACGGGCAACCTGACGCCGACAAAGGCCGGCACCAGATTGACCAGGAAGAAAGGAAACAGGGGCGCAAGACGCAGCACCAGCAGATAGGACCAGGCATTGGCTTTGATGTTGGCCCCCAGCCGCGTGGCCTTCTCGCCGAAACGCGCCAGCACATCGCCGCCAAACAGCGTCCGCGCGAAGAGGAAGACCAGCGTTGCCCCGATGGTTGCACCCGTCACGTTCAGTGCCGTGCCAAGCCAGGGCCCGAACAGGAAACCGCCGGCCAGTGTCAGGATCACGGCCCCGGGCAGCGACAGGCTCACCGAGGCGGCATAGGCCAGCACGAACAGCGCAGCCGCCAGCGCGCCATGCTGCGACACAAGCCCCGTCAGCGTGGCCCGGTGGGTGCGCAACGTCTCCAGGCTGAGCAGGCTGCCGAAGCCGAGTGCATGCAACGCAGCGACCGCAGCGACAAGACCAAGCACGATCCAGAGCCGTTTGTCGGAGAAAAAGGCCATGGCTGCGAATTCCGTCATCGGCTGGCTGTTGATCGGGGCATGCCGGCCGTGTCATCACGGAAGCGGTTGCTGCCGGAACTTCGCGGGCGTGCGGGCCATTGTTACAGGCAACACCGCTTTGTGACAGCCCTGAGCCCATGCCTTCATCAGCCGTGTAACATTTGCCCGTGTAACATTTCCCGCAGGGCCTACGAACAGGAAGAACAGACCTTGGTGCATGATCGCGAGGCAGACTGGAAACGTCTCCTGCTTGCCGCGCGCTCCGGTGACGAGGCAGCCTATCGCAGGTTCCTGGGTGATGTTGCGCAGCATTTGCGCGGCTGGGCGCAGAGAGGCCTGACGCGCGCGGGCCGGTCGCCCGCTGAAGCAGAGGATATCGTGCAGGAAACGCTGATCGCCATCCACACGAAGCGGCACACCTGGGATGACGGCCAGCCGGTCGGCCCTTGGCTGCACGGCGTGGCGCGCCACAAGCTGATCGATGCCCTGCGCAAGCGCACCGGGCACGATCACGTTTCGGTTGATGAACTGGCCGAGGTGTTGCCCATGGCGGCTTCCGGCTCCGATCTCGCCAGCAGCGATATCCTGAAGATGGTGTCCTCCTTGCCGGAGCGTCAGGCCAGCATCGTCAATGCCATCTTCGTCGAAGGCCAGCGCGCGGCGGATGTCGCGGCGCGGCTGAACATGAGCGAGGGGGCCGTGCGGGTGGCGCTGCACCGCGCGCTCAAGACCCTCGCGGCAACCTTCGGAAGCGGTTCCGGAACAGGAGCGGATGATGCGCACGGATGATCTGATCGAGGCGCTTGCGCGGGATCCGGTGCCGGCGCTGCCATCCGTGCCACGCCTTCTGCTCAGGGCCTTTGCGCTCGGCCTGCCGGTCTCGCTCGTGCTGTTCGCGGCAACTATCGGCGTGCGCAAGGACCTGTTGCCGGCCCTGGCCGAGGGCTGGTTCGGCATCAAGCTGCTGCTGGTCGGGCTGATCGCGGTCGCGGGCTGGCAATTGACGGGCAGCCGCTCACGGCCGGGCGGCAGCGTTCCGCTGACGGGTGTGCTGGCGGCAGGCCTGGCCATGCTGACAGCCATTGCACTCGATCTGCGCATCGAGGGTGTGGCGGACTGGTCCGAACGGCTGATCGGCGACAATGCCGTGAAATGCATGCTGCTGATTCCGCTGCTGTCACTGGCCCCGCTGGCAGGTCTGCTGCATGCCCTGCAAGACGCCGCGCCCGTCAGGCGCGGAGAGGCCGGTGCGGCGGCAGGCCTTCTGGCCGGTGCGCTCGGTGCGCTGCTCTACGGTCTGCACTGCACCGACGATTCGCCCCTGTTCCTCGGCGTCTGGTATCTGGCCTCCATCGGGCTGATGATGCTGGTCGGTGCATTCGCGGGCCGCAAGCTGCTGCGCTGGTGAAGCGCAGCCTTGCGCTGCCGAACGGCCGCAACCCCGTTCAGCGGATCGCCCGGACCACGCCCCCGCGCCTGAGCCGCGACAACTGTGCCGCGGCCAGCATCATGGCATCTTCCGCCGGCACGGGCCGCCCCAGCAGATAGCCCTGCAACTCATGGCAACCGAGCCCGGTCAGCGCTTCAAGCTGGCTCTGCGTCTCGACGCCCTCCGCCGTGATCTGGATGCCCAGCCGTGTGCCCATGTCGACGATGGCGCGGATGATGGCATCGTTGCGACGGTCGGCAATGCCGCGCACGAAGGAGCGGTCGATCTTGATGCGGTCGAAGCGGTGACGGTTGAGATAGCTCAGCGATGACCAGCCCGTGCCGAAATCATCGAGGGCCACAGTGACACCGGCACCCTGGAGCTTGTGCAGCACGGTCAGCGCTGTCTGGTTGTCGTCGAGCAGGACCGATTCCGTCACCTCGATCTCCAGCCGTTCCGGCGCGATCCGGTGACGTGTCAGGGCCCCGCTGACAAGGGCCGCAAAATCCGGGTGGCGGAGCTGCACCACCGAGGCATTGATCGCGATGCGGCAGGCCACCGGCCAGGTGGCGGCCTGGCGCAACGCCTCGTCCAGAACCCACGCCCCGATCGGCACGATCATGCCGGTTTCTTCCGCGATCGGGATGAAATCGGCGGGCGACATCAGCCCGTGCTCGGGATGCCGCCAGCGGATCAGGGCCTCGAAGCCGGAATGGACCAGCCCCTTGGCCTGATAGACCGGCTGGAAATGCAGTTCGAACTCGCGGTTATCCACCGCCGAGCGCAGGCCGATGTCGATGGTCTGCCTGAGCCTGACCTGTTCATCGAGCACCAGGCTGTAGCGCCGGTAGGCATTCCGGCCATCGCGCTTGGCCTGATACATGGCGAGATCGGCGCGCCGGATCACGGCCTCGGCAGAGGTCTCGGCGGCCTCCGGTGCGGCCACGCCGATGCTGGCGCCGACATTGGCGATCTGCCCGCTGGCCAGCATGATCGGATGATTGACACTGGCGATGATCTGCACGGCAAGCTGCTCGCAGCGCGTGCCGGCGCGGCCCTCCGCTGCCAGAATGATGAACTCATCACCCCCGATGCGGGCCAGCACGTCTTCCTCGCCGATGATGCGGCGCAGGCGAGCGGCCACCTCGCACACCACCTCGTCGCCCGCCGCATGGCCATGGCTGTCATTGACGGCCTTGAAGCGATCCAGATCGACATAGATGACGGAATGGGTGCCTGCACTGTCCTGTGAAAGCCGCATCTGGACGATCTCGCAGAAGGCCCGGCGGTTCGGCAGCCCGGTCAGGGCGTCGGACCGCGCCTGCCGTTCCAGCGCCGCCTGCGAGGTGACGCGCTCGGTCACATCTGCCACCATGCCTTCGACATAGATCGGCTCGCCGTTGTCGTCGCGCACCAGCCAGGCGGTTTCGGAAATCCAGATGGTCTGTTCCGAACGCAAGGTGCGCACTTCCGACACGAAGTCGGTGATCAGCCCGTCGCGGAGCAGAAGTTCGTGCCGTTCCTGCTGGCGGCGGGGATCGACACGCCAGTTCGCGTTGCCGGCATTGTTGGCATCCAGAAGCGCCTGTTCGCTGGCATAGCCGCGCATGGCCACCAGAGCCGGATTGGCCCGGACAAGGTGCCCATCCAGGGTCTTGCGGTAGATGCCGACGATGCTGTGGTCGAACAGTTTGCGGTAGTCGGCCTCCAGCGAGGTGCGCTCGGTCACGTCGCGGATGTTGGCGACGATGTGCGGCTCGGCTCCGGGAACATCGACCAGCGAGAATGCGCCCTCGACCCAGATGTAGCTGCCATCCTTGCGCTTCAGCCGATGCACGATCAATGTCTGCGGCGTCGCGGCAGAAAGCTGCGACGTGGCCTTGTAGAGCGGACCCAGATCCTCCGGATGCACCCATTCGCGCATCGGGACGGCAAGTGCCTCATCCGGCGTGTAGCCGGTCAGCTTCAACACGGCCGGCGAGAAATAGCTGCGTCGCCCGTCATTGTGGCCGAGAATGATGACGTCGCTGCTGTTGTCGGCCAGCAGCCGGAACCGGGCCTCGCTGTCGCGCGTCTTCTGTTCGGCCTCGACCGCCTCGGTGATGTCGAAGGCAATCGACACGAAGGCGATGATCTCACCATCGTCATTGCGCTGCGGCACCACGGTCTCGTCGAGCCAGTAGTAGCTGCCGGACTTGGTGCGGTTGCAGATGCGGGAGCGCCAGGTATGCCCGGCGCTCAACGTCTCCCGGATACTGCGGAAGAAGGCAGGCGGGTGCTTGTCGGAATCGAGAAGATCGCCGACATCCCGGCCCAGAGCCTCCTGGCGCGCATAGCCTGTGGTCTGGCAGAACAGGTCGTTCACGAACAGCAACGTGCCGGACGGATCGACGACATTGACGATGGAATGCTCGTCGAGCGCGGCCTTGTAGGCCCCCAGTTCCGACAGCACGCTGCGGGCATGGGCCAGCGCATCGCGCAATTGCTGGGTCAGCTCCTCGCGCCGGGTGACATCGCGCGCCGTGCCGCGATAGCCCCTGAACCGGCCCGCCCCGTCGAAGACCGGACGTCCGCTGACCTCGATCCACATGTCGCCACCAACACGGTCGGCTGTCTGGTAGACAAAGTTGGTGATCGCCTCGTGGCGCTCAAGGCTCTCCTTGTGCGCTTTCCAGACCGGATCGCGCTCGACATCGGCGCCGGCAAAGCCCCAGCGTGTGAAACCAATCGGAGCACGCATCACAGACTGCTGGGGCATGTGCCAGTGCGTGAACACGAAGCTCTCGTCCTGCTCCCAGATCCAGTCCGAGGAGGAATCCAGAAAATCCTGGAGCCGCGCGCGTTCCTGATCGAGTTCCGCGCGGGTGGCGATCAGCCCGGTCTGGTCGATCGAGATGCCGACTGCCCCGTTTCCACCCGCTCCGATGGCGAGTGGCCTGATGAATGTCTCCACACTGCGTGTCTCGCCGTCCTGCTGAAGCACATCGACGTAACGCACGTCTTCGCCGGCCAGCGCCCTGGCATGGGCAGAGCGCCAGACATCGCTGACCTCGTCACTGCAATCCTGCGCCGACTGGTCCAGCAGCGCTCCAAACAGCGCACGATCATGGGCATTCTGGAAGATGTAGCGGCCATCGGGACCGATGATGAAGATCGAATGCGGCAGGGCATCGACCGCCGCCGCAAGCAAGCCGGTGCCAGGCCCTTGTCCGGCAGCCGCTTTGGCGGACGGCACGCCGGCGCCATCCTTGCTCACCGAAGACAGGGCCTCGGCTGGCGCGTCGGCAGCACAAGCTGCGCTGGTGTCGTCAAGGGGCGTCGGGCGCATGCGCAAAATCCAAACAGACCGGCACAGAATTGCGCAGCGTGGTTAAGGATCCCTCTCTTGACCGGCTCATGGGAACGATTTGCCGCAGCAATGGTTGCATGCAGCCAGCCCGCCATGGCATGGCCACCCGATGCCATCGCCCCTTGCCCCCGACACCATGTCCACGCTCGATGTGCCGCCTGATGCGGCCGGCATGCGGCTGGACCGCTGGCTGGCCCAGTCCCTGCCGGCGTTCAGCCGCAGCCGGCTCCAGGGTCTGATCGTGGCCGGAGAGGTCCGGCTCGATGGCCAGGTGGTCGACGATTGCGGCCACAGGCTCAAGCCGGGCCAGCGCATCGACCTTGTGGTGCCGCCGCCCGTGGCCGCAGAACCGGTGGGGCAAGCGATCCCGCTGGTGATCGTGCATGAGGATGCCGACCTGATCGTGATCGACAAACCCGCCGGCCTTGTGGTTCATCCGGCAGCGGGCCACGAGGACGGCACGCTCGTCAACGCGCTGATCGCCCATTGCGGCGAGAGCCTGTCCGGCATCGGCGGTGTCCGGCGTCCGGGCATCGTGCATCGCCTCGACAAGGATACGAGCGGGCTGATCGTGGTCGCCAAGAACGACCATGCCCATCAGGAACTGAGCGCCCAGTTCGCCGACCATGGCCGCACCGGCCCGCTCGAGCGCGCCTATCTCGCCATCGTCTGGGGCATGCCACGCCGCCCGCACGGCAGCATCGACGCGCCGCTCGACCGCTCCAGCCGCAACCGCGAGAAGATGGCCGTCGTGCCCGAGGGGCGCGGCCGCCACGCCATCACCCACTATGAGTTGCTGGAAACCTACCCGATCGGCAGCACGACGCCGGTTGCCAGCCTCGTGCGCTGCACGCTGGAAACAGGGCGGACCCACCAGATCAGGGTTCACATGGCCCATATCGGCCATCCGCTTCTCGGCGACCGGGTCTATGGCTCGGGCTTCGTCACCAAGGCAGCGCGGCTGCCCGAAGCGCCGCGCCAGGCCCTCGCAGCCCTGGACCGGCAGGCGCTGCATGCCACCTTGCTGGGCTTTGCCCATCCGACATCAGGAGAAACGCTGAGTTTCACGGCTGATCCGCCTGATGATTTTGCGAAACTGCAAGATAGCCTCGCAAAACTTTGATGAGACTGAGCGCGTTTGCCTATTTTCGGCCATGGTTTGCCGCACTATAACCGCCACAGCGAAGGGCCCGATGGTGGGCGTCGCTGAAAGCCCGCCTTTGATGGGGGCTGGACAAGGAGGATGGCATGGCCACCGGTTTTCTGCCGATCATGGCCGCCGAGGGCGGTCTTTCGCGGTATCTCGACGAGATCCGCAAGTTTCCCATGCTCAAGCCCGACGAGGAATACATGCTCGCCAAGCGCTGGCGCGAGCATGATGACCGCGACGCGGCCCACAAGCTCGTCACCTCGCATTTGCGCCTCGTGGCCAAGATCGCCATGGGCTATCGCGGCTATGGCCTGCCGATCGGCGAGGTCGTGTCGGAGGGCAATGTCGGCCTGATGCAGGCGGTCAAGCGTTTCGAACCGGAAAAAGGCTTCCGCCTTGCCACCTATGCGATGTGGTGGATCAAGGCCTCGATCCAGGAATACATCCTGCGCTCGTGGTCGCTGGTGAAGATGGGCACCACTGCCAACCAGAAGAAGCTGTTCTTCAACCTGCGCAAGGCCAAGAGCAAGATTTCCGCACTGGACGAGGGCGATCTGCGCCCCGATCAGGTGCAGCAGATCGCCACCCGCCTCGGCGTGCCCGAGCAGGATGTGATCGACATGAATCGCCGCCTGGGCGGGGACGCCTCGCTCAACGCGCCGCTGCGCGAGGAGGGCGAGGGCGAATGGCAGGATTGGCTGGTCGACGACCAGTCGGATCAGGAGGTCCGTCTGGTCGAGAGCCAGGAGAGCGACAACCGGCTGGCCGCCCTGCGCGATGCGCTCGGTGTGCTCAATCCGCGCGAGCGCCGCATCTTCGAGGCGCGCCGTCTCACCGATGATCCGATCACCCTTGAGGACCTGTCTGACGAGTTTGGCGTCTCGCGCGAGCGTGTCCGCCAGATCGAGGTGCGCGCCTTTGAGAAGGTCCAGGAAGCGGTGAAGATCGCGCTGGTCAAGCGCGAAACCCTGCCCGCCATGCCGCGGATTGCCCGCACCGCCGCCTGAGCGGCAACCCCTGAAGCGCTGTTCGCCCGATCACGGCCTCCGGGCCGTGGTCAGCGGTGGGCTGCGCGGGCTCAGCGCCAACTCTCGAAGCCCTCGGCAATGCGCAGGTCGCCCGAAGGCCCCTTCTCGAAGGCAATGATGCCGCGCCGGCCGGAGGCGAAGCGCACCGGGATGTCGATCCAGTTGCGGGTGCGGATCAGATCGAGGTTGCGCTCGACCTCGACGGGCACGCGCGACAGCGCTGACACGAACAGGTTTTCCCCAAGCGCGTTGGTGATGGCCGAGAGCGGCGCGCCGCGCTCGTTCTCCTCGGTCTTGAATTGCGGCACGCCCGCCTCGCGCACCGCACCATTGCCATCATCCGTGACACGCTGGAACCGCATCCCGAGGATGTGGGAGGCGGGAAAGGCCGCATCGGTGTTGCGCCGGATCGTGAACACCAGGTTGAGCCCGGCCTCCGCGATCTCGATGTCGGCACGGATCACGGTTTCCAGCGGTTGGCCCTGCCCGGGATTCTGCGCCTCGACCCGCCAGGCCACGCGGCCAACCAGCGCGCGCGGCGGCTGTGTCGCTTCCGGCGGCTCGATGTAGAGCACGGCGCGCTGGGCGACAGCGATGTCCCCGCGCGGCGGCTGTCCCGCAGCACTCTGCCCGGACGGCGCTGGCGGCGGCACCTGCTGCGATGGCGCGCCGGCACGCTCGTTGATCTTGGGCCCGCCCGCGACGGGAGCGGGCTGCTGCTGGCCACCCTGGGGCACCTGCACGATGGGTTGCGGCTGGCGGTTCACGTAGTAGGCCGTGGCCGCGATGGCCGCGATGCCAAGGCCAATGCCACCAACCACGATCAACTGGCGCAAGCGCGGCCGCGATGACACCGGCGCTGCGGCAATGTCGAGGCGCGGCCTGTCGGATGGCGGCGGCACGTCTGGAGCCACCGGCAAGTCAGGGCGCTCGGCCTCCTGCCGGTCGGCGGCGGCCTGGACCGCACTGGCCGTGTCATACGGCTCGGCCGGCATCTCGTCACGCAGCGGCGCGAACATCGGGGCCGCCGACGCCGTCGGGGTAGGCGACACCAGGGGCGGTGCCACGGGCGGCGGCAGGGGTGCCGGTGGAGCGGCCGGCGCAGGTGTCGGCGCGACGGCCGGTATTGCTGGCGCAGGCATCACAGCAGTTGGTGGTGCTGGCGCGGCAGCCGGCTCCGGCGTCTCCTGAGGCTGATAGTCGCGTTCGATCCGGGCGATCACATCGTCGAGCGCCATGCGCTGGCGCATGATGTCAGCTTCCGAGATCGGCGGATCGACATTCCGCAACTGCGCGACAAGCACCTGCTTTGCCCGGTCATAGACCGCGCGCCGCGCCTCCGGTGTCTGCTCTTGCAAGCCTGCGATGGCTCTCGAAAGAACCGGGTAGAAATCCGCCATGGTCGTGGTTTGTCCCGAGACAGGCCCTTGCGTCAACCCTCGAACGGATTGCGCACAAGAATGGTGTCATCACGCTCGGGCGATGTCGAGAGCACGGCAACCGGCGCGCCGATCAGTTCCTCGATGCGGCGCACATACTTGATGGCCTGTGCCGGCAATTCGCCCCAGCTTCGTGCGCCGGCGGTCGAGCCGCTCCAGCCTTCGATGGTCTCGTAGACCGGCCGGACCCGCGCCTGTGCCGCCTGCCCTGCGGGCAGGGTTTCGATCTGGCGGCCATCAAGCTCATAGGCGACGCAGACCTTGATGGTCTCGAAGCCGTCCAGAATGTCGAGTTTCGTCAGCGCGATGCCGTCAATGCCGGAGGTCTTCACCGTCTGCCGCACGAGGCAGGCATCGAACCAGCCGCAGCGCCGCTTGCGCCCGGTGACGACGCCGAACTCCTTGCCCTTCGAGCCGATCAGTTCGCCGATCTCGTCGTCGAGTTCGGTCGGGAACGGCCCCTCGCCCACACGGGTCGTGTAGGCCTTGGCGATGCCAAGCACATAGCCGACCGATCCGGGCCCGAGGCCCGATCCGGTGGCCGCCTGACCGGCCACGATGTTGGACGATGTGACGAATGGGTAGGTGCCGTGGTCGACGTCAAGCAACGCGCCTTGCGCGCCTTCAAACAGGATGCGCTTGCCGGCGCGCCGTTCGCTGTCGAGCAGAGACCAGACCGTATCGGCATACGGCAGGATCTTCGGCGCGATGGCCTTCAACTCCGCCAGCAGCGCAGCCCCGTCGGCCTCGGCAATGCCAAGCCCGCGCCTCAGCGCGTTGTGGTGGGCCAGCAGCCGCTCGATCTTGGCTTCGAGCAGCGCATCGTCCTCAAGGTCGATCACCCGGATCGCCCGGCGGCCAACCTTGTCCTCATAGGCCGGCCCGATGCCACGCTTGGTGGTGCCGATCTTGAGACCGGAATTCGAGGTTTCGCGGAAATGGTCGAGTTCGCGGTGCAGCGGCAGGATCAGGGTGGCATTGTCGGCAATCCGCAGGTTGTCACGGCTGATGGCGACACCCTGGGCTTGCAGCTTGGCGATCTCCTCGACCAGATGCCAGGGATCGACCACGA
Organism: Beijerinckiaceae bacterium; assembly: GCA_025459195.1. Lineage (GTDB taxonomy): Bacteria > Pseudomonadota > Alphaproteobacteria > Rhizobiales > Beijerinckiaceae > Allobosea. The sequence continues at coordinate 17,433 of JALORF010000039.1, forward strand.
CCCCGTTGCCGATCACCGAGAGCTTGCCGGGCCGCACGATACCGGAGGGCAGCAGCGACAGCTTGTAGACAACCCCGTCGATGACCAGCGTGTGGCCGGCATTGTGGCCGCCCTGGAAACGCACCACGACATCGGCCTGGCTGGACAGCCAGTCCACCAGCTTGCCCTTGCCCTCGTCGCCCCACTGGGCTCCCACAACGACCACGTTCGCCATCGCGCACCGCCTTCAGAGTGCCCTCAAGCGCCGCATTGGCACGTCGGGCATCAACAAAAAGCCCCGGCGCAAGGCCAGGGCTTCGGGATCATCCTTGCAGTCCCTCATGATCCAGCAAAGGCGCAAGGTCAAGGAAAACCCGACCGGCAGCGGTGCCCGGCGCGCGCACGCAGGCTGACCTACTGGCTCACCAGTTCGCGGTCCGCAGGCCAGCGCAGCCGCCAGCCCAGCCGGATCTCGCGCTTTTCGCCCGGCGCATAGTCATGGCTCCACGCCATCACGCCGCGCCTGTCCTGCACATTGCGCTCGCTGGCCGGCGTGTTGGTCGGCAGCGCTTCGACCGTGATGGCCGTGTTCTCCGACACGGGAATACGATCAACGACACTGATCCGCATCGGCCTGCGGTGCAGGTTGGTGATGCTGGTGCGGTGGTCGCTTATCTGGGTGCGTGTGGCATTGCTGCCAGACGGATCGTTGTCGCGCCGCCGGACCGGCACACGCTCGACCTTGATGCGGTCATCGGCACCAAAACCCAGTTCGAAGCTCTCGCCGGGTGCGACGAGGCCCAGCCTCGCCTTGCCGACAAAGGCACCGTCCCGCGTCAGCGAAACGTCTCCGGGCAACAGGGGCACATCATCGGCCCAGGCCAGGTTGGCCGACAGGTAGGCCCGTGTCTCGAGCGCCGGCGCGACCTTGGCGAGCAAGGGCGCCTCCAGAACATGGCCGGACAGCAGAAGCGTTCGCGCCGTGCCATCGCGCCCGACGCTGACCCGCCCCGGCACGACGAAGCTGGCCGAGAAGGCGCTGGTCACGGCACTGGCCTCGCGCTCCACCACCTTGGCAGGTTCCGGGGCCGGGGCAGGCGCAGCGCCCGGAGCCATCCGCTCCTCCTGCGCCGACATGGCAAGGTTGCGCGAGCGGACACCGCCGAACACCACTGCCGGCTCACTGAGGGCCAGCGCCTGCGTCGTGACTTCGGGCATCGTTGCGCCACCGGCCACGCGGGCTGTCGACAAGGTCAGGGCGACATCGCTCCAGTCCTCGCCGGTGCGCTGGGTGATCGCGGCGCGGCGCACGAGGTTGACCTTTGCGGCGCTGCCATTCGCCTGGGTGTCGAGTTGCGCATCATAGACCGCTGCCCACCGCGCACCGCCGACGCGGTAGCTCAGTGACAGCCGCGATGAGACATCACGCTCCGCTTCCACGGCAATGGCCAGGTCGACCAGCGGCAGCGGCGGCTGGCGCGGCCGCCCGGCAGCCAGTTCGGCAGACTTGATCTCGGCATCGAGATCGGCGGCGCGTTGCTGCTCGGCCTGAAGGCCCTCGTTCGCCTGGGCCGTGCCCTCCCCGACCGCAGCCCAGGCCGCGCGGGCCTGCGCCAGATCGAAACCCTTGCCGTCCTTGACAGCAGCTTCGGCCGCCATCCGCGCAAAATCGGCCACAGCCTTCTTCTGGGCCTCCAGCGCCTCGATCCGGCCCCGCACCCTGGCAAGTTCGGTGCGCAAATCGCGCAAACGCTTCTGAAGGTCCTGATTGGGCGCGGTCTCGGCCGGCACACGCCGCACATCGACCGAGCCGATCCGGAGCGCGCCTTGGCCTGCGCCATCGGTCTGGCCCTCGATCCGGATCGAGGCCGGGTCGAGGGCTGCCGGCAGGCCGCGCAGCAGCAGCACATGCTGGCCAGCCGGCACCCTGACCTCACCGATGCGGGTGATGGCGGCGGCATCGGGGAAGACCGTCACCGCATCGATCCGGCTGCTCAGGGCCAGTTCGGCCGACACGGCCAGCGGCGCGAGTGCCACGGATGCCACAAGGGACAAGGTTGCGCGCAAGACTTGGCGGGACATGACCATCATTCTCCGGGGATCAGCATCAGGACACGATGCCGGCGCTATTCACGCGAGAATTGCGGATTTTTCACGGCCTCTCAGGCCCGGCCGCGCTGGCTGCGGACCGGCTGCACGCGGTGGCGGAGGAAATTGCCGATTTCCGTCATCCGAACCATCGGCTCCAGCACCTGCGCATCGAGCCCGTGGGCCCAGGCCAGATCGCTGCGTGCAGGGTCGGCATCGAGCGTCTCGAGGTCGTCGGCATAGCGTGCGACATCCTCGGGCGAGCGCCGGAAACCCTCGGTGACCAGCGGTGCAGCCATGCGGCGCAGGATCGCCGCGACTTCGCCAAGCGAAAACTCGGGGTGATACTGCACACCCCAGAACACGCCGCCATCGTGGCGGATCTCGGCGGCCTGCACAGGCGTCATCGCGTTCGAGGCCAGCACCGTGATGTCACCGGGCGGCAACGCCACTGCATCCAGATGGATGGCTGGCGCATCGAATGCAGCCGGACGCCCTGCCAGCAATGGATGACTCCGGCCTGCCTCCGTCGGCACGATCCGCCGCGCGATGCCGATCTCGCGACCAGCAGGATTGGCCGTGACGGTTCCGCCTGCGGCGACGGCACCGACCTGGATGCCCCAGCAAGAGCCGAAACACGGCGTGCCGCTGCGGTAGATCGCCCGCATCAACTCGATTTGCCGGGTGACGGCCGGGGCAAGCTGATAGATGTGCAGGGCAGAGCCTGTCAGGAAAATGCCGTCATAACTGGCAAGCCCGGACGGGTCCGGCAGGTTCGCGCCCTCGTCCGCCGGCAGGGCGATGTCGCAGATGGCGCCGGCATCGAACTGCCGGATCGACTGCGCGTAGGATTCCGCCGGTGTCATCCCAAAGCCTTGCCGATAGGCTTCACGGGCCTCGCGGACATTGCCCTCGACGACGAGCAGGCGGGCGGGTCTTGTGATCATGGCTGGAACAGCGAGGTGTGAGGCAGGTGCAAGGAGGGTCTGCGCCAGCAAGGCATGACGCAAAGGTCACGACAGGCTAGAGCAATCTGGTGCTTGGCGGAAACGCCAATTGGTAGGCATGCGCATCCCGCATCCGCATGGCACACAGCGCAGCAAGGTTCAGGCACAGGCATGGCAGACACCCACCCGGCAGACAGCCAGACAGCGTCGCTGGTACAGCGCGCCTGGGCCAATCCCTACCTGCTGCTGGCCATCACGACGCTGCTCTGGGGCGGCAACGCCATTGCCAGCCGCGTTGCCATCGACAACGTCTCGCCGATGGCGCTGACATCGCTGCGCTGGATCGGCGTGGCGCTGATCTTTCCGGTGGTTTTCCGCAAGGACCTGGCAGCGCACTGGCCGACGATCCGCGCTGCCTGGGTGCAGATCGTGCTGATGGGCTGCCTCGGCTTCACCGTGTTCAACGCCCTGATGTATGTCGCCGGCCACTCCACCACCGCCATCAACATGGGCATCATCCAGGGCTCCATTCCTGTCATGGTGCTGGCTGGCTCGGTGCTGTTCTTCCGCACCCGCCTCAGGCTGATGCAGGTGATCGGCGTGCTGACCACGATGCTTGGCGTGGCGCTGACAGCGGCGCGGGGCGATCTGTCCGTCCTTTCGGAACTGGCCTTCGTGCGCGGCGATGTGCTGATGATCATCGCCTGCGCGCTTTACGCCGGCTACACGCTGGCGCTGCGCAAGCGGCCCGATCTGCCGGGGCTGGTGTTCTTCACGGCCATGGCCGTGGTGGCCTGCGTGTTGTCCGCGGGCCTGTTCGGCGTCGAGATTGCGCTTGGCCAGCATCAATGGCCGAACTGGAAAGGCTGGCTCATCGTGCTCTATGTCACGCTCGGCCCCTCGATCATCTCGCAACTGATGTTCATGCGCGGTGTCGAGTTGATCGGCCCGGCGCGCGCCGGATTGTTCGTCAACCTCGTGCCGATCTGGGCTGCCATTCTCGCTGTCGTGCTGATCGGCGAGCCATTCGCGCTCTATCATGCGCTGGCGCTCGGACTGGTGCTCGGCGGCATCTGGATGGCTGAGCAGAACCGAACCTGACGCTGCCTTCGGCGCAGGTGTGTCAGCGCCGCATGAATCAGCGCCAGAGAGGCCGAACCTTCAGAAACAATCCGTAGGCCCTCTCCAGCAGCCAGGGCAGTGGCGGAACCGATGCCACCCGGCCCAGCAGCCTGAAGCGCGGGGTTGCCCGCCACAAGGCGATGAAGGCGGCTGCACCGGACACGACCTCGCCGCTGCCAAGCCGGACATGAAAGCGGGCCAACGCAGCCTCGCGGCTGACCCCCTCGGGCAATACCGCCGCGTCGGCAGCAATGTTCTCGAAGGCCGGGCGATCGGCGGCACCATCGCTCAGGCGTTGATACAGCGCGATCTCGCGCGAGCAAACCGGGCAGCCGCCATCATAATAGACGGCGCAGGCTGCGGCGGGATCGAGGGTCTGCGGCGGGATCGAGGGTGGCTTTTGACAACGTCATGAGCCGGAAATGGTGCTGCGCAGTGTTTCTGACAAGCGTGTCGAAAGGCCTCAGAACGCCTTGGGCAGGCCGGCCTTTTTGAGGATGGCATTGGCAAGGTGCCGCGATTTCGTTCCTGCATCCAGCGTCAAGGAGCGACCTGTCACCCGATTGAACCAGATTTCGTGATCGCCTTTGCCCTGCCGCAGCAACTCGAAGCCCTCACGTCGCAAAATGCGTTTCAGTTCGGGGCCAATTTCGCCCATTGATGATCATGCAGCCTTGACGATGTCGGTGACCCTGAAGGTCAGGTCGATGCGGACTTCGTCTGTGGTTTCCAGAAAGTCCGGCACGATCAGTCTCAGTCTTTCGCGCAAGGCCTCGACGGTTTCCGCTTCGGTCGCTATGCCAAGATCGCCGACGGCCGCAGCCCACCAGACGCTCGCCTCGTCATCCCACTCAGCTTCAAACTGCACGACACGAGGCATGCTTGCTCCTCCCGAAGGCGAAAGACTAGCACACCTCGCGTGTTTCAGTCACCTCGCGGCGAAATGGCGGTCCCCTCAGAACGCCAGCCGGCGTGCGCGCTTGACCTGCGGGATCGCCTCGATCCTGGCAAGCAACGTATCATCGACGCGGCTGTCGACCGCGACATAGCAGAGCCGGGCGTGTCCCGGCCAAGGTTGAAGGTTGCCACATTGACGCCGGCATCGCCGAGCAGCGACCCGAAGGCCCCGATGAAGCCGGGCTTGTCGGCATTGCGGATGTAGATCATGTGCGGCGCAAAAGCCGCATCGACCTTGATGTCGCGGATTTCGACGATCCGCGGCACGCCGTCGGACAGCACGGTCCCGACCGCATGGCGCGGCATGTCCTCGGCCTCGACGATGATCTTGATCGAGCTTTCGAGATTGCCGGGGGCCTCGCGCTTGACCTCGTCGATGGTGATGCCCTTGTCCTTGGCGATGGCCGCAGCATTGACCATGTTGATGCCCGGCATGAACGGCCGGAGTACGCCGGCAATCGCCGCCGAGGTCATCGGCTTGACGTTCAGTTCCGCCACCTTGCCCTCATAGACGATGCGGATCGCCTTCACAGAGCTTTCGGTGAGCTGGCCCAGGAACGAGCCGAGCTTTTCGGCCAGCGCCACGAATGGCTTGACGCGCGGCGCTTCCTCCGCCGAGATCGAGGGGAAGTTGACGGCATTGGTGATCGCGCCCTTGAGCAGGTAGTCGCTCATCTGCTCCGCCACCTGAAGCGCCACGTTTTCCTGTGCTTCGGAGGTCGAGGCACCAAGGTGCGGCGTGCAAATGACGTTTTCCAGCCCGAACAGCGGGTTGGTTTCCGCCGGCTCCTCCGAGAACACGTCGAAGGCAGCGCCCGCCACATGACCCGTCTTGATGGCATCAGCGAGCGCCTGTTCATCGACAAGCCCGCCGCGGGCGCAGTTGACGATCCGGACGCCCTTCTTGGTCTTGGCCAGCGCCTCGCGCGACAGGATGTTCCTGGTCTGCTCGGTCATCGGCACATGCAGCGTGATCACATCGGCGCGGGCCAGCAGCGCATCGAGTTCCACCTTCTCCACGCCAAGGGCAACAGCCCGCTCCGGCGTGAGGTAGGGGTCATAGGCCACGACCTTCATGCCGATGCCGAGCGCCTTGCGCGCCACGATCGAGCCGATGTTGCCAGCCCCGATCAGGCCAAGCGTCTTGGCTTCAAGCTCGACGCCCATGAAGCGGTTCTTCTCCCACTTGCCGGCCTGCGTGGAGATGTCGGCGGCGGGGATCTGCCGGGCCAGGGCGAACATCAGTGCGATGGCGTGCTCGGCGGTGGTGATCGAGTTGCCGAAGGGCGTGTTCATGACGATGATGCCGCGCTGCGTGGCGGCCGGAATGTCGACATTGTCGACGCCGATGCCGGCCCGGCCGATCACCTTCAGTCTGGTGGCGCTTTCGAGCAGCTTGGCGGTGGCCTTGGAGGCCGAGCGGATGGCAAGCCCGTCATAATCGCCGATCATGGCGGCGAGCTTGTCCTTGTCCTTGCCGAGGCCGGGATCGAAGGTCACATCGATGCCGCGATCCTTGAAGATCTGCACGGCGGCGGGAGAGAGAGCGTCTGAAATCAGAACCTTGGGAGCGGGCATGGGAGCACCTTGTGATGAGGCTGTGGGATGTGGGCAGTCAGCAGCCGGGCGTCGCCATCCGCGACTGCCGACTGCCTGTTGCCGATTGCCGGATGGAAAGCCGCTCAGGCGGCTTTCTGAATCTTCGCCTTTTCAGCGGCAAAGGCGCGCTCGATCCAGGGCAGCAGCGCCTTGACATCGCGCGTCTGCACGGTCGCGCCGCACCAGATCCGCAGGCCCGGAGGCGCATCGCGGTAATGGCCGAGATCAAGGCCGACACCTTCTTTTTCCAGGAAGGCCACAATGCCCTTGGCGAAAGTCGCCTGGGCATCGGCTGAAAGGGCCGTCACGGCCGGGTCAGTAAACTTGAGACAGACCGACGTGTTGGAACGGGTCTTGGGCTTCACCGCGAGGAAATCGATCCACGGCGTCGCCTTGACCCACGCGGCGATGGCGCGGGCGTTGGCGTCGGCCCGCTTGATCAGCCCTGTCAGGCCACCCACCTTTTTCGCCCAGGTCAACGCATCGATGTAATCCTCGACGCAGAGCATGGACGGCGTGTTGATGGTCTCGCCTTCGAAGATGCCCTTGATCAGCTTGCCGCCCGAGGTCAGCCGGAAGATCTTCGGCAGCGGCCAGGCCGGCTTGTAGCTTTCGAGCCGGGCCACAGCGCGCGGGCTGAGGATCAGCATGCCATGGGCCGCTTCCCCGCCCAGCGCCTTCTGCCAGGAGAAGGTGGTGACATCGAGCTTGGACCAGTCCATGCGCTGCGCGAAGGCCGAGGATGTGGCATCGCAGAAGGTCAGGCCCTGACGGTCGGCGGCAATCCAGTCCGCATCGGGAACGCGCACGCCGGAGGTCGTGCCATTCCAGGTGAAGCAGACATCGCGGTTGCGGGTGTCGATCTTTTTGAGGTTCGGCAGCGCGCCATAAGGAGCAGTCACCGTTTCGATGTCGGCCAGCTTGAGCTGCTTGACGGCGTCTGTCACCCAGCCTTCGCCGAAGCTCTCCCAGGCCGCCATGGTCACCGGGCGCGCACCGAGCATGGTCCACATCGCCATCTCGTAGGCACCGGTGTCGGACGCCGGCACGATGCCGATCAGGTAATCGGCCGGCACTTCAAGCACCTCGCGCGTCAGATCGATGGCCTGCTTGAGCTTGGCCTTGCCGATCTTGGCACGATGCGAGCGCCCGAGCGCAGCGTCATTCAGCGATTTGAGGGACCAGCCCGGCCTTTTGGCGCAGGGGCCGGAAGAGAAGTTCGGCACGCGTGGGCGTGCAAGTTCGCCGCTGGCGGCGTTCGGTGTCGTCGTCATCAATGTCTCCATCCTCACAGATGGGTGTCTCCCGGTGGGGGGAGATGACCCGTCGATGGGGATAGGGGACAAGCCAGAGGCCGTCAATCAGGATTGTTCCGCACGAAGCATGTCTTTCGTCTGCCCTTTGGGCGACGCCCGAAAGCGAAACGGCGCGCCCGCAGGGGCGCGCCGTCGGCAGATCGGCCTTTCGGCTGGATCAGAACTTGCGGACCATGGGAGCGGGCGCGAACACCGGCTCGGGAGCGGGCGAGCCGCAGCAGTCGCCGCTGCCCAGAGCCCAGCGCATGCCGAGGCGGAAATCGTGGCTGTCGATGTTGTTCATCTTCACCGAAGCCAGCGTGTTGGCTGGCAGGAACGGGTTCACCAGCACGCCCGATTCGGCCTTGCCGAGATTGAGGTAGCGATAGCTCGCTTCCAGCGTCAGGTTCTGGTTGATCTGGTAGCCGACACCGGCATGCAGCGCCCAGGCAAGGCTGGTCTTGGTGCGGTCCGGCGCGTAAGCCCAGCGCACAGAAGGTGCCGAGATCGACATAGGCATTGGCCATGAACACCCGCGACGAGAGGTTGCCGCTATAGGTGTTGGTCTGGGTCTGGCCCGGTGCGCCGGGAATGGTCAGGAAGTCGGTATAGCCGATCTGGCCGTTGCCGCGGAACTCGGCGGTCACGTCAGCGCGGAACCAGCTGTTGAACTTGTAACCGACACCGAGCCCGACAAAGGACGGCGTGGGATGCTTCTGGCCGAACAGGGATGCGGAGCCGATGGCCGGGTTCGCATAGATGTCGGAGGTATACTTGCCGATCTTGGTCGACCCGACGCCGACATCGCCGCGCAGGTAGATGCCACCCGCCGAGACCGTGCCGCGCAGCGGTGCATCGAAGTGGGGAGGCGGCGGCGGGACAGGCAGATCGCCCGCGTGGGCAACGGTCGCGACGCCGACAACCACGGCGCCTGCGACAGCGAGAACTTTCAGGCTGCTCATGATTTCATCCTCAACGGTTTGGCATGGTGCGAACACGCATGCGGAATGCCAACGAAGAGGACTTTCGCATCCAAGCGTTAAAAGGCACTTAACCCTAACGATTAACCATCGCCGGCAAGCAAAACGGCGCGCGCAAGCGCCTGGCCCGCCAGTTCAGCGCAGTTGTCGGTCGCGTTCAGGGAGGTGAGCCGCGCCGGCAGGTGACTGCCGACACTCAGGGCTCAACGATAGCGCTGCTCAGGCAGCGGCCTTGGAGACGGCATCGACGACCTCATCAACCACCCGTTCCACCAGATCACGGTCATCGCCCTCGGCCATGACCCGGATCACCGGCTCGGTTCCGGAGGGGCGGATCACCAGACGCCCGCCATTGCCGAGCTTCTTGCGCGCATCATCGATGGCCGAAACCACGACCCCGTCCTGCAAGGGCTGGCCGGACTTGTAGCGCACGTTCTTGAGGATCTGCGGCAGCGGCTCGAAGCAGTGGCAGACCTCGCTGACCGGCTTGCCAAGGCGCTGCACCACAGCCATGAGCTGGAGCGCCGCGACAAGGCCATCGCCGGTGGTGGAATAGTCGGACAGGATGATGTGCCCGGACTGCTCGCCACCCAGATTGTAGCCATGCTCGCGCATGTGCTCCAGCACATAGCGGTCGCCCACCGCCGTGCGGGCCAGCGTCAGGCCGATGCCGGCCAGATAGCGCTCGAGGCCAAGATTGGACATGACCGTGGCCACGATGCCCGGAGCGGAAAGCTGGCCCTCGTCGCGCCAGCTTGTCGCGATCACGCCCATGAGCTGATCGCCATCCACGACCTGCCCGCGCTCATCGACGATCAGCACGCGATCCGCATCGCCATCAAGCGCGATGCCGATATCGGCCCTGAGCTCGCGCACCTTGCGGATCAGCGCGTCCGGCGCGGTCGAGCCGACATCGTGGTTGATGTTGAAACCATCCGGCTCGATGCCGATGGCGATGACCTCGGCACCCAGCTCCCAGAGCGCTTCGGGCGCAACCTTGTAGCCAGCCCCATTGGCGCAATCGACCACGATGCGCAGGCCTTCCAGCGACATGTTGCGCGGCAAGGTGCGCTTGGCGAACTCGATGTAGCGCGCGTGCACGCTCTCGACGCGCTTGGCGCGGCCGATCGACGTCGCCTTGGCCAGCCGCGATGACAGATCCGAATCGATCAGCGCTTCGATCTCGAGTTCAACCTCATCCGACAGCTTGTAGCCGTCGGGCCCGAACAGCTTGATGCCATTGTCCTCGAACGGGTTGTGCGAGGCCGAGATCATCACGCCGAGATCGGCCCGCATCGAGCGCGTCAGCATGGCAACAGCCGGCGTCGGGATCGGGCCGAGCGGCAGCACATCGATGCCGACCGACAGGAAGCCAGCCTGAAGCGCTGTCTCGATCATGTAGCAGGACAGCCGCGTATCCTTGCCGATCACCACCCGGTGGCGGTGCTCGCCGCGGCGGAAGGCAAGCCCGGCCGCCTGCCCGACCTTCATGGCCAGTTCCGGTGTGATCACCTTGTTGGCGCGGCCACGCACGCCATCGGTGCCGAAATACTTGCGAGCCATGGCTTCCATCCTGTCAGAAGTGCGCTGCAACGCCGCGCAACCGTGCCGAACACTCGGCTATCGTTTATCCCGGAACAGTGGAGAACAGTTCTTCAAAAATTGTAATCGACTGTTGCAGCCAAGGTTTCATGGTTCACGAGCCATGACGGAGGCTGCCAACGGGCAGGACACAGCATGACAAGACGCTCGCCACTTGCGCGATACAACAAGGCCCGGACCTGACCAGGACCGGGCCTCGACTGAGAGATTGTTGCGCGCGATCAGACCTGAGGCTGCGGCTCCATGCCGGCATCGGGATTGGGCTTGCGCTTGCCGCGCCCTGCCGTCGGCACGGCAGAGCCCCGCGTCGGAGGCGACGGATCGACATCGCGCACGGGCGGCTTGCCGTCGAGCAGGTCCTTGATCTCGTCGCCGGAGAGGGTCTCGTAGGTGAGCAGCCCCTGAGCCAGGGTTTCAAGATCGTCGGCACGCTCCTTGAGCAGCCGGCGGGCATCCTCAAGACCGGCTTCGACAAGCCGGCGCACTTCGGAATCGATGGTGCGGGCGGTTGCTTCGGACACGCTCTGCTGGCGGCCCATCGACATGCCGAGGAACACCTCGTCCTGGTTTTCGCCATAGGCAACGGTGCCGAGTTCGGGCGAGAAGCCCCAGCGCGTCACCATCATCTTGGCCAGGCGCGTGGCCTGATCGATGTCGGACTGCGCGCCCGACGTGACCTTCTCCTTGCCGAAGATCATCTCCTCCGCAATGCGGCCGCCCATCAGGATCGCCAGACGCGAGGTCATCTGCTCGAAGCTCATCGACAGCTTGTCGCGTTCGGGCAACTGCATGACCATGCCCAGTGCCCGGCCGCGCGGGATGATCGTGGCCTTGTGTACCGGATCGGTGGCCGGAACGTTGAAGGCAACGATGGCATGACCAGCCTCGTGATAAGCGGTCAGGCGACGCTCGTCTTCGGTCATCACCAGCGTCTTGCGCTCGGCGCCCATCATCACCTTGTCCTTGGCGTCCTCGAACTCGGCCTGGGTGACGATGCGCTTGTTGCGCCGCGCGGCCAGCAGGGCAGCTTCGTTGACAAGGTTCATGAGGTCCGCGCCGGAAAAGCCCGGGGTTCCGCGTGCCAGCACCTTGAGATCGACATCAGGGCCGAGCGGAACCTTGCGCACATGCACGCGCAGGATCTTCTCGCGGCCGACCACGTCCGGATTGGAGACCACGATCTGGCGGTCGAAACGGCCCGGGCGCAGCAGTGCCGGATCGAGCACATCAGGCCGGTTGGTTGCAGCGATGATGATGATGCCCTCGTTGGGCTCGAAGCCGTCCATCTCGACCAGAAGCTGGTTGAGGGTCTGCTCGCGCTCGTCATTGCCGCCGCCGAGACCAGCGCCACGATGACGCCCGACCGCATCGATTTCATCGATGAAGATGATGCAGGGCGCGTTCTTCTTGGCCTGCTCGAACATGTCACGCACGCGGCTGGCGCCGACGCCGACGAACATTTCAACGAAATCCGAGCCGGAGATCGTGAAGAACGGCACGTTGGCCTCTCCTGCCACGGCCTTGGCGGTCAGCGTCTTGCCGGTGCCGGGAGGACCGACCAGCAGCACGCCGCGCGGGATGCGGCCACCCAGCCGCTGGAACTTCTGCGGATCCTTGAGGAACTCGACGATCTCCTGCAGATCTTCCTTGGCCTCGTCGATGCCGGCGACATCCTCAAAGGTGACGCGGCCATGCGCCTCGGTCAGCAGCTTGGCCTTGGACTTGCCGAAGCCCATGGCCCGGCCAGCCCCGCTCTGCATCTGCCGCGACAGGAAGATCCACGCCCCGATCAGCAGCGCGATCGGCAACAGGTTGATGAGCAGCGTCATCAGCCAGTTGGTCTCGGTGTTCTGCGGGCGGGCGGTGATCTGCACGCCCTTGGCCTGCAGCTTGGTCACGAGGCCCGGATCGAACGGCGCGAAGGTGGTGAAGGTGCGCCCGTCGGTGTAGGTGCCGCTGATCTCCTGCCCGGCGATCGTCACCGTGGTGATCCGGCCCGATTCAGCGTCGCTCAGCAACTGGCTGTAGGCAATGTTCGAGTCGGCGGTTCGCGAGCTGGGGCTCTGGAACAGCGTCACCAGGGCCAGAACCAGCAGGAAGATCACCAGCCAGACAGCGAAATTGCGAAAGTTGGGGTTCATGTCCGCATCCGTTCTGCGCGGGCTCGTGCCAGGGACAGGAGAGCCGCATCGTCATCAGCATACTTAGTCCTCGCCATGGCCCTTGCCAAGGCTGTGGCAGTGAACAGGGTTGACGCAGCCCCGTCTTCGGCAACCCTCAGCCCGGCGCACGCGCCGCCATCCGCCCGCCTGAAATCTGCCCGGCCTGCGCGCCGCCGCGCCGGCGCTCCCCTTCGGCGTTGCCGCAGAGCAGTCCGTCGCGGTCAAGCGTGAGAATCTGGCCGGCGAGCGTGCGCCTGATCGGCCGGCCGGCCCTGAGCGCTTCCAGAAGCATCTGTGCGCAGACTTCCAGCCGCTGCAACCTGAGGCTGGAATCCGGCGCCGTGATGGCCTCGTCCCCGGCATCGCCCCGCGCGGCCACAGGGCTGACCAGCAAGCGGCCCAGCGCACGGATGACGATGGCGGACGGGTAGCCCGCAAGCCGACGGAAATCGAGTTGCCAGCCGTCCTTGTCAGGCGGCAGGCGGCAGGCTCCGAGCGCGCGCTCGGCCACCTCGTCCAGCGCCGCGTCCGCTGCCGCCAGCCGCCGCGCCAGCACGCCCAGACGCCCCGCATCCAGCCCTTCCGCCGCCAGCGCCGGAAGGATGCCGCGCCAGCGAACGCGCGCGAAGCGCAGATCGGCATTGGACGGATCATCGACCCAACCCCAGCCATGCTGCCGGCAAGTCGCGATCAGCCGCGCCTTGCTCCAGCCCAGAGCCGGCCTGACATGGATGATGCCTGCGCTGCGGGTCTGCGGGCGCATCCCGGCCAGCCCTGTCAGCCCCGAGCCGGCGGCCAGCCGCAACATCAGGGTTTCGGCCTGGTCATCCTCGGTGTGGGCCGTCACCAGCCTGTCGGCAGCAATGAGGCTGGCATGGGCGGCCAGCAGCCGGTAGCGCGCCCGGCGCGCGCTGTCCTGAAGCGCGCTGGCCGGTTTGGCGCCCGTCCAGGGCAGGACCGCAGCGGCAAGCCCGAGCGCGGCCGCACTGGCCAGGACGAAGGCCGCTTCATCGGCCGAAGCCGGGCGCAGGCCATGATCAACCACGGCAACAGCCGGCAAGGCCTCGCCATGCCGGCGCGACCAGTGAGTGCGACCGAGTCAGGTCCGCCGGACACGCCGATCAGCACCTTTTGGCCGGCCAGCATGGCGAAGGCCGCATCGGCCTCGCCAGCCGAAATCGGCACGGCAGGTTGCGGGGCGCGCCCGTCCATCAGCCGTCGCAGCGGGCGCGCTTCTGCTCGCGCTCGACACCCTGCCGCACGTTCTGCGACGCTTCGGGATACTTGACGGACAATTGCGCATAGGTGGCGCAGGCCTGATCCCGCGCACCGAGTGCATTCAGCGACATGCCCAGCCTCAGCATGGCGTCCGGCGCGATGGCAGCGCGGCCATGCTCGGTGGTGACCTTGAGATACTGCTCGGCGGCATCCTTGTGGCGGTTGCGCCGGAAATAGCTCTCGCCCAGCCAATAGGTCGCAGCCGGCACCAGACGGTCCCGCGGGTTCGATTGCAGGAACTGGCGGAAACCCATTTCCGCATCCTCATACTGGCGCGCATTGATGGCCGCGAAAGCCGCATCATAGGTGGCGCGCGGCGTTCCCGTGGCTGTCGCTGCCGCGCTCTGGCCCGGTCTGGGGGTTGCCGGCAGCGCTCCTTGCGGCACGCGCTGACCGGAGACATCGAGTGGCTGGCCAGAGCCCGGCCCGGCCGTATCAGGCGCGCCGCCGCCGAGCGCGCGCGGGCTGCCAGCCGCACCGGGCTGCGTGGCGGGATCAAAGGCATCATTGCGCCGGGGCCGCGCCGGCTGGCCGGGCGTTGTGGCGGGAGCGGCAGCCGGTGCGCGGGCACCGCCCCGTTCGTTCAGCCGGAACTCGACGTCTTCCTGAAAACGCTTGAGCTGCTCCGTCAGGCGGCGGTTCTCGAACTGGAGTTGCTCGATCTGCCCGGACAACTGGCGGATCTGGTTCTCCATGCGGTTGACGCGCACGCTGACCTCGGCGGCATCCTGGGCGTGAGCCGGCCCGGCAAACGCCAGCCAGAACCCGAAGAGGGCTGCAAGGCCCGCTCCTGTCGCCCGTGTCTGAACCGCTGCAAACCGCATCACTGCTCCACGAACCATCTTGCCAAGCCCCATCCTGACCGGAACCGTTTCACCCGAATACGGCGTCAAACGGGCAAACGCCATGCCATAAACGCGACAACCGGCGCAGTTTGCGCCGGTTGTGATGAACACAGGTGCAACGCCGCCACTGCGGCGGAGGACCTCAGAGCCCTGCCGTGTCCAGCAGGGTCACGGCGCGCCGGTTCTGCGACCAGCACGAGATGTCGTTGCAGACCGCCACTGGGCGCTCCTTGCCATAGGAGACGATGCGCATGCGGTTGGCCGGAATCCCGCGCGAGGCGAGATAATCGCGCACGGCCTGGGCACGGCGGGCACCGAGCGAGAAGTTGTATTCGCGGGTGCCGCGCTCATCGGCATGGCCTTCGATGGTGAAGGTGTAGCGCGGATAGCGGCCCAACCAGGTCGCCTGCTTGTCGAGGGTTGCGGTGGCGGTCGAGGTCAGGTCGGTCGAGTCCGACTCGAAGAACACCCGGTCGCCGACATTGACGACGAAATCCTGCGCGCTGCCGGGCGTGGCCGCCCCGCCTGCCCCGAAGCCGGCATTCGGATCAGTGGTCGGCGTGCTCGAACAGGCTCCGAGCGCCAGACCGCCGAGCACGATCAGGGCGAGCTTGGCAGCGCGGGCGCTGGCAAAAAGGGACATCAACATGGTTTCAACTCCGAAGACGGCAACAGGGGCAGGCATCTGTGATCAGGACGCCACATGCCGCGACAATGTCGCCTCATCCTAAACGAGACCTTGCCAGATCAAGTCAAAATGGCGGCATCGGGGCAGATGGTTAACCGTTTCCGAAGGCTCGAGCCGCCCCGCATCTGTCAGGACCGCACCTCGGTCAGCAGCGGCGACCAGGTCGGATCGGAGGCGAAGGCGGGTGTCGGCACCGGCTGCTCGACCCGGCCGGTGATGTCGACCATGTAGAGTTTTCCGCCCGATTGGCCGCCCGGATCACGGAAAAACATCAGATACTGGCCATTGGGCGCGAAGGTGGGCGACTCGTTGTGGAAGCCTTCGGTCAACAGCCGCTCGCCCGAACCGTCGGGTCGCATCACGCCGATGGCGAAGCCGTTGCCGGTGCGCTTGGTGAAAGCGATGAGATCACCTTTTGGTGACCAGGCCGGCTGCGAATAGGACCCTTGCGCAAACGAGATGCGCTTGGCCGCCCCGCCGCCGGAACCCATCAGGTAAAGCTGCTGGGAGCCGCCCCGGTCGCTCTCGAACACGATCTGCGTGCCATCAGGCGAATACGAGGGCGATGTGTCGATCGCCGCCGTGTCGGTGAGGCGCGTGGTCGAGCGCGAGCCGAGGTTCATGGCATAGAGGTTGGAGTTGCCGCCGGTCTGCAGCGACAGCGCGATGGTCTGGCCATTGGGCGAGAAGCGCGGGCTTGAGGTCATGTCGGGGAAGTTGCCGACCACCTGCCGTGCGCCGCTCTCGATGTTGATGACATGCACGCGCGGCTGCTCGCCTTGCCGCTGCGCCATGTAGGTCACATCCTGCGACACCGGCGAATAGCGCGGCGTCACCACGCTGACATCGCCCGTGGTGAGGAAGCGCACATTGGCCCCGTCCTGGTCCATGATGGCGAGCCGCTTGCGACGGTTCTCCTTGGGGCCCGCCTCATCGACAAAGACCACGCGCGTGTCGAAATAGCCGCCAACGCCGGTGATCTTGGAATAGACGGCATCGGAAATGATGTGCGCCACCCGGCGCATGTTGTTGGGGTCGGTGAAATACTGCTGCCCGGCCAGTTGCTGGCCGCTGGTCACGTCCCACAGCCGGAACTCGGAGCGCAGGCGCGCACCATCGCGCACCACCCGGCCAACCACGAGGCCCTGCACGCCGGTCGGCTTCCATTGCTCGAAGTTGGGGATGCCATCGAAGGGCGGGGTCCGTTCGGCATGGCGCTCGCGCGGCAGCGGCACGAAATAGCCGGAACGACGCAGGTTGTTGGTGATGATGCCCGAGACGCGCGGACCCATGTCGCCCTCGCCGCCGAAATCGGCGATGGCGATGGGCATGGGCTGGAACGTGCCCTTGCGCAGGTCGATCACCAGTTGCGCCATGGCGGCGGATGTCCCCAGTGCCTGGGCGGCCATCACCGCTGCCGTTCCGGCCAGGAGGCGGCGGCGGCTCAGGAGGGCAGAACCGGCAGGCGTGGGGCCGGGGGGCGCAAGCTCAAGGGTGTTGATCATCATGCTCGAACCTTGTGGTGTTCACAGGACATCGCGCGCGTCGAAGTTCACCACGACATCGCGCCAGTCATTGTAGAAGGGCGCAAATTGCGCCGGAATGCGCAGCGGCGTGCAACGCCGCGTGGCGGTGAGAGCGGAGTCGGCCGCCACGCGGAACAGCGGGTCTGCCGAAGTGTTGACCACCGAGGGCTGGCTGGCCAGCGTGCCATCCTGTTTCAGCGCAACTCTCACCGAGGGCACTGGCGGTCGCTGCGCGCTTTGCAGCGCCACGGGCACGACCCAGCAGCGCTCAAGCTGCTCCTTGATGATGCCGATCAGTTGCGAGCGCATGTTCGGGTTCATGCGCTGTGCGGTGCCGGTCTGGGTGCCGAGTGAGGCGACGCGGTTGACCTCGCGCCCCGTCGAGCCGGACGACTGCGCCTGCTCCTTCGAATTGAGCAGCTTGGAAATGTCGTTCGGGTTGAACTGTGCTGCCAGTTGCGCATCGCGGCGCGCCTTGGCTTCGGCAGCCGCCTTGGCCTTGGCATCTGCCGCAGCCTTGGCTTTGGCCAGCGCTTCGGCCTTGGCCCTGTTCTCGGCTTCGGCCTTCTCCTTCGCCTCGGCAAGCGCTTCAGCCTTGGCATCGGCCTCGGCCTTGGCCTTGGCAGCCGCCTCGGCACGCGCTTTCGCAGCAGCCTCAGCCTGGGCACGGGCGCGGGCTTCAGCCTCGGCACGGGCCCTGGCAGCAGCGCGCGCTTCCTCGGCGGCCTGCTCGCGGCGGGCCTGGAGTTCAGCCTGCTCGGCGAGGGCGGCAAGCTGGTCGCGGCGCATCTCCGGCTTGGGCTCGGGCCTGGTCGCTTCACGCGGCTTGGGGTCGGGCTTGGCCTCTTGCGCTTGCGTCTCCGGCCTCGCGGCCTGCTGGGCAGGTGCGGGGGCAGGCCGGGCTGGCGGAGGCGGCGGTGCAACCTCGTCGCGTTCGGCGGTTCTGAGATCGGCGGGGCGTGTCGGCGGCGTCGGCGCATCGCGCTTGTTCTCGCCGGGATCCTTCTGTTCGGTGATCTCGCTCTGGCGCTCGGCGCGCGGGCGCGGCGTCTCCTGCACCGCCTGGGCGCTGCGCTCGCCGCGTGTCACCTCGTTGAGCGCGGAAGGGTCGACCACCTCGACGGCAATTGCTTCGTCGGCGTCCTTGAAGGGCGGAGGCGAACTGCCAAACGCGACCAGGCCCGCAACCACCACGGCTGCGTGCCCGAACGCCGAAACGGCAACGCCCGGCTCCTGCTTCGAGAACAGCTTGGCGAAACGCAACTGC
>JALORF010000180.1 GCA_025459195.1 Beijerinckiaceae bacterium
GGCCTGCGCAAAGAGGCCGAGGCCGCACGGCGTGACGGTTTCGTCGGCAAGATGGCCATCCATCCGGCGCAGGTGCCGGTGATCAACGCGGTGTTCACGCCCTCGCAGGCGGCCATAGACAAGGCCCGCGCCATCGTTGCGGCTTTCGAGGCCAACCCTGATCTTGGTGTCATCGGCATCGACGGCGAGATGCTCGACCTGCCGCACCTCAAGCGCGCTCGGCGGTTGCTGGCGCGGCTGCCGGCCGGCTGATGCTCACCGCACATCGAGGATGCGGCAGGTGCGACTGCCGGATTCGAGACAGTTCTGCGCGCGCCTGGCCTTGTCGAGTTCCAGCACCAGCCACAGGCCCGATCCGCCGATGAGCGCCATCAGGAGCAGGCGCACGGCAACCGCCAGCCGGCGGCGCTTGCGCTCGTCCTCGGTCAGGGTCGGCAGGCGGCGCGGCTCTGCCATGTCCTAGCCGCCCGGCGGACGCTGGATCGAGAACAGCGTGTCGACGACGGCGTAGTCCGAATAGCCGCAGCGGGCGATGGTGCGCGCCGCTGTCATGTCGAAGCGGCCATCCACCAGACAGCGCTCGTCGATGAACACGCTCACCACCTGGCCGAGCACCATGTAGCGGTCGATCGGCTTGCCGGTGAGATCATGCAGCGCTGTCACCGACAGGAGCTTGCATTCGAGAGCCGCAGGAGCACCCTTGACGCGCGGCGGCCTGACCATCTCGGAGGGCGCGGTCTCGAGCCCGGCGAAGGCATATTCGCTCTGGCCGCGCGGCAGCGGTGCCGACGTCAGGCTCATCTGCTGGGCCATGTCGTAGCTCGTCAGAGAGCAGGTGAACTCGCCCGTCTCTTCGACAAAGCTCACAGCGTCCTTCCGGCCTTCAGAAGAGAACACCACAATCGGTGTCGGCGGCGAGGACAGCAGGTTGAAGAACGAATAGGGCGACAGGTTGAGATCACCGGCAGCACTCAGCGCGCTGATCCAGCCAATCGGGCGCGGTGCCACGATCGCCTTCAGCGGATCATGCGGCAGGAGATCCTTGTCGCGCGCATCGGGTCGGTAGTGCATGGCGGGCTCGCTTCAGAAAAGGCGGGAGGCAGACAGGCTCACCCCCGTCAGGCGTAGGTCACGACATCGGCCAGTTGCGGCCGGTCCCTGTCCTGCATCGGAGCATCGCTGCGTCCGATGTGCAGGAAGCCCGCCACCCGCTCATGGGGGGCAAGGCCAAATGCATCGAGCACGCGACGATCATAGCCATACCATTCCGTCAGCCAGTTGGTGCCATAGCCAAGCGCATTGGCGGCCAGCGTCAGGTTCATGCAGACGGCGCCAGCCGACAGGACCTGCTCCCACTCGGGGATCTTGGCATGGGGACGCGCCCGCGACACCACCGCGATCACCAAAGGCGCGCGCGCCAGCCGGTTGCGCTCGAAGGCCAGTGTCTCGGCATCCGCGCCCGGATGGTCGGCCTTGTAGGTGTCCGCGATCACCTCGCCGGCACGCTCGCGCGCCGCGCCGTTGAAGACGATGAACCGCCAGGGCACCAGCTTGCCGTGATCCGGCGTGCGGCTGGCCACGGTGAGGATCGTCGCGATCTCGTCCTCGCTCGGCCCGCCCGCTGTCATCAGCAGCGGCTTGACGGAGCGCCGCGTGGTCAGAAGCTCAACGAGCGGATGGGTCATGGCCGGTCTCCTCGAAACGGGTCGTGGGTAGCCCATGGGCGCCTGACCGGCAAGACACGAAGAGGCCATACTCCGGTGCGCAAGACTGATCGTCCATGAACCGGGGTGTCGGTCGCAAGGCTGGCGTCGCCAGCGCGGCAAAGGTATGACAGGGGCCATGATGCTTCGTCTGGCAACAAGGCTGGTCTGGTCCTCGGCGAGGCTGCGCATGGTCGTGCTGGCTGTGACAGCGCTACTGCCAGGCTGGGTCGCCGCGCAGGCACCGGCGCCCCCCCAGGGGGTCAGGCTTGGCGCCATCTATGCCACGGAAAACAAGCCGATCACCTCGGGCCTGATCTGGCGCATCCTCAAAGATGACGGCAATGGCGGCCCGCCGCAGATCGTGGCGCGCTCGACGCTGGCCGCGCCGCAACTGTCGCTGGAGCCCGGCAGCTATGTCGTGCACGCCACCTACGGCTTTGCCAGCGGCTGGAAGCGCGTCACCGTGCCCGCCAACGGAGCGCTCAATGAACGCGTCACCCTCAGCGCGGGCGGCCTGAAGCTGGGCGGCGTGATCCTCGACCGCCCGATCCCGCCAGCCAGCATCAGCTTTTCGGTGTTCGTGCCGCTGGCCGGCAACTCGGAAGGCCGGCTGGTGGCCGAGAATGTCCGCTCCGGAGACATCCTGCGCCTGCCGGAAGGCACCTATCATGTCGTCTCGACCCATGGCGATGCCAATGCCATCCGCCGCGTTGATGTGAAGGTCGAAAGCGGCAAGCTGATTGAAGCCACCTTGTTCCATCGCGCCGCCAAAGCGACGCTCAAGCTCGTCACCACTCCAGGCGGCGAGGCTTTTGCCGGCACCGCGTTTTCGGTGCTGACACCCGGCGGCGACGTGATCCGCGAGGCCATCGGGGCTTTCCCCGAGGTGATTCTCGCCGAAGGTGACTATGTGCTGATCGCCCGGCAAGGCGGGCAGGTCCACACCCACGAATTCAAGATCGAGGCCGGGCTTGATCGCGATATCGAGGTCGTGGTCGGGCGCTGACGGTCAATAAGGCGGCTCGTCATAGACGGGTTTGCCGTCGATCAGCAGCGACTTGATCGCCGATGCGCCCCCGACGCTGACCGCCGCCAGAACCTCGACACGCGACGACGCGGTGGTCTCGATGGCGCGCCCCTCGCCTTGCGGCACGAAGTAGCTCTCCAGCCCATAGCGCACGCGCAGCACCTTCTCGCCCTCGGAGCAGGCCGTGCCGACGAAACCCCTGAAGCAGTTGAGCACGGGGCCTGCCTTGCCGGCGATCCAGATCAGGCCCGGCTCGCGCGGCTGGCTGGCGCGCACGACGCGCATGACCTCGGCCTGTCCGCTGGTCCCGGCCCGCACGCCGACATGGATCGCCTCATCGCGCTTGAGGTCAGTGGCCGCACCGATGCGGGTCAGGTTGATGGTGCTGATCTCGTAGTTGAGCACCACATAGTCGCCGCGGAACAGATCACGCGGATCGACCGGCACCGTTGCCAGCCGGATCGTGGCACCATCACGCAGGATGGCGGCGCGCTCAAACACCATGGCGAGGATCAGCCCGCACAGCACCAGTGCGGCAAGACCCGCCCGCGCCAGCCCCGGAATACGGGCCACCAGCCGGTCCAACCCGCCGATCACAGCCAACCCGGTCATGGGGCACCGCCCGGTTGCGGCGCGCCGAAGCGCTGCAACAACCTGCGCATGCCGACGGCAATCGCGATCAGCAGGACACCGCCTACAAGGAAGAACAGCGACTGGTCCAGCAGTGTGCCCACAGTCCGATACAGCAGCACGATCACGGCAAGGCCGAACGCTCCGGCTCCTGCCAACGAAACCCGGCGCTGTGCCATGACCGCGCCGGCCACGATCATCGCCGATGACGACAGCAGCACCAGTGCCGAGACCAGCACCCGGCCGGCAAAGCTCTGTCCGGCCCCGCTCCAGAACACCAGCGACGTGGCCATGGCCAGCACCAGCGCCGCAGCCATGGCGCCCGCCGACTTGCGGTCCGGCAGCAGGGCCAGCAGCGCCACCACCGCGCCGACACCGAGCAGGCCCGCCACGATGACGCGGGGGGCTGCAAAGCCGGCAACCGCCCCCGATGGTTCCAGCACGCGCGCCAGTTGCAGCCCGATCACCACGATGTAGCCCATCAGGCCCCACGCCGTGCAGGCACTGAACAGGACAGGCAGGCGGCCCTCTGCGGCCAGCAGCCCCAGCCCGATGAAGCACACCGCCACAAACAGCAGATAGGCGATGTGCGTGCCGAGTTCGGCCGCGCGCAGCGTGTTGTCCCCCACAAGGAGCACCAGCCAGGCCAAGGCGGCCAGCACCGCAAGGTGATGCACCGCCCGGTTGCTGCGGCCCAGCGCCAGTGCCAGCGCCGGCGCGAAGAAGGCGAGATAGGGCAGGTTGACCCCGCTGACCGTCTCGTCGTGCACGCCGAACAGCCAGGCGATCATGCAGGCGAAGGCGATGAGCAACGCCCCGTCCGACCGCATCAGGGCGGCCACCACGAGCGCGCCGATGCCGACCAGCGCCGTGCCGGCCGGCCAGTCCGCCGGCAGATGATACATCTGGCCGACCAGCGCCACGCCAGCACCAAAGATCAGCGTGGCCGTCGTCGAGGCCGCATCGCTGGCCAGTCGCGCGCCTTTCCGGTCGACATGGAGCGCCGTCGCCAGGGCGGCGATGATCAGGATCAGGATGCCCGAGAGCTTGCCGATGCGCGGCACAAGCGCCCAGTTCGCCGCAACGAAAGCAAGCACGCTCGAGGCCAGCAGGAGCCCGCCAAGCAGGCCAAGCAACGCGGGCAGCCGGCTGCCGCCCGCCTTCGCCGCGACAGCACGGCGGATGCCCAGCGCCTGCGAGGGCTCGATCAGCCCTGCCGCCGTCCAGGCCACCAGGTCGGCTTCGAGCCGCTTGCGGTAACTATGCAGCATCATGGCCACAATCTGCCGGCAAACAGGTGCCTTGTCGATCCGGCAAGGACAATGCGGCCCGGCCTTTCACTCGGCGGCCAGCAGCATCCGTGCCCGGCGCTCGTCCGGTGCGAGCGCCTCCTGTGTGAACGCCTCGACGGCTTCCTTGAGGCCCATCACGGTCTGCGCCTGCGAGCCGAGCCGGCGCACCGAGACAGTGTTGTCCTCCGCCTCGCGCTTGCCCACCGCGATGATCAGCGGCACCTTGGCCAGGGAATACTCGCGCACCTTGTAATTGATCTTCTCGTTGCGCAGATCGGCGCGGGCGCGCAGGCCATGGGCCAGCATGCGCTGCGCCACCTTCTCGGCATAGGCATCCGCTTCGGAGGTGATCGGGCAGACCACGATCTGCTCCGGTGCCAGCCAGAGCGGGAAGTGCCCGGCATGGCTCTCGATCAGGATGCCGAGGAAGCGCTCCAGCGAACCGCAGATGGCACGATGCACCATCACAGGCTGGGTCTTTTCGCCATCGGGCCCGATGTAGAACGCGCCGAAGCGCTCGGGCAGGTTGAAGTCGACCTGCGTCGTGCCGCACTGCCAGTCCCGGCCGATGGCATCCTTGAGCGTGTATTCGAATTTCGGCCCGTAGAACGTGCCCTCGCCCTCGTTGATCCCGGTCTTGATGCGCCCGCCGGACTCGGCCTCCATCCGGGCCAGGACCTTGCGCAGGAT
>JALORF010000040.1 GCA_025459195.1 Beijerinckiaceae bacterium
CCTCGACGCCGAGCTTCGACAAGGCCTCGGCATGGGCCGCGAACTCTTCCGGCCCCAGCACATTCGGCGGCTCGTTGACCAGATCGCGCGCAAGGCAGACGCCATCGGCAATGGCATCGGCGAGTTTCACCGCTTTCTTGGTCTTGAGCGTATCGGCAACATGCAGCGCCAGTGCGCCGCCGGGCTTGGCCTCGGCGTCGGCCTTCTTCGACTTGTAGCGATCAAACTGATAGTCGCGCAGCCTGGCCCCGAGTGCGACGTCGCCAGCCTGATCCGCCGTGACCGGTCCGTGATCGGTGGCCATCAGCGCGGCGAGAGCACGGCCCGACGCGATCCGGCCGGCGAGCACCCCGCCAACAGACACCCAGTCGATCTTCTCGGCTTCGGCACGCGCGCCGAGCCCGACAACGACGATGCGGTCGAGCCCGATGCCGGCTGGCGCGAGACTCACGCTCGATGACAGCGCCTTGCCCTTGAACTGCTCGATGTCGAGTGCGCGCTTGACGGCCTCGGCGAGAGGAGCGGCAACGGCCTCGGGCAAGGCCAGGTCATCGAACACCAGCAGCGCCAGATCGCCGGATGCTGGCAGCGCAAAAGGCTTGAATTCAATGCGGAGACGGTCAACCATGGCGTGCTCTTGCGATCTTCTGGTGCGGGGCGTGATGAACAGATGCGGTCCGGTCAGTCCTGCGCGGTCAGACCAAGCAGGAAAGATTCTGGACCTTGCAGCAGTTCTAGCGCAAACCGTGCCGCTCACAAGCGCGGGTCACAAACTCCCAGGACACAAACTCGCCGCCTTTGGCAGGCCTAGAGCGAGCTTCGGGCTTGCCTATCCGCCGCTGGCCTCCTGTCCGGATTGCTCGGGAACTGTTGCACTTCATGCGTTTTGGCCTGCTCGACCGCTACCTGTTCAAGACCATGACTGTGGCGGCACTGGCCGGCCTGATCGGTTTGACCTGCGTGATCTGGATCAGCTCGGCGCTGCGCGAGCTCAGCCTGGTCACCGGCAAAGGCCAGACGTTCCTGGTCTTCCTGCACTTCACCGCCCTGTCGCTGCCGGCTCTCGTCATCGTGATTGCGCCTGTGGCCGTGTTTGCGGCGACGCTCTACACGCTGAACAAGCTCAACAGCGATTCCGAACTGATCGTGATGAGTGCCTCGGGCATCTCGCCGCGCATGCTGTTCAAGCCGTTCGCGCTGATGGCCGTGATCGCGGCTGCGCTGGTGGCGTTCATGACGCTGCATGTCATGCCGGCCAGCTTCCGCGAACTGAGGGACATGATCACACGCATCCGCGGTGATTTCATCGCCAACGTGGTCAAGGAAGGCCAGTTCATCACGCTCGACCAGGGCATCACCTTTCATTACCGCGAGCGATCCGGGCAGGCACTGCTCGGCATCTTCTTCCAGGACAGCCGTGATGAGGCCAAATCCATGGTCTACATCGCCGAACGCGGGCAAACGCTGGAGATCGAAGGCAAGCCGTTTCTTGTGCTCGAACAGGGCTCGATCCAGCAGCAGTCCGGCAAATCGCAGGAAAGCTCGATCGTGACCTTCGAACGCTATGGCGTTGATCTGTCATCGTTCGGACAGGATGGAGCCAACGTCATCCTCAAGCCGCGTGAGCGGACCACCCATGCACTGCTCTTTCCTGACCGCAACGAGCCTTACTATCGACAGGTTCGCGGGCGGTTCCGGGCCGAATTGCATGACCGCTTCCTGGCTCCGATCTATGTCGTGGCCTTCATCCTGATCGGGTTTGCCGCGCTGGGTGAGCCGCGAACGACCCGGCAGGGGCGCGGCACGGCCATGGTGGCAGCCAGCCTTGCCGTGATCGGCCTGCGCATTGCAGGCTTCGCGCTGTCGAGCATGATGGTGCGCTCGAATGGTGCCGTTTATCTGTCCTACGCGCTGCCACTGCTCAGCATTGCGGCCTGCGTGCTGATCATCGTCGCAGGCCCCAGGCTCAGGCCGCTGTTTGCACGACTGAACGGCCTTGGTGACGGCCTGATCGCGGCGGCACGGCTCAGATTCGCGAGGCCGGCATGATCATTGGCCGAACTCTCGGGATCTATGTGGCGCTGCGCTTCCTGAAGATGATCGCCGGCGTGTTCTTCACCATCTACATGCTGGTGTTCACTCTGGATTTCGTCGAACTGATGCGGCGGGCGGGCGACGCGCAGGATGCCTCGACCGGGATCATGGCCACGCTGGCCTTCTACCGCACGCCATCCATCGCCGAACAGGTGCTGCCCTTCGCCGTGCTGTTTGGTGCCATGGCGGCCCTGCTGGGCCTCAGCCGCAAGCTGGAACTGGTTGTGGCGCGCGCTGCCGGTGTCTCGGCCTGGCAATTCCTCCAGCCCGGCCTGGTGACAGGTGCCGTGATCGGCATCGTGGCGGTGACGCTGTTCAACCCGATGGCGGCCAGCTTCAAGCAGCGTGCTGCCAACATCGAGGCCAAGATTTTCGCCCGCAGTGGCAAGGCCGCCACGGACAAGGAACTCTGGCTGAGGCAAAAGAGCCTTGATGGACAATCCGTGATCCGGGCAATCTCGGCATCCGAACTCGGTCGGCAGCTCAACCAGGTGACTTTTTTCAACTACGACAGCGCAGGGCGTTTCCTCGAGCGGGTGGAAGCTCGCCGCGCTGTGCTGTTTGACGGATACTGGGAACTGAGCGAGGTGCGCGTCGTCTCCACGCTGGACGAACCGCAAACCTATGCCACCTCGGTGATCGCCACGAATCTCGAACGCGAGCAGGTGCGGCGCAGCTTCACCCCACCCGAACAGGTCTCCTATTGGGATTTCGCCGAGGTGATCGACCGCACGGAAAAGGCCGGCCTCGACGCCACGCGCTACAAGCTGCATCACGCGGCACTGACCTCGCGCCCGCTGCTGCTGGTGGCGATGATTCTGGTCGCTGCCACCGTTTCCTTAAGATTTTTTCGATTTGGTGGGATCGCCCGAATGGTGCTGGGTGGCGTTATTGCCGGGTTCGTGCTTTACGTCGCCACTGAGCTCACCGAAGACCTCGGAGCCAACGGGATTATTGCGCCCGAAATGGCTGCCTGGTTGCCGGCGATTTTGGGGAGTTTGCTGGGCGTGCTTGCCCTCCTCCATCTGGAGGACGGCTGAGTGCGTGGGGCGTGCGTGGAACGGGTGACTGAGAGAATGATCTCTCGCACGAGGCGGATGGGGCATCTTGCAGCCGGCACAGGGCTTGTGCTGGTGCTGGCGCTGACTCACGCCCATGCCCAGACACGCGGACCCCAGCGCCCCAAGCCCGCACCCGCCGCAGCGCAGGCTTCGCCCGAGCGGATGCTGATCGAAGCCAAGCAACTGGTCTACAACAACGACAAGAACACAGTCGAAGCCGTTGGTGATGTTCAGATCTTCTACCAGGGCCGGACACTCGAAGCTGACCGCGTGACCTACAACCGCGCCACCAAACGGGTGTCTGCCGAAGGCAATGCCCGCCTCACGGAAGCCAACGGACAGGTGGTCACCGGCTCGCGCTTCGACCTGACGGACGATTTCCGCGACGGCTTCATCGACACGCTGCGCACTGTCAATCCCGACAGGAGCCGCTTTGCCGCGCCGCGCGCGGAGCGCTCTGGTGGCGATACGGTGACCTTCCAGACCGGCACATACACCGCGTGCGAGCCTTGCAAGGACAACCCCGAAAAGCCGCCGCTCTGGCAGGTCCGCTCGCAGCGGATCATTCATAACGGCGAGGAGAAGACGATCTATTTCGAGGGCTCGACCCTCGAACTGGCCGGCGTTCCCATTGCCTATGTGCCGTATTTCTGGGCGCCCGATTCGACCGTGCAACGCAAGACCGGCTTCCTTGCGCCGACAGTCTATTCGTCGACCCAACTTGGCGTGGGCGTGGGCGTGCCGTTCTTCTGGAATCTTGCGCCGAACTATGACCTGACGCTGACGCCCACGGTGCTGTCGCGCCAGGGCTTCCTCGGGGTCGGCGAATGGCGTCACCGGCTGGTCAACGGGTCCTACACGATCCGCGCCGCCGGCATCTTCCAGAGCGACCCTGGCGCCTTTGCCGCCGCCCCGCTCGGGGCTGGCGACCGCCGGTTTCGCGGCTCTCTGGAGACCTTCGGCACCTTCGACATCAACGACAAGTGGCGCTTCGGATGGGACGTCTCGGGTTCCACCGACCGCTATTTCTACCGCAATTACCGGATCCAGAATGAGGGCCTGACTTCGACATTCTTCCGGGAGGTGACCTCTTCGGTCTATCTCAACGGCCAGACGTCGAATGCGTGGTTCGATGCCCGCGCCTATCACTTCCGGACCCTGAACTATATCGATTGGCAGAAGCAGCAGCCGATCGTTCACCCCGTGCTCGAATACAACAAGCGCATGGAAGGGCCGGGCCTGCTCGGCGGCGAAATCACGGTTGACGCCAACATCACAAGCCTGAGTCGCGAGCAGTCAGCCTTCCAGACGATCCCGACCGCTGGTCCCAACTCCTACAAAAGCAACTACCTGGTGACGACACCGACGGCCTCCTATTACGAAGGCTGCTTTGTCTACAACAAGACGGAATGCCTGCTTCGCGGCGTTGGCGGCACGGCCTCGCGCGCCTCCATCGGCGTGTCCTGGCGTCGCCAGATCATCGACCCGATCGGCCAGGTCTGGACGCCTTTTGCCTCGGTCAGGGCCGATGCGTTCTACACATCGCTCAATGCGGGCAGCTTCAACAACAGTTTCCAGAATGCGTTCGGCATTCAGGAAGGCACGACCACGCGGATCATGCCGGCCATCGGCATGAGCTATGCCTATCCGTTCGTGCTGACTGCGGCCTCCGGCAACCATGTCATCTCGCCTGTGGCCCAGATCGTCGCACGCCCGAACGAGACCAACATCGGTCGCACGCCGAATGAGGACGCGCAGAGCCTGGTGTTTGACGACACGACCCTGTTCCAGTGGAACCGCTTCTCCGGCTATGACCGCAGCGAAGGCGGCATCCGCATGAGCTATGGTCTCAACTATGCCGGCACCTTCAACAACGGTGCCCATGCCAACGCAATGTTTGGCCAGTCCTACCATCTTGCGGGGCGCAACTCCTTTGCCGTGCAGGACAGCGTCAACACCGGTGCCAACACCGGCCTCGAAACCCGCCGCTCGGATTATGTGGCCCGCGTGCAGTTGGCGCCGACACCGTTCGGCTCGATCACCGCCAAGGGCCGCTTCGACGAACGCACCTTCACCGCGCGGGCCCTCGAAGTCACGGCGCGGGCCAATTTCGAGCCGGCATGGGCCTCGGTCACCTATGCCCGCTATGAAGCCCAGCCAGAGCGGGCGCAGCCCTTCCGCCGCGAGGGGCTGGGCATCAATGCCGGCGTCAAGCTCGGGCAATTCTGGAGCGCCCGTGGCGGTGTGCTCTACGATCTCGACAAGTATCTGACGGACCGCGCCCTTCCCGTTCCCAAGCTGGACACGCCACGCTTCACCCTGGCCTCGACCAGCGTCGGCGCCCGCTATGAGGATGAATGCACCACGTTCGACGTGAGCTACTTCACCTCGTTCCGCGATACGTCGGAAGGGACCCGCGCGCGCACCAACCAGGGCGTGCTGTTCCGTCTCGAACTGCGCACGCTCGGCGGTGTCGGTTTCCGCCAGGCTCTCAAGGATGAGGGCTATGGCGGCGTCTCCGACGGCATCAAGAACTAGGGTGCCTGTCGCACCCTTGCTCCTGACGCAAGGCGATCCTGCCGGGGTTGGCCTCGAACTGACGCTGGCCCTCTGGGCAGGCCGTCGGCAGGTTCCCATCCCGCCTTTCATGCTGATTGCATCCGTGGCAACCGTGCGTGAGCGCGCGGCGCAAGTCGGCCTTTGCGTTCCTGTCGTGCCCATTGCTGCATCAGCAGAAGCCGCGGCGGCCTTCGAAGACGGCCTGCCGGTGCTCGATCACGGGCATGATACGAAGAGCTTTGCCGGCCACCCCGGCGCGCAGGGCGCGCCCGGCACGATTGCAGCCATCGAGATGGCTGTGTCGCTGGTCAAGGCCGGGCAAGGCCGGGCTGTCGTGACCAATCCGATTGCAAAGTCGGTGCTCTATGAGGCCGGTTTTCGTCACCCGGGCCATACCGAGTTCCTCGCAGCGCTGGCAGCGGATGGTTCCGGGCCACCTCCCCGCCCGGTGATGATGATCTGGAGCGAGACGCTCGCAGTGGTGCCCGTCACGATCCACATTCCGCTGCGCGATGTGCCGCAGCACCTGACCGAAGCCCTGATCGTCGAGACCGGCGTGATCGTCGACCGCGACCTGAAGCGGCGTTTCGGCATCGCCGCGCCACGCCTTGCCCTGGCGGGGCTCAACCCCCATGCCGGTGAAGGTGGAGCGCTGGGCCATGAGGATGGCAGCATCATTGCCGGAGCCGTGGCCGCGTTGCAGGGGCTCGGCATCGATGCCCGCGGTCCCCTGCCGGCTGACACGATGTTCCATGCCCGCGCCCGTGCTGGCTACGATGTCGCGCTCACGATGTATCACGATCAGGGACTGATCCCGGTCAAGACGCTGGCGTTCGATGACGGGGTGAATGTCACGCTGGGCCTGCCTTTCGTCCGGACCTCGCCGGACCACGGCACGGCCTTCGACATTGCCGGAAAAGGCATCGCCCGGCCCGACAGCCTGCTGGCGGCCTTGCGCCTGGCTGACCGGCTGACGGCAGGCGCGCGCGCGCCGGGAGCAAGCGTGCCATGACTACGCCCGATGGCCTGCCACCGCTTCGCGAGGTGGTCCGCAGCCTTGATCTGATGGCGAAGCGCTCGCTTGGACAGAACTTCCTGTTCGACCTCAACCTGACAGGGCGGATCGCCCGCGCCAGCGGCCCGCTTGCCGGCCAGTGCGTGGTCGAAATCGGGCCGGGGCCAGGCGGGCTGACCCGCGCCCTGCTGCTGGAGGGAGCGGAAACCGTGATCGCGATCGAACGCGACAGGCGTTGCCTGCCCGCACTCGAACAGATCGCGGCGCGTTGGCCTGGCAGGCTTGACATCGTTCTGGGCGACGCGATGCGTGAGGACATCACGGCCCGCCTCGCCGGCCGCAAGGCGAGGATCATCGCCAATCTGCCCTACAATGTCGGCACTGCGCTGCTCGTCAACTGGCTGAGCAAGACGCCGTGGCCACCGTGGTTCACGTCGCTGACCTTGATGTTCCAGCGCGAGGTTGCAGAGCGGATCGTGGCCGATGCGGACGACCCGTCAAACTATGGCCGCCTTGGTGTCCTGTGCGGCTGGCGCACAGAGGCCGAAATCCTGTTCGATGTGGCGCCGAGCGCGTTCGTGCCGCCCCCCAAAGTCATCTCGAGCGTTGTCCATCTGGTGCCGCGTGCCGCGCCGGAGCCATGCGATCTCAAGGAGTTGGAGCGGCTGACGCTGACCGCCTTCGGCCAGCGGCGCAAGATGCTGCGGCAGTCGCTCAAAGGGCTGGACCTTGACTTGCCGGCGCTGTTCGCAGCAACAGGCATCGACGAAACGGCGCGGGCAGAGACCATCCCGGTGAGCAAGTTCGTCGAACTGGCCAATGCGGCGGCGGCCCAGCGGCGCGGTCAGGCCTGAGGCCCGGACTGTGATCTCACCAGACCCGGTGACCAATGGCCTCAGGCATCCGGCGCGCCGAGCAACGTGTCAAGGAAGCCTTTGGCGCCAACCAGCCGCTCGCGCTTCAGACGCTCGGCCGCAAGAATGGCCTGAACGCCGGAGAAGGCCCTGCCCAGATCGTCGTTGACGATCAGATAGTCATACAGGCCCCATTGCGCGATCTCGTCGCGGGCATTGCGCAGCCGCTTGCTGATCGTCTCGGGCGCATCCTCGGCGCGCCGCTCAAGACGCATCTTCAACTCGGCCATGGAGGGCGGCAGGACAAACACCGCAACCACATCCTTGCGCATCTTGGCCATGATCTGGCGGGTGCCTTGCCAATCGATGTCGAACAGCACATCGCGGCCGGCGGCCAGCGCCGTTTCAACCGGCTTGCGCGGCGTGCCATAGAAATTGCCATGAACCTCGGCGCTCTCCAGAAGGTCGCCGCGCTGCTGCAACGCCTTGAACTCGTCAACCGTGATGAACCGGTAGTGCTTGCCGTCGATTTCAGAAGCACGCTTCGGGCGCGTCGTCACCGAGACGGACAAGCGCACGTCCGGTTGATCCTCGACAAGCTGGCGGGTCAGGGTCGACTTGCCTGCGCCGGAGGGCGAGGACAGGATCAGCATCAGGCCGCGACGGGGAATGGCAGTCATCCGGCTTACTCCACGTTCTGCGCCTGCTCGCGGAACTGGTCGACCAGCGCCCTGAGTTCCAGCCCGATGCGCGACAACTCGACATGGTTGGCCTTGGCGCACAGGGTGCTGGCCTCGCGTCCGAACTCCTGCGCAAGGAAATCCAGCTTGCGGCCGATGGCCCCGCCTTCCGCCAGCAGGGCTGCGCTCGCATCGATATGCGCTTTCAGGCGGTCCAGTTCCTCGCGGACATCGGCGCGCGTGGCGAGCAGTACCGCTTCCTGATAAAGCCGGGCCGGATCGAGGCTCGCCTGCCCGTCCATCAGCGCCTGCACCTGCCCGGCGAGACGCGCACGGATGGCATCAACCGTGCGGGCGGGATGGTCCTCGACCTGGCCGACAAGTTCCCGCATCCGTGCCAGTTGGCCACGGAGCACCTCGTTCAGCGCGGCCCCTTCCTGGCGGCGAGCCAGCGCCAGCGCGGAAGCCGCACGGCTGACCGCCGCCACCAGATCGGGCTGAAGCTGGGCACCGAGATCCTGATCGTCGCTGTCGTCGACCTCGACCACGCCGCGCACCTGCAAGAGCCCGTCCATGGTGGCCGGCTGGAACGGCAGCGCCGGGGGCAGTGTGCGGATCGCCTCGGCCAACGACATCAGGACATCCGTGTTGATGCGCACGGAGGTCCGGCGCGCATCGACCTGCTGAACGGTGAGGCCGACCTGGACCGCGCCACGCGTGAGCGCCGCACTGACCTGCTTTCGCGCCTCTTCGCCGACCGCGTCGAAGCCGGGCGGCACCCGCACGCGCACATCGAGATTGCGACCGTTGACCGATTTGAGTTCCCAGGCCCATGTCAGGGAGCCGGCTGTCCCTGCTTCGCGCGCGAAGCCCGTCATGCTGGAAATCATGGAAAAATGGTCCGGAATCGCCTGATCACGCGCGGACCGTAGAGCATCGGATGAAACAACAGCAACGTTTTTCGTCTGCCCGGCTATGGCCTGAGTGCAGGGATCGCTTTGGACGAATTGAGATCGAAATTGCGGTTCAGCAACGGGTCACGGGATGTGCCTTCCGACGCATCGAAGCCACGCGGGCGCGGCTGGCCGGGCAAGCCCGCTGCCTGGGGGCTGGACGGGGCAGCGCGCAGCGGTTGCGGCGCAGGCTGGTTCATGCCAGCGCGGCGGCTGGCCGGCACGGGAAAGGTTTCGAGATCGAGCGGTTGGTCCTGATCGGCGAATGCCGCCGCGCGCGGCGCTGACGGATCAGACGTCTCCGTCCGGCGTTCCGGTGCCGGGCCGCCGGGGGCTGCCGTCGGAGCCGCAGGGGCCGGAGCCGGAGGGGGCTCGGCGCGATCGACGCTGGCTTCCGGCGAAGGCCGGCCTGCCTCGCGGCGCGAGGCCTCGATTTGCCGCCAGCGCACAACATTGCGGTTATGCTGGTCTAGCGTTTCGGCAAAGGCATGCCCGCCGGTGCCATCTGCGACGAAGAACAGGTCGCGGGTGCGGGACGGATTGGCGACCGCTTCCATGGCAGCCCGGCCCGGATTGGCAATCGGCCCAGGCGGCAACCCGTCGATGACATAGGTGTTGTAGGCTGTTGGCTGGGTGATCTCGGTGCGCAGGATGCCACGCCCGAGCGTGCCCTTGCCGCCCACCAGCCCATAGACGATGGTCGGGTCAGACTGCAGCTTCATGCGCCGGTTGAGGCGATTAACGAAGACCCCGGCGACGCGTGGCCGTTCGTCCGCGCGGCCTGTTTCCTTCTCGACGATCGAGGCGAGCGTCACCAGTTCCTGCGGGGTCTTGATCGGCAGATCGGCCACACGGCGTGCCCAGATGCGGTTCAGTTCCTCGCGCTGCTTCTCGGCCATGGTCTGGATCAGGCGCTGGCGGGTGGTGCCGCGCTCGACCCTGTAGGTATCAGGCAGGAGCGCGCCCTCGCGCGGGGTCTGGATGATGTCGCCGGACAGAAGGTCATTCTCCTTCAGCCGTGCCACGATCTGCTCACTGGTAAGGCCTTCTGGAATCAGCACCGAATGCAGCACAGGCTTGCCGCTGGTGAGCACGTCGAGCGCCTCGCGCGGGCTGATATTGGCCTTGAACAGATATTCGCCGGCCCTGAGCTGTGACCAGGCCCCGGTGATGTAGCCGGCAATGCGGAACATCAGCGGGTTGCGGATCACGCCCTCCCGGTCAAGCTGCTCGGCGATGTCGGCAAGGCCACTGCCGGGCGGCACAACGAGCGCCTTGTCAGCAGCAAGAGGGCCGGGCTCGGCCGCCTGGCGCTGGATCACGACGAACGACCCGCCGATGACGACGGCGCCCAGCAAACCGAGTGTGAACAGCGCGCTGAGAAAGCCAATGAAGCCACTGCGGCGACGCCGTGTCTTCTTCGGCGGAGGCGGCGGCGCGCTTGGCTTCATCGCCTCGGACGGGCTGCGGGGCGAGGCCCGCTGGCTCATCTCGGCGATGTCCGATCCGCGCCCGGTGGCAGGCTTGTCATTCATCGCGTGCTCTTGGCCTGTTCATGGTTCTTTGGACCTGCGCCGCTGATGGCACGGACACGATGGGCAATTGTCGACCCTGAATGTGGCCAAAGCTCGCCCATCATCCAGCCTGTGCCGGCTCACGCCGCAAAGCGCCGGAACACCAGCGAGGCATTGGTTCCGCCAAAGCCGAACGAGTTCGACAATGCCACATCGATCCTGCGCTTGCGAGGGGTATGGGGCACCAGATCGATAGCCGTCTCGACCGAGGGATCATCGAGGTTGAGGGTCGGAGGCGCAATGCCGTCGCGGATGGCCAGGATCGAGAAAACCGCCTCGATGGCACCGGCTGCGCCCAGGAGATGGCCGATGGCCGATTTGGTCGAGGACATCACCATCTTGTCCGCATGTGCGCCGACAAGGCGCTCGATCGCGCGCAATTCGATCTCGTCACCGAGCGGGGTCGAGGTGCCGTGGGCGTTGATGTAGTCGACCTCGGCGGGGGACAGGCCGGCGCGCTTGAGGGCCGCCGTCATGCAGCGGAAAGCCCCATCGCCATCCTCTGAAGGCGAGGTGATGTGATAGGCATCACCAGACATGCCATAGCCGATCACCTCGGCGTGGATCGGGGCACCGCGCAGCAGCGCATGCTCCATGTCTTCCAGCACCAGCACGGCTGCGCCCTCGCCCATGACGAAACCGTCACGGCCCTTGTCGTAAGGCCGCGAGGCCTTCTCGGGCGTGTCATTAAAGCCGGTGGACAGCGCGCGGCAGGCACAGAAGCCGGCAATGCCGATCCGGTTGATCGCGGATTCGGACCCACCCGCCAGCATGACATCGGCATCGCCAAGCGCGATCATGCGGGCCGCATCGCCGATCGCATGCGCGCCGGTCGAGCAGGCCGTGACCACCGCGTGGTTGGGACCCTTCAGGCCATGCTCGATCGAGACATAGCCGGACGCAAGATTGGCCAGACGGCCCGGAATGAAGAACGGAGAAAGCCGGCGCGGGCCTTTCTCGTGGAGCACAATGGAGCCTTCATAGATGCCCCCGATGCCACCAATCCCGGAACCGATCATCACGCCGGTGCGGGTCTGGTCCTCGTAGCTTTCAGGCTTCCAGTTGGCGTCGGTCAGGGCCTGCCGGGCCGCCGCCATGGCAAAGACGATGAACTCATCGACCTTGCGCTGCTCTTTCGGCTCCATCCACTGGTCGGGATTGTAGGTGCCGTCCGAGCCGTCGCCGCGCGGAACCGTGCAGGCAATCCGCGACGGCAGGTCGCTCGCATCGAAGCTGGTGATTGGCCGCGCGGCGCTTTGACCGGAAAGCAGGCGCGACCATGTCAGTTCAACGCCGCAGGCCAGCGGCGAAACGGCTCCCATTCCCGTCACAACGACGCGCCGCATCGTTCGAGCTCCGTATCAGACGTTGGAGGTTTTGGACGGGCCGGCGCTGCCTTCTCAGGCGGCGGCGCTCTTTTCCAGGAACTTCACGGCATCGCCGACGGTGACGATGGTTTCAGCCGCATCGTCCGGGATCTCGACGTTGAATTCTTCTTCGAACGCCATGACGAGTTCGACGGTGTCAAGCGAGTCGGCACCCAGGTCGTCAATGAAGTTCGCGCCGGCGACAACCTTCTCTGCATCGACGCCGAGGTGCTCAACGACGATCTTCTTCACGCGTTCCGCGACATCGCTCATGGACACGTCCTCTTCACTTTGTTTTACGCCGCAAGCTGCCGCGTGGGATTGTTCTGGTGGCCGGAAAGCCGGATAAGGCTGACCCCGACCTGTTGTCGACAGTGCTGCAAAAGCCCAACACAGGGGCGCGCGTCAAGCCCTTGCACCCTCTCATCGGCTGAATAGCATGCCGGCTTGATGCTGGCGAGCCGTTTCGCCGCAGGCTGGGGAGAACCCGCGCCGCCGCGCCAAGCCTCTCAGATCATTGCCATTCCGCCATTCACATGCAGCGTCTGCCCGGTCAGGTAGGCCGCTTCCGGACTGGCCAGGAACACGGCAGCGGCAGCGATGTCGGAGCCCGTCCCCAAGCGGCCCATGGGAACATTGCCGAGGATGGCCTCGCGCTGCTTGTCATTGAGGCCATCGGTCATGGGCGACTCGATGAAGCCGGGCGCGATGACATTGACGGTGATGCCACGGCTGGCAACCTCGGCCCCGAGCGCCTTCGACATGCCGATCAACCCAGCCTTCGAGGCAGCATAGTTGCCCTGCCCCGGATTGCCGGTGGTGCCGACTACCGAGCCGATGGAGATGATGCGTCCGGAACGGCGGCGCATCATGCCCTTCACCGCAGCCCGCATCAGGCGGAACGAGGCGGTGAGATTGACCGCGATGACCTGATCCCATTCCTCGTCCTTCATGCGCAGGAAAAGGTTGTCGCGGGTGATGCCGGCATTGTTGACGAGGATGTCGAGTTGTCCCAGCGCGGCTTCTGCAGCCGGCACCAGCGCCTCGACGGAAGCTGCGTCCGACAGATTGCACGGCAAGGCCACCGCGCCATGGCCGAGTTCGGCGACAAGCGCCTCAAGCACCTCGATGCGCGTGCCGGACACAGCAACGCGCGCGCCCTGGGCTGCCAAAGCCCGCGCAATGGCTCCGCCGATGCCGCCGGTCGCGCCGGTGACCAGCGCCGTCTTGCCTGCCAGTGAGAACATGGCGATCTTCCTTCCGTTGCGCGCTTCAGTTGCGTCCGGCGATATAGGCTGCGATCTCGTCCGGACCACCGATGGCCGAGAAGCTGGCATCGGCGGCGATACGCTTGCCGAGGCCGGTCAGGACCTTGCCGGCCCCCGCCTCGATGAAGCGGTTGACGCCTGCCGCGGCCATGGCAGCAACGCACTCGCGCCAGCGCACGGTGCCTGTGACCTGCGCCACCAGGCTGGCCCGGATGGCAGCCGGATCGGACAATGGCGCCGCGCCGACATTGGCCATCACCGGCACGGCCGGCGCGTGCATGGCAACCTCTGCCAGGGCCGCCTGCATGGCCTCGGCTGCTGGCTGCATCAGCGCGCAATGGAACGGAGCGGACACGGGCAGCAACACCGCACGGCGAACACCGCGCGCCGTGGCCAGCGCCATGGCGCGGTCCACCGCCGCCTTGGAGCCGGACAGGACAACCTGCCCGCCGCCATTGTCATTGGCGGCCTGACAAACCTCGCCCTGGCCCGCCTCTTCGGCAATGGCGCGGGCGACATCCAGTTCGACGCCGATCAGGGCCGCCATGGCACCCTCACCGGCGGGCACGGCCCTCTGCATGGCCTCGCCACGGATACGCAGCAGGCGCGCGGTGTCCGCCACCGAAAACGTGCCGGCCGCCGCCAGTGCCGAATACTCCCCAAGCGAATGGCCGGCGACGAAGGCGATGTCACGCGCCAGATCGAGCCCCGCTTCGGCCTGGAGCACCCGTATGACGGCCACCGACACCGCCATCAGCGCCGGCTGGGTGTTGGCGGTCAGCGTCAGGGCCTCCGCCGGGCCTTCCCAAATGATGGCAGACAGCTTCTGCCCCAGCGCGTCATCGACCTCGTGAAATACGGAAGCCGCGACCGGGAAGGCATCGGCCAGCGCCTTGCCCATGCCGACAACCTGGCTGCCCTGGCCCGGAAAGATCAATGCAGTGGTCATGGTCACGACAGCCCTTGTGCAAATGGTGGCGGGGAAGTGACCGTTTTGCCCCTGCACGTCAAGGCCGCGATGCCGATGCATGGCGACGGCGAGCGGCTGAGGATGCGTCCCGACTGGCGCACGGTCGATGCATCGCGTGTTGCAATGCCTTACAGGGTCATGTATCGGAGCGGCACTGATTGCCTCGGCCGGAGGCTGAAAGAGTGCGCGTGACATCCGTTGTCAGTCACGCGAGGGGGCTACCCCGACACTCCTTGTCTCCGCCTTCGACAGCAAATCGGGCCTTCCGCGCGGGTTTCCCGCATGGGATTTGGCTCGAAGGGCTTTGCGCCGGGCAGCAGCGTTGAAACAGAAGGAAGGCCAATGGCTCATCTTTACGAACATATCTTCATGGCGCGCCAGGACGTGAGTGCGCAGGCTGTCGAAGCCCTGATCGAGCAGTACAAGGGCATCATCGAAACCGGCGGCGGCACCGTCGGAAAGGTGGAATACTGGGGCGTGAAGTCCCTTGCCTACCGCATCAAGAAGAACCGCAAGGCCCATTATTCGCTGATGAACATCGCCTGCCCGCCATCGGCCATCGCCGAAATGGAACGGCAGATGCGCCTGAGCGAAGACGTGCTGCGCTTCATCACGATCCGCGTCGAAGAGCATGAGGACGGCCCGTCCGCCATGCTGCAGAAGCGCGAGCGCGACGAGCGCCGTGATCGTGAGCGTTTCGGGGATGACCGTCCGCCGCGCCGCCGTGACGAAGAAGAAGTTGGCGAGGAGTTCTGATCATGACCGCTGGTGCACGCCGTCCGTTTTTCCGCCGCCGCAAGTCCTGCCCGTTCACGGGTGAAGGTGCTCCCAAGATCGACTACAAGGACGTGAAGCTGCTGTCGCGCTACATCTCCGAGCGCGGCAAGATCGTCCCCTCGCGCATCACGGCAGTTTGCGCCAAGAAGCAGCGCGAACTGGCCACCGCCATCAAGCGCGCGCGCTTCCTTGGCCTGCTGCCCTACGTGATCAGCTAATCCGGTCCGGTGTCCGGGCGGATGTTGCCCTGACGCTTTGCCAAGCCGACCCATCAGTCGCCCGGCGGTGAAAACCCGCCGGGTTCGTTGAAGCAAGACGCTTCTCACCGCACCGGACATGTCCGAGTGACGGGACAGCAGGACAGACCATGAGCTTCGTTGTCGCCGGCATCGGCGCAGGCCTCGTTTCCGCATTGCTGTTTGCGGTGGTGATCACAGGATCGCCGCTGGCCTTTCTGCTATCCTATGCAGCCCCCCTGCCTGTCTTCATCGTCGCGTTGGGCTGGCGCCACCTGTCGGGGCTGGTCGCGGCCGTTGCGGGCGCTGCGGCCATCGCTGTCGCATTGCGCTATCAGGCAGGCCTCGCGTTCGCGATCGGCATCGCCTTGCCGGCCTGGGCGATTTCCTATCAGGCCTTGCTGGGCCGCACCGATCAAAACGGCACGACGGAATGGTATCCTGTCGGTCGGCTGCTGCTGTGGGTGATCGGCACGTCGGCGCTGGTCACGCTGATGGGAGCCATGGCTGTCGCCGGCGATCATGAGGCGTATCGGACGGCGATGCAGCGCTCGATCACGGCCGTCCTCTCCGGTTCCGTCCCCGGCATGCCGCCGCCCAACCTGCCAACAGGCTTCACCGTTGACGACGTGGCCTCGGTCCTCGCGGTCTGGGCCCCTTTCCTGGCAGGCGCAGCCTTCGTGCCGATGCTGGCCGCCAACCTGTGGATGGCGGCGAAAGCCGTTCATTTGTCAGGCCGCCTGCCCCGGCCATGGCCTTTCCTGCCAGCCACCAACCTGCCGCAGGAGGCGCTCGCCGTCACGGCGGCTGCGCTGGTCCTGGCCTTCATGCCGGGTTTCTTCGGCTTCTTCGGCATGGCGATCCTCGGTGCCGCCGTGTCCGGCTTCATGCTCAACGGCCTCGCCGGCATCCACGAGATGTCGATGGGCAAGCCAATGCGCAGCGGCCTTCTGGTCGCGGTCTATCTCGGGCTGGTCATCGGCGGGACGATCCTGCTGCCGCTGATTGCCATCTTCGGCTTTGTCGACTGCCTGCTGCGCCTTAGGGCGCGGCGCGGTTTCCCGCCACCATCCACACCCACCCCGATCTGATCCAGAACCTGATTTCAGACAAACCCAAGGAGAGACCCCATGGAAGTGATCCTGCTCGAACGCGTTGCCAAGCTCGGCCAGATGGGCGAAGTCGTCCGCGTCCGCGATGGCTATGGCCGCAATTTCCTGCTGCCGCGCGGCAAGGCCCTGCGCGCGACCGCTGCCAACAAGCAGCGCTTTGCCGACCAGCGCGCCCAGCTTGAAACCCGCAACCTCGAAGCCAAGAGCGAAGCTGCCGCCGTGGCCGAAAAGCTCGACGGCACCAGCTACGTCCTGATCCGCCAGGCTGGCGAATCCGGCTCGCTGTATGGCTCGGTTTCAGCGCGTGACATCGCCGCTTCGCTGACCGAAGCCGGCTTCAGCGTCGACAAGGGCCAGGTCGTGATCAACGCCCCGATCAAGACCCTCGGCCTGTACACGATCGCGGTCGTGCTGCACCCGGAAGTCGACGCCAAGATCACCGTCAACGTCGCGCGCAGCGCCGAAGAGGCCGAGCGTCAGGCCCGCGGCGAAGTGGCTTCGGTGCGTGAGGAGTTCAACCTCGACGATCTGGGTCTCGAAGTCGGCGCTGCCCTCGCCGAAGCCGGCCCGAACGCCGAAATGTGATGCTTCCCGCATCATCATCCCGGCCTTGAGCCGGGATGATGGCAGTGGGTGAGACATCATCGCCACACTCAAGCAAAGGCCGCCTTCGGGCGGCCTTTCGAGTCTTAGGCTGTGAATTGCGGTATCATCATGCCGTGAGATTCGTACTGTCCCGAATTCTGCTGTCATTTGCTGGCCAGGAATGGTCTGAGCAGGCTGGGCACCGAACGAACAACTGCGATTGGGCTGGATGATGGCGACCGTGACCGCTCTGGCGGCAAAACTCGATGCGGCTGAGGAAACGACCTATCGCGTCGCGCCACACAACATCGAGGCGGAGCAGGCGCTGCTCGGCGCGATCCTGGTCAACAACGACGCGTTTTACCGGGTCTCGGACTTCCTGTTGCCGGAGCATTTCTTCGAACCCGTGCATCTCAAGATCTACGAGACCACGGCCAGCCTGATCCGGGCCGGCAAGATCGCCACGCCGATCACGCTCAAGACCTTCCTGCAGGATGACGATCTGGGCGGTCTCAAGGTCTCGCAATATCTGGCCCGTCTGGCAGCCGAGGCCACGACGGTCATCAATGCGCAGGATTACGGCCAGACCATCTACGACCTCGCCATTCGCCGCAACCTGATCACGGTTGGCGAGGAACTGGTCAACACCGCTTATGACAGCCCGGTCGATGCTCCGCCCCGCGAGCAGATCGAGGAGGCCGAGCGCAAGCTGTTCGCGTTGGCAGAGAAGGGCCGCTACGAAGGCGGTTTCCAGCCGTTTTCCAGCGCCATCACCACGGCCATCGACATGGCGGCGCGGGCCTACGAGCGCGATGGCGGGCTTTCGGGCATCGCCACCGGCCTGCGCGATCTCGACCAGCGCATGGGCGGCTTCCAGAATTCCGACCTGATCATCATCGCGGGCCGCCCGGCCATGGGCAAGACGTCGCTGGCCACCAACATTGCCTTCAACATGGCGAAAGCGCACGCCTCGGAACGCCAGCCCGACGGCACACTCAAGACCACGAACGGCGCAATTGTCGGGTTCTTCTCGCTGGAAATGTCCGCCGAGCAATTGGCAACCCGCATCGTGGCGGAGCAATCGGCGATCTCGTCCTACAAGATCCGGCAGGGCAAGATCACCGAGAACGAGTTCTTCCGGCTCTCCGATGTGGCGGCGCAGATCGAAAAGATGCCGCTTTACATCGACCAGACCGGCGGCATCTCGATTGCCCAACTGGTGGCGCGAGCGCGGCGGCTGAAGCGCCAGCGCGGTCTTGACATCCTGTTCATCGACTACCTGCAATTGCTGTCGGGCTCGGCCAAGAAGGGTGACAACCGCGTGCAGGAGGTGACCGAGATCACCACAGGGCTGAAAGCACTCGCAAAAGAACTCAACGTGCCGGTGATCGCGCTGTCGCAGCTCTCGCGCGGCGTGGAATCGCGCGACGACAAGCGCCCGCAATTGCAGGATCTGCGCGAGTCAATCTGCGCGAGTCAGGTTCGATCGAGCAGGATGCCGACGTGGTGATGTTCGTGTTCCGAGAGGAATACTACGTCAAGAATCGCGAGCCCAAGCCTGGCACCGAGGAGCATTTCAAGTGGCAGGCGGAAATGGACTCGATCCATGGCAAGGCCGAGCTGATCATCGGCAAGCAGCGCCACGGGCCGACTGGCACGGTGCAGCTCCAGTTCGATGCGGAAGTGACGCGCTTCTCCGATCTGGCTGCCGCCGATCATCTGCCCGAGCGGCTTGAATGACATGAACCAGCCTTCCGGCAACGAGCACGGCGCGCATCTGACCATCGATCTGGAGGCGCTCTGCGAAAACTGGCTGCGGCTGGCGCGCCGCGTGCCGAAGGCCGAGTGCGGCGCGGTGGTCAAGGCGAATGCCTATGGCTGCGGCATCGAGGAGGTCGTGCCGGCGCTGGTCTGGGCCGGATGCCGGAGCTTCTTCGTTGCCCATCTCTCCGAAGCCCGGCGGGTGCGCAAGGTCGCGCCCTCGGCCACGATCTATGTCCTCAACGGGCTGCTGCCGGGCTCTGCTCCCGCCTACCATGCAATTGCAGCGCGGCCCGTGCTGGGCTCGCCCGAAGAGATCGCTGAATGGGCGCTTGAAGGCCGTGGTGCCGAGTGCGCACTCCACGTCGACACCGGCATGAACCGGCTGGGTCTTGGCCATGGCGATGTCGAGCGCATGATCGACGGGGCGGTGCGCGAGCGGCTCGACATCAGGCTGGTGATGACCCATTTCAGCGCCGCCGAAGTGCCGGATGATCCGGCCAATCTCAGGCAGGTGATGCGGTTTGGCCAAGTGGCCGAGATGTTCCCCGAGGCCGGCAAGTCGCTGCTCAACTCGTCGGGCCACTTCCTCGACATTGCACCACCCTATGACCTGACGCGGCCCGGCTACGCGCTCTATGGCGGCAATCCCGTTCCGGGACAGCCGAACCCGATGCTGCCGGTGGTGAGGCTGACCGCGAAGATCCTGCAAACGCGCGTCGTCGCCGATGGCGAAGGCGTTGGCTACAACAGCCGCTGGCATGCGCGCGGAGCCCGCAAGCTGGCCACGATCTGCCTGGGCTATGCCGATGGCTATCCGCGCAATGCCAGCTACACCGATGTCCTGCCCGGCGGTCACGCCATG
The DNA here is from genome assembly GCA_025459195.1 of Beijerinckiaceae bacterium. Taxonomy (GTDB): domain Bacteria; phylum Pseudomonadota; class Alphaproteobacteria; order Rhizobiales; family Beijerinckiaceae; genus Allobosea. The sequence continues at coordinate 19,732 of JALORF010000040.1, forward strand.
GTTGGCGGCGTTCTTTGCCCGTTTGCCGGCACGGTCTCGATGGACCTGATCATCCTCGATGTCAGCGATGTGCCGGCTGCCGACTGCGCACGCGGGGCGGACGTCGTGCTGATCGGAGACGGAATCGATCTGGAAGCAGCCGCTGCCGGGGCCAAAACCGTGGGCTATGAGTTGCTGACCAGCCTCGGCCGGCGCTACCAGCGCAGCTATGCGGGCCGGTGATGGCGCGGCGCGGTCCTTCGTTCAACTGCCAGAACTGCGGAGCCGTCTACCAGCGCTGGCAAGGCCGCTGCGATGCCTGCGGCGAATGGAGCACCATCGTCGAGGAAGGCGCAGCCCCGCCGCTGCCCGGCGGCGGGCGCTCGCTGTCAGGCCGCGCCAAGGGCCGGGTGTTCGCGCTCGAAAGTCTGAAAGGCGAGACGCGCGATGCGCCGCGCATCCTGTCGGGCATGGCCGAACTGGACCGTGTGACCGGGGGTGGCTTCGTGCGCGGTTCGGTGCTGCTGATCGGCGGTGATCCGGGCATCGGCAAATCCACACTGCTGACGCAAGCCTGCGGCGCTCTCGCGATGGCGGGCCACAGGGTTGTCTATGTCTCGGGCGAAGAGGCCGTGGCGCAGGTCAGGCTGAGGGCCGAACGGCTTGGCCTTGTCGATGCGCCCGTGGAACTGGCCGCCGAAACCAATGTCGAGGACATCATCGCCACCCTGTCGCAGGCCGGGGCACCGGCCCTGGTGGTGATCGATTCGATCCAGACCATGTGGACCGGAGAGGTCGAATCCGCGCCCGGCACCGTGACACAAGTGCGAGGCTCGGCGCAGGCGCTGATCCGTTTTGCCAAGACCAGCGGGGCTTGCCTCATCCTTGTCGGCCATGTCACCAAGGACGGCCAGATCGCCGGCCCGCGCGTGGTCGAGCACATGGTCGATGCGGTGATCTCCTTCGAAGGCGAAGGCGGCCATGCTTTCCGCGTGCTGCGCGCCCAGAAGAACCGTTTCGGACCAACCGATGAGATCGGCGTATTCGAGATGACCGGGCGCGGGCTGGCCGAGGTCGCCAATCCGTCGGCACTGTTCCTGGCCGGACGCGACCTGTCTGCGCCGGGCGCGGCTGTCTTTGCCGGGATGGAAGGCACGCGGCCGGTTCTGGTGGAAATCCAGGCGCTGGTTGCACCCACGGCCCTGGGCACGCCGCGCCGGGCCGTGGTGGGCTGGGACCCGAGCCGGCTGGCCATGGTTCTGGCAGTGCTGGAAACCCATGGCGGATTGCGCCTGTCCGGCCACGATGTCTATCTCAACGTGGCAGGCGGATTGCGCGTGCAGGAGCCGGCGGCAGACCTTGCGGTAGCAGCAGCGCTGATCTCCTCGATGACCGGCGCGGTGCTGCCGCCAGATGCCGTTTTCTTCGGAGAAATCGCGCTGTCCGGCGCTGTCAGGCCTGTGTCGCTGGCCAGCGCCCGCATCAAGGAGGCCGGCAAGCTCGGCTTTGCCGCTGTCGTCGCCCCTGCCGCCGCCGATGCGACGGACATGCGCGGGATGCGGCTGACGGCGACGCCGCATGTTTCGGAACTTGTGGCTTCAATTGCAGCCCGAAGCCCCAGAAGGAGCCAGAGGACAGCCCGCACAGATGAGGAAACATAGGCAGCAAGACGTGACGCAGAGCCGAACTGCCGTTATAGACGAAACGGAGCGGCGCCGGTTTCGACGCGCTGATGCATCCCGATTCCAGAAGCGGCGACCTCTGCAATGTCTTTGACCATCCTTGATCTGATCGTCCTCGGCGCGGTCGTTCTGTCTGCACTTCTGGCGGCCGTGCGGGGTTTCACGCGCGAAGTGCTGTCGATTGCCTCATGGGTGGCCGCAGCCGTGGCAGCGTGGAGCCTGCATCCGATGCTGCTGCCTTTCGTCAAGCAGCATGTGAAGCAGGACACGATTGCGCTCGTGATCGCCATTGCCGCCATCTTCCTGGTCACGCTGGTGATCGTGTCGCTGATCACGGCGCGCATCTCGGATTTCGTGCTTGATTCGCGGATCGGTGCGCTGGACCGCACACTGGGCCTTGCCTTTGGCGCAGCACGCGGTGTGCTTCTGGCGGTGGTCGGCTTCCTGCTCTGGACCACGCTGGTTCCCGACAGCCGCCAGCCGGACTGGGTGCGCGACGCCAAGACCAAGCCCCTGCTGGAATCGTCCGGCAAGTCGCTTCTGGCAATGCTGCCGCAAGATATCGACACGAGCTTCATCAAGAATCTCGCGCCGAAGACCGGTGCGCCGACCGATGCTCCGGCGGAAGAGCCGCGTCCGCCCGGCACCGTTGCGCCGCAGCGCCGCACCGAAGCGCCGACCGGAACGCAAGGCGCTCAGGTCGACCGCGCCGCCCTCCAGCGCACGATCGACAACGCGCAGCGGCAAGGTGCCCAGCCGGCACGGCCCTGAACCTGATCTGCCCGGATCGGGCGCGACAATGATCACTGAAACGGGGGTTGAGGTGGATCTGATGGCAAAGACAGGCAATCCGGCGGATGACCGGGCACATGATCCCGATGGTGACCGGCTGCGTGAGGAATGCGGCGTGTTCGGCATTTTCGGCCACCCTGACGCGGCCGCGATCACGGCGCTGGGCCTGCATGCGCTCCAGCACCGCGGACAGGAGGCCGCCGGCATCGTCAGCTTCGATGCGGGGCGCTTCCACTCGGAGCGCCGCCTCGGTCTGGTCGGCGACACCTTTTCCGACAAGCGCGTCATCGACCGCCTGCCCGGTTTTGGCGCGATCGGCCATGTGCGCTATTCGACCACCGGCGAAACCATCCTGCGCAATGTCCAGCCCCTGTTTGCCGAACTCGACCAGGGCGGCTTCGCCGTGGCGCACAATGGCAACCTGACCAATGGGCTCAGCCTGCGCCGCCAGCTCATCCGCGACGGGGCGATCTACCAGTCAACCTCGGACACCGAAGTCGTGCTGCATCTGGTGGCACGCAGCCGCAAGGGCCAGTTCATCGACAGGTTTGTCGACGCGTTGCGCCAGCTCGAAGGTGCCTATTCGCTGGTGGGGCTGACCAACAAGAAGCTGATCGGCGCACGCGATCCACTCGGTATCCGTCCGCTGGTGATCGGTGAACTCGACGGGCGCTTCATCCTGGCCTCCGAGACCTGCGCCCTCGACATCATCGGCGCGCAGTTCGTGCGCGAGGTGGAGAATGGCGAGGTCGTGGTGATCTCCGATGACGGCATCGAAAGCCACAAACCTTTCCCTCCCGTGCAGGAGCGACCCTGCATTTTCGAGGCGATCTATTTCGCCCGGCCCGACTCGATGATGAAGGGCGTCAGCGTCTATGAGCGCCGCAAGCGCATGGGCGCGGAACTGGCCGCCGAAGCCCCCGCCATGGCGGATGTGGTGATTCCGGTGCCGGATTCGGGCGTGCCGGCGGCGTTGGGCTATGCCCACGCCAGCGGCATCCCGTTCGAGCTTGGCATCATCCGCAACCACTATGTCGGCCGCACCTTCATCCAGCCGACCCAGTCCGTGCGCGAACTTGGCGTGCGCATGAAGCACAGCGCCAACCGCAGCGTCGTGGCCGGCAAAAGCATTGTGCTGCTCGATGATTCCATCGTGCGCGGCACGACCTCGGTCAAGATCGTCAAGATGATGCGCGAGGCCGGCGCTCGCGAGGTGCATTTCCGCATCTCCTCGCCACCCATCACACACCCCGATTACTACGGCATCGACACGCCGCAGAAGGACAATCTCCTCGCCGCCACGCACTCGCTGGAAGAGATGCGCGCCTTCATCGGCTGCGACACGCTGGCCTTCCTGTCGGTCAACGGCATCTACCGGGCCATGGGCCATGCCGGCGGGCGCGATGCATCAAGACCGCAATTCACCGACCATTGCTTCACAGGCGACTACCCGACCGGCCTGACAGACCAGACCGGCGAGAGCCGGCAGCAATTGTCGCTGTTGGCCGAAGCGGGCTGAGGAGCAGCAGACATTGGCCATTCTGAAGGATCGTGTTGCCCTCGTCACGGGCGCATCGCGCGGCATTGGCCAGGCGGTGGCACTGGAGCTGGCGCGCCGCGGCGCGCACATCATCGCACTGGCCCGCACGCAAGGCGCACTGGAAGAACTCGATGACGAGATCACCGCGCTGGGCGGCACCGCGACACTGGTTCCGCTGAACCTCACCGATTTCGAGGCCCTCGACCGGCTGGCCGAGGCCATTGCCGAGCGCTGGGGACGGCTCGACATCCTGTTCGGCAATGCCGGCATGCTGGGGCCGCTCTCGCCGCTCGGGCACGTGCTGCCGAAAGAGTGGCACGCCGTGATGGAAACGAATGTCACCGCCAACTGGCGTCTGATCAAGGCCATGGACGGCCTGCTGAGGGCATCGGACGCTGCGCGCGTGGCCTTTGTCAGTTCCGGCGCCGCCCACAAATGCACCGCCTATTGGGGGCCTTACGCGGTCTCGAAAGCAGCGGTCGAGGCGTTGGCACGGACCTATGCCGCCGAGACGGCGACAACAGCCATCACGGTGATGCTGGTCAATCCGGGCCCGCTGCGCACCCGGATGCGGGCCGAAGCCATGCCCGGCGAGGACCCGAAAACCTTGCGCACGCCTGAAGAGGTGGCGGGTGGCATTGCCGACCTGCTGTCACCCGGCTGGGCACGCAGCGGCCTGATCTACGATGTGCCGACCGGCACCATCAAGAGCCCGCAGGCTCCAGCCTGAGCCGGTCAGCCCTGATCTGGCCGCGTCCTTACCTGTTCTTGTCCCGGTCGCTGCCGCTGCCGCGTCCATCCGAGTAGGGATTGTCGCTGGCCCGCACATTGATGCGGATCGGAACGCCCGGCAGGTTGAAGGTCTCGCGCAGGCCGTTGACCAGATAGCGCGAATACGCCTTTGGCAAATCGAGCAACTGGTTGCCGAACAGCACGAAGGTCGGCGGGCGCGATTTGGCCTGCGTCATGTAGCGGATCTTGATGCGCCGGCCCGAAACCGCTGGCGGCGGATGATGCGAGAGCACGTCGGCCAGCCACTTGTTCAGCCGCGCTGTCGAGATGCGTGTGTTCCAGGTGTCGGCGGCCTTGATCACCGCTTCCATCAATCGGTCGAGCCCCTGCCCGCTCAGGCCTGACAGCGGCACACACTGCACACCGCGCAACTGGGCCAGCATGCGGTCGCATTCTTCGCGCAACTCTTTGAGCAGGCCCGGCTGGTCAGCGACCAGATCCCACTTGTTGAGACCGATGACCACGGCGCGTCCCTCGCGCTCGCAAAGGTCCGCGATGGTCAGATCCTGCTTTTCGAACGGGATGGTTGCATCGAGCAACACCACCACGACCTCGGCAAAGCGAACCGCGCGCAGCCCGTCCGAGACGGAGAGCTTCTCCAGCTTTTCGGTGACGCGGGCGCGCTTGCGCATGCCGGCGGTGTCGAACAGCTTGATGCGGCGATTGCGCCATTCCCAATCGACAGAGATCGAATCGCGCGTGATGCCCGCTTCCGGGCCCGTCAGCAGGCGTTCTTCGCCGATCATCGCGTTGATGAGTGTCGACTTGCCGGCATTGGGCCGCCCGACGATGGCCACGCGCAGCGGCTTTTCCGGCGGGGCAACACTGATCTCGATGTCCCCATCGACGATCTCGTCGTCGAACAGGCCGTCATCGTCGCTTTCCGCCTCGTCATCATCCTCGATGCCGATCAGCGGGATCAGCGCCTGCGCCAGATCGGCCGTGCCTTCGCCATGCTCGGCGGAAAACGGGATCGGCTCGCCCAGGCCCAGTTCGTACGCCTCATACGTGCCGGCGGCCCCCTTGCTGCCTTCGGCCTTGTTGGCCAGCAGGATCACCGGCTTGCCCGAGCGGCGCACCAGTTCGGCAAAGGGCCGGTCCGTCGGCGTGATGCCGGCGCGGGAGTCGATTACGAAAAGGATGATGTCGGCATCTGCGATGGCGGTTTCAGTCTGGGCGCGCATGCGATGGGCCAGCGAGCCTTCCTGCGCTTCCTCCAGCCCGGCCGTATCGATGATGGTGAAGCGCAGCGGGCCAAGTGTGGCTGCCCCCTCGCGCCGGTCGCGGGTGACGCCGGGCGTATCATCAACCAGCGCGAGCTTGCGCCCGACCAGCCGGTTGAACAGGGTCGACTTGCCGACATTGGGCCGGCCGATGATGGCGATGGTCGCGGTCATGCTGGATACGCCACACTTTCACGGTTCGCGCCAGACGGCGCGTTTACTTGATCTCGACCTTGCCGGCCTTGACCAGCCCGAGATAAAGGTCGGCACGCTGCCGGAGGCCCTGCGGTGCCTGCGGATCGACCACAATCTGGTCGAACCAGCGGCCAGCCTCATCGAGATTGCCGGCCTTCAGCGCGGACAAGCCCAGGATTTCGCGGGCCGTATGCCGCCATGTGCCGGCGGGGGCGGCCAGTGGCTCGACTGCAGCCCTCATCTCGGCATAAGGTGCGCTGTCGACCTTCAGAAGGCTGGAGCGGATGCGGGCCAGATCGCGGAACACCGGCTCGATGGCAGCGTCATTGGCCAGCGCATCGAAAGCCTTGGCT
>JALORF010000041.1 GCA_025459195.1 Beijerinckiaceae bacterium
GACCGGCGCAACAAGGAGGCTTGCAACCATGCTGTTCTTCATCATGCACCTTCTGGCGGGAACCGTGCTGTCCGGCGTGCTCGTGACCATCGTTGTCGCAGTGCCCGCACTGTTCGACATGGGAAAGGTGGCTATCCCGGTCGCGGTAGCGGCGGGTGTGCTGCTGGCAGTCCCGGTGGCGTATCTCGCCGCAAGGGCCCTGAAGCAACCCCCGAAGCCGGCGGCTCCAGAATGAGCCACCTGCTCAGCCGAACAGGCGTTCGCCGTTCTGGTCGATGATCTGGCGGGCTTTCAGGAAGGTCATCTCGACGGCATCCGCCTTGCCAGCGAAACGGTCGGCGCGGATGAAGCGGTGGGATTTCACCTCGCCGCCGATTTCCTTCTCGATCACGCCGCACATCTGCCACTGGCCCTCATGGCTGTAGGGCGTGGCATGGATGGTGAAGCCTGCGTGCTCGGAGGTCGGGGCCGGCTCCTCAGCGTTCTGTGAAGGCCAGCCTTGCCGCCAGCGCGCCGAAGGCGGCGGCAAAGGAGCGGCGCAGCCAGGCCATAACCCTGGGTCGCCCCACGACATGATCGCGCATGGCTGCGGCAAACAGGCCGTAGATCGCAAAGACCACGAAGGTCATGGCCATGAAAACCGCACTGAGCGCCAGCATTTCCAGGAGCGGGCTGGCCGCCCCCTTGTCGGTAAACTGCGGCAGGAAGGCCACGAAGAAAATCGAGAGTTTGGGATTGAGCAGGTTGAGTGCGATGCCATCGACCATGACGCGCGCGACAGTGCGCGGTGACGCGTCACCCTCGATGCGCATGGCGCCCTTCTCCCGCAAGGTCTGCCACGCCATCCAGAGCAGGTAGGCAACACCGGCGTATTTCACGGTGTCGTACAAGAGCGCCGAGGTGTGCAGCAGCGCCGCCAAGCCCATCATGGCGGCCATCAGGTGCGGGATGATGCCGAGCGTGCAGGCAAAGGCCGCGACCACACTCGCCTTGCCGCCACGCCCTAGCCCGGTGGCAATGGTGTAAACCGCGCCGGTGCCGGGCGAGGCCACAACGATGAAGGTGGTGATCCAGAATTCAGGGGACATGCTGCGTTCCTGCTTTCTGCAAACATGGCAGGAAGTGTGAAAGCGAGCAATCGGAAGGCTAGCGGCAACGCGACGGTTGCCGACCAATGACATATGCTATACACGTATAGCATATGGAGGCATGCCGATGCTGGCTCTCAGGTTGACTGACGATATCGAAGACCGCCTCGACGCTTTGGCAAAACGCACCGGGCGCACCAAGAGCTTTTATGCACGCGAGGCCATCATGCGCCACCTTGACGAGATTGAGGATGGCTATCTGGCGCTTGATCGGCTGGAGCGCGGGGGCGGACGGGTCTTGCTGGATGATGTCGAGCGAGAGTTTGCTCAAGACCTGACAAGGCCGTGACATCGCACGGTGACCACGCCCGCGTGGACCGTCACGTTCGATCAGGATGGCGTCAAGGACCTGCGCGCCCTCGGCGCGACCGAGCGCCAACGCGTCCTCGCCTATCTGCGCGGCAAGATCGCGACACCTGACGATCCGCGCCGGTTCGGCAAGGCCCTGTCAGGTGATCTCAAGGGCCTTTGGCGCTACCGCATCGGCGACACACGCATCATTGCCAACATTCAGGACCAGACCGTTACCGTGCTGGTGCTTCGCGTGGCGCACAGGCGTGAGGTGTATGGTTAGCCTGCCTCAGTTGTCCAGGAACGAGCGCAGCTTCCTTGACCTTGACGGATGCTTCAGCTTCCGCAGCGCCTTGGCCTCGATCTGGCGGATGCGCTCGCGGGTGACCGAGAACTGCTGGCCGACCTCTTCGAGCGTGTGGTCGGTGTTCATGCCGATGCCGAAGCGCATGCGCAGAACGCGCTCCTCGCGCGGCGTGAGCGAGGCCAGAACGCGGGTCGTGGTCTCGCGCAGGTTGCTCTGGATTGCCGCATCGATGGGCATCAGCACGTTTGGATCGGGGATAAAGTCACCGAGGTGAGAATCTTCCTCGTCGCCGATCGGCGTTTCGAGGGAGATCGGCTCCTTGGCGATCTTGAGCACCTTGCGCACCTTCTCCAGCGGCATGGCCAGCTTTTCAGCCAGTTCCTCCGGCGTCGGCTCGCGGCCGATCTCGTGCAGCATCTGGCGCGAGGTGCGCACGATCTTGTTGATCGTCTCGATCATGTGCACCGGAATGCGGATGGTGCGGGCCTGATCGGCAATCGAGCGCGTGATCGCCTGCCGGATCCACCAGGTGGCATAGGTCGAGAACTTGTAGCCGCGTCGATACTCGAACTTGTCGACCGCTTTCATCAGGCCGATATTGCCTTCCTGGATCAGGTCGAGGAATTGCAAGCCGCGGTTGGTGTATTTCTTGGCGATCGAGATGACGAGCCTGAGGTTGGCCTCGATCATTTCCTTCTTGGCCTGCCGGGCTTCGCGCTCGCCCTTCTGGACCATGTTGACGATCTTGCGGAACTCGACGATCTCGAGCCCGGTTTCGGAGGCGAGGTTGTGGATGTCCTCGCGCAGGTCCTTGATCCGGTCCTTTTCGGCGGCGACAAAATCCTTCCACCCCTTCGATCCGAGCTTCGAGACGCGCAGCAGCCACTTGGGGTCAAGTTCACCACCCTGGTGGTTGCGCAGGAAATCCTCGCGGCTGACGCCGTAGGATTCGGCAAGCCGGAGCAGACGGGTTTCCTGGCTGATCAGGCGCTTGTTGATGTCGTAGAGCTGCTCGACCAGCGCCTCGATGCGGTTCTGGTTGAGCGACAGCGACTTCACCGCCGTGACGATGTCGATCTTCAGTTCGCGATACTTGCGCTCCTGGGCCGGCGTCAGCTTGGTGTTGGCCAGCCGGTGCTCGATGTCCTGATCCTGCAGGCGGCGCAGTTTCTTGTAGTTGTCGGCGATGGCATCGAAGGTTTCCAGCACCTTCGGCTTCAGTTCCGCCTCCATGGCGGAGAGGGAGACATTGTTCTCGAGATCGTCCTCATCGAGATCCGGCGGCGGAGCGATGACCTCCTCGCCATCCTCGTTGACGGTGCGCACCACATCGGGTTCGTCGAAGCCGTCGGCACCCTCGACCTTGGGCGCACCCTTGCCGTCAGGGCCGGCATAGGTGGCTTCCAGATCGATGATCTCGCGCAGCAGAACCTTGCCTTCGTTGAGCTCGTCGCGCCAGATGATGATGGCCTGGAAGGTCAGCGGGCTCTCGCACAGCCCGGCAATCATCGCCTCGCGGCCGGCCTCGATGCGCTTGGCAATGGCGATCTCGCCCTCGCGGGAAAGCAGCTCGACCGAACCCATCTCGCGCAGATACATGCGCACGGGGTCGTCGGTGCGCTCGCTGGCGGTGAGGTTCTGCTCCATCTTGACAGGCATCGCCGTGCGGACGGGCTCGGGGCTCTCGCCCTCGACCTCTTCCTCGGCATCCGCTTCGGCCCCGGCGGGCGTTTCGGCAGGCGTGTCGTCGTTGTCATCGGACTCGACGACATTGATGCCCATCTCCGAGAGCTGGGCGTAGACATCCTCGATCTGGTCGGAGGTGAACTCCTCGGAGGGCAGGACGTCGTTCAGCTCTTCATAGGTGACGAAGCCGCGCTTCTTGGCGAGCTTGATCATCCGCTTCACGGCCTGATCGGTCAGGTCGAGCAAAGGGCCGTCGGACTGGGGCTTCTTGTCCTCGACCGCCTCGTCGCTTTCGCGCTCCGTCGTCTTCGTGGCCATGCGTCTGCCTTCTCATCCAGAGTCTTGACGGCGGGCAGCATGCCCGGACGTCAAAAAAGGGCTGCCATGGCTCGAACCGAAAGCCACGAACATCCCGTCTGATTCCCTCGTGCATCCAGATGGCAGGCATGTCCCTTGCGGAACCGTTAACCATCTGCCGCAAGCCCACGGTTTGCAGTCCGCAGCGAGCCGTCGTTCCGGCTTCATGCGGGCCGCTTGCGGGCCACGTCTCGTTTCCGTGCGCCAGGCCCCCCCGGCCTGTTCTCCCGGTCCGTTGCGGGCCCTATTCGTGCGATGCCTCGGTGCCCTCAAGCGAGGACAGGCGGGTCTTCACATCCAGAAGCCAGGCAAGGTTGTCTTCGCTCGCGTCGTCCGAGAAGGCGCGCTCGGCGGCCTTGAGTTCGGTATGTAGCGTGCGCGCGCGGCGATGCAAGACGAGAGCCTGACGAATCATGTCGGAAACCGCATAAGCATCTGCTTCCGGCGCAAGCCGGGCCCGGTCTGACGAGCTCACCAGCCTCTCAAGGCGCGCGAAGGCCGGCCCGGTCGTTCCGGTGCGCACGGTCTCGGCCAGATGCTGCGAATCGAGTCCGCCATCGACGACAGCTTGCAGCAGGGCCTGGCAGACCCTGAGGGCGCTGTGGCCCTGCCAGTCAACCTCGGCCAGTTCATCGGCCATGCCGGCGAGAATGTCGGGGTGCGCCGCCAGTCCGACCAGGATCGTCGCCTCGCGCGGGTTGTCGCCGACACCGGGCGTGGCGAAGATCGAGGAGCGCGCCAGCGCGGGGCTCGCCCGCATCGGCTGGGCCGGGCCGGCCACCACGCCAAAACGCTGGCGATTGCCATAGGCACCGCCGAAACCAGCCCCGTCGCGCCGCTCGCCCCTGCGGCCACGGGCCGGCGCGCTCGGGAACATCGCCGCCAGACGGTTGTCCATCTCCGACCGGTAATGCCGCCGTGTCGTCTCGTCCTTGAGCACACCGAGCACCGCACCAAGCCTGCGCTCGAACGAGGCTCGCCGCTCTGGCGTATCGAGCGGGGCGGCCTCGACCTCGCGCGACCAGATCAGATCGACCAGCGGGCGCGCTGCCGCCAGCACGCCGGCCACCGCTTCCGCACCCCCCGAGCGCAGCAGGTCATCCGGATCCTGCCCTTCCGGCAGAAGGGCGAATTTCAGGGATTTCCCAGGCTCCATCACCGAAAGGGCGACATCGATGGCGCGATAGGCTGCCTTGCGCCCGGCCTTGTCGCCATCAAAGCACAGGGTCGGCTCGTCCGCCATGCGCCAGAGCAGCGCCAACTGGTCTTCGGTGAGCGCCGTGCCCAGCGGCGCCACCGCATTGGGAAAACCGGCCAGAGTCATGGCGATGACATCGACATAGCCTTCGACGGCAATGACCTGGCCGGTCTCATGCGCCGCCTTGCGGGCATTGTGGTGGTTGTAGAGCAGCCGGCCCTTGTGAAACAGGCCGGTCTCCGCCGTGTTGAGATACTTGGCCTGCGCATCCGCGCTCATGGCGCGGCCCCCGAAAGCGATGACGCGCCCGCGCACATCGCAGATCGGGAACATGATGCGATCGCGGAAGCGGTCATAGGGCACCGCGATCCCCTCACCATGGATCAGCAACCCAGCCTCGATCATCAGGTCGGCGCTGACACCTTGCCCCGCCAGATGATCGCGCAGATCGAAGCGATCTGCCGGCGCATAGCCCAGCCGGAAGCGGCGCTGTGGCTCGCCGGCCAGCGCCCGGCCTTCCAGATAGCGCCGTGCATCAGCGCCGCGCGGGCCCTTGAGTTCGGCTTCGAAGTAGCGGGCGGCCAGTTCGATGACCTCGTAAAGGCCCTTGCGCACCTCTTCCTGTCGCACGGCATCCTCGGTGACCTTCGGCAAGGTCACGCCAGCCTCCGCTGCCAGCCGCTCCACGGCCTCGGGGAAGCTCAGGCCCTCGGTCTCCATCACGAACTTGAAGATGTCGCCGTTGCGGCCCGACGAGAAATCAAACCAGGCCTGCTTGACGTCATTGACGAAGAAAGAGGGCGTCTTCTCCTTGCCGAACGGCGACAAGCCCTTCCATTCGCGGCCGGCCTTGGTGAGCCTGACGCGCCGCCCGACCACCGTCGAGGCCGGCAGCCGGGCCTTGATATCGTCCAGGATCGAGGGCGGGAACTTCATCACGGCTCTATAGCGCGAAAGGCACGGGGCGTCATGGCGCAGTGCTGGCGGATGTTGACAAGATGCGCTTTGTACATGCGATCTCGGTTGCCAAACTTGGAACGGCGGAGCAACCGTGGCCAGTCGACAGGGCTTCACAACAGGGCTGACACCGGACTCGCGGTCGTTTTTCGGCACCGACCATGGATTGGCAACAATGATCAATGTGGAATGGCCCGCGCGACGCCATCGCTGTCCGGGATCAAGCTCCGGCGCGCCGGATCGGAAAAGGCCGGTCCGGTTGGTTCATCGGGCTGATCAGACTGCAGGTTTCGGAACGAAGACAGTCTCCTCGGGCTCGATCCGGAGCGCCCGCAGGGCGTTGAGGATCACCGCCACGTCGATCGCCTCCTGGATGAGCGCACCCTGAACGGGCGTGAGAAGGCCAAAGGCGGCGGCTCCCATCCCCAGGACAGACAGGCCGATGCCGGCGACGACGCTTTGCAGGGCGATGCCGCGCGCACGCCGCGCGATCTCTACCCCTTGCCCGATGCGGTCGATCTGATCGACCAGCAGCACGACGTCAGCCGCCTCGGCCGAAGCGGCCGCCCCGCGCGCGCCCATGGCAACCCCCACATCCGCCGCAGCCAGCGCCGGCGCGTCGTTGACGCCGTCGCCGACCATCATCACCGGGCCATTCTTGCGTTCACTGAGCACTAGCAGCACTTTCTGGTCTGGCGTCAGGCCGGCATGCAGGCCGTCGAGGCCGAGGCCTTCCGTCACGCGCCGGGCCACCTCGGCACGGTCGCCGGTGGCGAGCAGGATGCGGTGAACCCCTTGCCGGCGCAGGTGGGCGAGCATGTCGCGGGCGCCCTCTCGCAGCGGGTCCGCCATGACCAGATGGCCCGCCATGCGGCCATCCACCGCAACCGCCACCATCACCGATCCGGCCGCCAGTTCAGGGTGGCTGCCCGATGATCGCCCGACGCGGCGCGCCACGAAGTCGTCGCCGCCGACCATCACCTGATGACCGTCGATAAGCCCGACCACGCCTTCGCCGGCCATCTCCGCCACGTCCGTGGGCACGGGCAGGGAGAGGCCGCGCGCTTTGGCGGCGGCGACGATGGCCTGCGCCACCGGGTGTTTGGAGGCCTGGTCGAGCGCTGCCGCGAAACGCAGGATGTCATCAGGATGCAGCCTGTCATGGCTGTCGATGGAGACGATCCGCGGACGGCCGTCGGTGAGCGTCCCGGTCTTGTCGAGAATGAGCGTGCCGATGCGGGCCATTGCTTCCAGCGGCTTGGCGCCCTTCACCAGGACCCCGAAATGCGCCGCCCGCGACAGGCCCGCGACCAACGCAACCGGCACCGCCAGGATCAGCGGGCAAGGCGTCGCCACGACGAGCACGGCCACAGCGCGGATCGGATCGCCAGTGAACCACCACGCGGCAAAGGCGATGCCGATCGTGACGGCAAGGAAGCCGAGCGACCAGCGGTCGGCGAGCCGCGACATCGGCGCCCTGGATCGCTGCGCCTCCTCCACCAGCCGGACGATGCCGGCATAGGTGCTGTCCTTCGCCTCCCGGATGGCTTCGATGTCGAAGGCCTCGCCCGCATTGGTCGCGCCACTCATCGCCTCCGTGCCTTCGTTGAGCCGCACGGGCAGCGCTTCTCCGGTCAAGGCTGCCGTGTCGAGGAAGGCTTGCGGCGAGATGATCCGTCCATCGACCGGCACCACGTCGCCCTGGCGGATCAGGAGCCGGTCGCCTGGCACGATCGCATCGAGCGGCACCTCCTCGAGGCCACCATTGCGATGGCGCGTCGCCGTGCGCGGGACGCGGGCGAGCAGGTCTCGCATCTCGCGCCGCGCGCGGCCTTCGGCGAAGCTCTCGAGGAATGTCCCGCCAGAATACATCACGGCGACGACAGCAGCGGCCAGCGTTTCGCCGAAGATCAGGGCCGCCGACATGGACAAGGCCGCCACGATGTCGAGGCCAACGTCCCCACGGGTGAGGCTGCGGACGATCTCGACGACCAGCGTGACCAGCACCGGTGTGACACCGACGAGCCAGACGAGGCCGGACCATTCCGGCCAATGACCATAGTGGAGCACGAGACCGGCTGCCAGGCCCGTCAAGGCCCACAGCAGGAGCAGCGATTTGAAACGCTCTGTCGGAAGATCACTCATCGCTGCCGCCCCAGGTTCAGGTGCATCGCCTTGACGCCGCGCGGGACGGGGCGCACGTCGCCGCCCCTGCGAGCATGGCGCATGTGCCCGATTGTGCCCTGCCGGGCGCGCCCGTCGCTTTCTGCCCCGGCTGCGGCATCCGGCAACAGGCCCGAATGGTCGGCACCGAATGGTTGACATGGGCATACCTCAGGAGGACAGCGTCGTTGACCCGCCCATCGAAAGGGAACCGGCCGACCATCATCCGCCTGACGATGCTCGAGCTTTGGAACAGTCCACAATCGGTCAGGCCAGATTCAGTCATCGAGCACAGCAGACAACCTGAACCGGTCATGGTTGCCACAGTTTCGTGACCTGCAAGACTGATGGCCATCGGTTTCTCCATATCCCTCACTGTGGCGCTGTGCTCACCCGTGCTCAAGTCCTGATCCGCCCGTCGATCACCTCGACGATCCGGTCGCAGCGGCGTGCCAGTTCGATGTTGTGCGTCACGATCAGGAAGCTCGATCCGCCTGTCGCATTGACCCGCCGCATCAACTCGAAGACGTCGTCCGCCGATTTCGAGTCGAGATTGCCCGTCGGCTCGTCCGCGAGCACGAGATCGGGAGCCATGGCGAGCGCCCGCGCAATGGCGACGCGCTGCTGCTGGCCACCGGACATGTTGGGCGCGAGATTGTCAGCCACCGCCGTCAGGCCGACCTCGTCGAGCAGCGCGCGCGCCCTGTCCTCGATGGCGGCGCTGGAGCGACCGTGATCCACGACCAGCGGCATCATCACGTTTTCGGCCGCCGTGAAGGCCGAGATCAGCATGTGGTGCTGGAAGACAAAGCCGATGGTGTGGCCGCGAAGCCGGGTGAGGCCGGCGTCGTCGAGCGTGCCGGTGTCCACGTCATGGATCAGGAGCCTGCCGGAGGTCGGTTTGTCGAGCAGGCCGATGATGTTGAGCAGCGTGCTCTTGCCCGAGCCCGACGGACCCATCAGCGCAATGAAGTCGCCGCGCCGGATCGTCAGGTCGATCCCGTGCAGGACCTCCGTCTCGGACGGTGAGCCGATATTGTAGGACTTGGTGACGGACTCAAGCCGGATGATGGCGTCCTGCATGCGTCACCCCCTGATGGCAACGACAGGGTCGAGGCGGGCGGCACGCAGCGCAGGCATCGCGGCGGCCATGACGCCGATGATCGTCGCAAGCACGGCTGCGCCGGCCACAAGCATCGGATCGAGGATCAGAGGGAACAGTTCCTTGCCGTCAGCCTGCCGCGCGATGGCGTGCCAGTAGACGAGCGCGCCCAGCCCGAGCACCGCGCCGATCAGCGAGCCCCCGAACCCCAGCAGGCCGCCCTGGATCAGGAACACGCGCATGATCTGCCCGCGCCGGGCACCCATGGCCCGGAGGATGCCGATGTCCTTCGAACGCTGGATCACGGAGACGACCAGCACGGCGGCGATGCCGAAGGCGACGGACAGGGCCACAAAGACGCGGATCAGCGTATTGGTCGCGATCTGCGCGCGCATGGCGCTGAAGAACTGCGCATTGGTCTTGATCCAGCTGTCGGCCTGGACGACGTGAGCTGCGGAGATGCGCCGAGCGACGATCTCGGCCGCGTAGATATCCTTGACCGTGACGTCGATGGCGGTGACACCGCCCACCATCCCGATCAAGGATTGTGCGGTGCGCAGGCTGACGAAGGCCGCGCGCAGGTTCGCGCCCTTGTTGCCGAAGTCGAGCAGTCCGGCGACATTGAGCGTCCGGCGCGCGCCAGAGCCAGCCGTGACGTTGATCTTGTCGCCCACGATGGCACCAATCTCGCGGGCAAGGTCAACGCCGACCACGATGTCCTCGCTGGTCAGGCGCGGTTGGCCCGCGACGATGTGGTCGGGCAGTCTGACGATCTCGAAATAGCTCTCCGGCAGCACGCCCGTCAGATTGACCGAGCGGCTCGCTTCGCCACGCACCACGAGCGCCGAGCCGGACATGGTGGGCGAGGTGACAGCAACCTCCTCCATGGCGTGCGCATCCGCCATGATGGCCTGCCACTGATCGATGGAGCGGATGCGCTGGCTCGGCCGCTGCACGATGGGATCCGCGTGGACGCCTCGCTCGAAACGCAGCGGACGCGCCACCTGATCGGGAGGCAGGATCTGGATATGCGGCTGCGAGGTCAGCACGCGTCTGATGAAGTTCTGCTCCAGCCCGGCGAGCATCGCCGACATGAAGACGATCACGGCAACGCCGACGGCGATGCCTGCCAGAATGAACAGGGTCTGCATGCGCCCCTCACGCAGGAAGCGCAGCGCCGCGATCCAGTCGAAGGGAACGAGCGGGTTCATGGGGCCGGGACAGCCACGGGGCGGAAGCGCTGGCCGGTGCGCAAACCGGCGTTGACGGGCACGGCGAGATCGCCCTCCGCCGCGCCCTCCAGCACCTCGACCTGGCCCGGACCGCGCAGCCCCGTGCGCACCGGCTGGCGAACGGCTCGGCCTTCGTGCACTCCCATGATCCAGCCACGCCCGGACTGGATATCGCGCACAGCGCGGGCCGGAAGCACGAGCGTGTCGTTCCGGCGGGCCACCTCGATGTCGATCGATACCGTCATGTCCTGCCTCAGATAGGCTGGCGGGTCGGGGACAACGAGCTTCACCTCGACGGACGCGCGGGCGATGTCGATGGCGGGGTTGATGTAGCTGACAATGGCCTCCATCCGGCGATCGGCATAGGCGTCAGCCGAGGCGACGGCCTTCTGGCCGATCTCGATCAGCCCGAGATTGCGCTCGTCGATCTGCAGCACGAGCTGGGTCTCGCCTGCCGGGGCCAGCACCAGCAATGCACGACCAGGCTGGACGACCGCTCCGCGCTCCACCGCCCGCGAGATCAGCACTCCCTCGCGCGGTGCGGTGATGGTGGCGTAGGCCTCCCTGGCGCGCGCCGTCTCCAGATTGGCCCGCGCCTGGTCGCCTTGCGTCCGCGCCAGCACCTCGTCGCTGCCGCCGGGGCTGGCGGTGAAGACCTGAAGCTCCGCCGTCCTGACCTGGGCCTGTGCCACATCGAGCGCGCGCTGCGCTTCCTCGTAGGCGACGCGGGTCGCGTTGCCGGTCGCCAGCAGTTGAGCGGTCCGGTCATAGCTTGCCTGCGCGGTGCGCAGCGTGACTTGCGCCTGGATGAGGGCCTGGCGGGCGGTCGGCAAAGTCAGGTCCGCGAGTTGCCTCAGCCGGGCCTCAGCCTGCGCCACAGCGCCTTCGGCCTGCACCACTGCGGCCCGCAGCTCCTGCCCTTGCAGCTTCACGAGGGGCTGACCCTCAACGACGCGCTCGCCTTCGCGCACCAGCACCTCGGCGACGACGCCGGTGACCTGCGCGCCGATCTCGACGCGGAACGGCGTCTCGACATGTCCGCTCGCGACGAGGGTCTGCACGATGGTCCCGCGGACCACGCGGTCGACCACCACGGCAGGGCCGATCAGCGTCCTTGCTCCCTGCCAGCCGGCGAAGCCCAACGCTGTGGCGAGGGCCAGTGCGAACCAGCGATGCGACCACAGGAAGGCTCCGAGGTCTTGTCGGCTCTCCCTTGCGGCCCTGCCAGATGTCTGTTGCAGCATGCGCATCACTTTCGGTCGATCACCGCGAAGGACAGCACTGTTCGTCAAAGACCGCCTTGATCTCGGACAGCGCGCTGAGCCTTGATTGCTGAACCGCCACCCAGCCGGAGACACTGCCCGGCGTGGCGTTGTGGCAACTGACCCTTGTCAGGGAAATGGCACCGCAAATCCTCGCCATGCGGGCCAGCCTGCCGATCAGGGCCGCCGCGAGAGGAAGGCTTCGGTTCATACGTGCAAGGCTTCACGCGTGATCGGCGCGCAATCCCTGATCCAGCGCAGAGTTTTGCGCTGCGGCTGGGCGATGGTCCGCTGCGCGTTGCGGCGCGGCAAGCGCCGACCGCAAACAAGCACAGGAGAGGATCCGATGACCAACTCCCCCACGCCCAAGGGCCCTGCGCGGCCAGAGACCGAGCCCGCCACAGAAAAGCTGACGGACGCGATGCAGCAGGGCGCTTCGGCGCTTATGGCGATCCCGCAGCGGATGATGCAGGCCAATCTCGAAGCGATCTCGGACAGCATGCACTTCATGAACCGGCGCATGAAGGCGCAGGCCGCCTTGTGGAGCGGTTTCGGTCAACTGACCAACGGATCGAGCCTGAGTGACGTCCAGCAGCATGTCATCACCTCGTTGTCCAAGGAGATGGCCGCCGAGATGCAGGAACTCGGCGACATGGCGCGCAGGAACATGGCCGCAATGACGGGCGCGTTCACCCCCGGCGGCGAGGGCTATGGGCCGACCAAATCGTCCTGATCCCCGGACGATCCGGACCCGCCGTCAGGCGACATCGCCAGGAGATCACCATGCACAGCAAGAGCCAACCAAGGACCGCCGCCAGATCAGGGCCAGCGCTTGCACCCGTCGAGGACCTGCTCGTCCTCGCCGATGGCTCTGCGGCGGCCGCGAAGGCCCTGGCCTATGCCGAGGCACTTGCGCCGGACGGCAACGTCACCGCGCTGATGTTTGGCCTGATGCCGGGCTATCCGGTGAGCGAATTCAGCGGAGAAGCGTGGTTGATCGCAAGGCGCGACGCCGAGACAGCCGCCGAACGGGCCGAAGCCGCCTTTACGGAGACGCTGGCGCGGCACGGATCGCGCGCTGAGTTGCGCCGCGCTGACGTGATCGCTGGCGAGGAGGGCCGCGTCATGGCCGCGCAGGCACGCTATGTCGATGCGGTGATCTTCGGCTGGCCGACAGCGGAGGCCGCAAGACCTGTCCGGGAGTTCGAGGCGGTGCTGTTCAACGCCGGACGTCCTTCCATCCTGGTGCCGGAGACGTGCGCGCTGCGAGGGCAACCGCGCAGGATCATGGTGGCCTGGAGCCCCACCCGCGAGGCCAGCCGCGCGATCCATGACGCCTTGCCGCTCCTGGCGGCCGCGGAGCAGGTCGGCGTGGTCGTCGTCGCGAGTGAGTGGGACATCCTCGAGCCGAATCCGGGCGACGACATGGCGCGCCATCTTGCCCGCCACGACATCGCAGTCGAGGTGAAGAATGTGCCCACTGGCGGCAGGCTCGTCGCCAGTGTGCTGCTCGACGAAGCCCGCTTCCAGGGGGCCGAACTGATCGTGATGGGCGGCTACAGCCATTCGCGGACCGGCGAGTGGCTTTTCGGCGGCGTCACGCGTGATATGCTCGGCGCGCTGTCCGTCCCGGTGATGATGTCGCACTGACCCGGACGTCCCGAATCCTGGAACCTTTCGCCGGACCCTCATGGGCACGTATCGTCTCGACAAGCTGTTCAATCCGGCGAGCGTCGCTGTTGTGGGCGCGAGCCCGCGCGCTGGTTCACTGGGCGGGCTGGTGCTGAAGGCTCTCCGCAGCGGCGGCTACGGTGGACGCCTTGATGCGGTCAATCCCGGATACGACGCGGTGGACGGCGTCGCGTGCGCCCCGTCCCTGACCCGGCTCGATGCTCCGACAGATCTGGCAATCATCGTCGCGCCCCCGCAGGCTGTCGAGTCCGTGATCCATGATGCGGTCTCGGCGCAGGCGAAGGCGGCGATCATCCTGACGGCGGGACTGGGTGGCGGGCCGGGCTCGGTCGCGGAAGATGTGCATGCCATCGCCCGCACGTCCGGCCTGCGGTTGCTCGGCCCGAATTGCCTCGGGCTGCTGAGCCCGCGGGCCAGGCTCAACGCGAGCTTTGCGGCGCGGATGCCGCAGCCCGGGCCGCTCGCCCTGATCTCCCAGTCGGGCGCGATCGCCGCCGGCATGGTCGAGTGGGCCGCCGGGCGCGGGGTCGGCTTCTCCGGCATCGTGTCCATCGGCGACGCGCTCGACGTCGATGCGGCCGACTGCCTCGACTGGTTCGCCGAGGACGCTGCGACGACCGCGATCCTGCTTTATCTGGAGGACGTCAAGGACGCGCGGAAGTTCATGTCGGCGGCGCGGAAGGCTGCGCGGGTCAAGCCGCTGATCGCCATCAAGGCCGGCCGTCATGCCGCCGGTGCCCGCGCCGCCGCGACCCACACCGGAGCGCTGGCAGGGTCGGATGCGGTTTATGACGCGGCGCTGCGGCGCGCGGGTGCGCTGCGCGTCTTCGACCTCGACGAGCTGTTCGCCACCGCACGCACGCTCGCCGTGCGGCCAACCTTCGCCGGCGCGCGGATCGCCGTCCTGACCAATGGCGGCGGCCTCGGTGTGCTGGCGGTCGACCGGCTGGAGGACCTCGCTGGCACGCTCGCCGCCCTCGCGCCGGCCACGATAACGGCACTTGACGCGTTCCTGCCGCCAACCTGGTCGCGCGCCAATCCGGTCGACATCATCGGCGATGCTCCGCCCGAGCGCTACGCGCGGGCACTGGAACACCTGATGGCCGACCCGGGCATCGACGCCGTGCTCGCGCTCAATTGCCCGACCGCCGTCGCGCCAGGAAGCGCGGCGGCAGACGCCGTGATCAGGGCATTCGCAGACGCAGGTCAGAAGGCGCGCAAGCCTTTGTTCGCCGTCTGGCTTGGTGCCGACAGCTCGCTGCATCGCCGCTTCGAGGCGGCGGGCATCGCGTCGTTCGAGAGCGAAAGCGATGCGGTCCGCGCGATCATGGACCTTGTGCATTGCCGGGGGATCGCCGATTCGCTCGTCGCGGCGATTCCGGTCGATCCACCGCGCATCGTGCCCGACCGCTCCAAGGCCGCTGCTGCCATCGCCGCCGCCTTGCGCGACGGGCGCTCCTGGCTGTCGCCGCTCGAAGCGCAGGATCTGGTGAGCGCCTACGGCATTGCCAGCACGCCCGTCGCGGCAGCGGCCAGCCCTGCCGAGGCGCGGGCCGCGGCGGCCCCCTTTCTCGCAGACGGCGCGGCCTGCGTGGTCAAGATCCAGTCGCGCGACATCGTCCACAAATCCGATGTCGATGGCGTGCGCCTCGGGCTGAAGAGCGAGGACGCGGTCGAGCTGGCAGCGCGCGACATCCTGGCCCGCGCCGCGACTCTTCGGCCCGACGCCAGGCTCGACGGCGTGACCATCCAGCCGATGATCAGCCGTCCGCATGCGCGCGAGCTGATCGTTGGCGTTGCGGTCGATCCGACCTTCGGGCCAGTCATCCTGTTCGGCCACGGCGGAACGGCGGTCGAGGTGATCGACGACAAGGCGATGGAGCTGCTTCCGATCAGCCAAACGCAAGCGCGGAACATGGTGGCACGCACGCGCGTCGCGCGCCTGCTCGCCGGCTACAGGACCGTGCCCGCCGTCCACCAGGGCAAACTCGCGGAGTTGCTCGTTCGGGTGTCGCGCCTGATCGAGGACAACCCGGAGATCGTCGGGCTCGACCTCAACCCGGTGCTCGCCGACGAAAACGACGCGCTGGCGCTCGATCTCCGGGTGCAGGTCGCGCCGCGCCCGGCCGGCGAGGCCGCGGACCGGCGCTTCGCGGTGCGGCCCTACCCTGTGACGCTCGAGAGCGAGGTCAACCTTGCGGATGGCGCGCGCCTGCAGCTGCGGCCGATCAGGCCCAGCGATGCGGACGGCGTGATGGCGATGCTCAGGCAATGCAGCGAGCGCGATCTGCGCCTGCGCTTTTTGTCGGCGATGAAGGAGCCGGACCCCAGACTGATTGCCCGTCTGGCGCAGATCGACTACGCCCGCGAGATGGCATTCGTGGCCGTGGAGCCGGCGAGCGGCGACATTCTCGGGGTGGCGCGCCTGCATGGCGACGCCGATCACGCGCGGGCCGAACACGCCATCATCGTGCGCAGCGACTGGCAGGGCCGCGGCCTCGGATACGCGCTGATGGAGCGGCTGATCGCCTTCGCCCGCGCCGAAGGCTATCGCGAGATCTGGGCCGTGGAGATGGCCGAGAATGACGCCATGCTGAGCATGGGGCGGCACTTCGGCTTCGCGCGCCGCGACGGAAGGTTCGACGCTGGCGAGGTGGAAGTGTTCCTGACCCTGGCGGCCGAAGGGCAGGTGCTCTGATCCTGATCAGCGTTTGCGGGTCCAGTCGGCCCTAGGCTCAATTCCGGGGCCGATCGCGGCCGCTACCACGGAGGACAGCCATGACCACGAATGTCGGACTGATCGACCGCATCCTGCGCGCGCTTCTCGGCGTCGCGCTGATCGCGTTTGCGCTTGGCTATGTGCAGCCCGGCACGGGCTGGAACTGGGCCGGATGGATCGGTGTCGTGCCTGTGTTGACGGCGCTGTTCGGGACCTGCCCGCTCTATTCGATGCTGGGTATCTCGACCTGCCCTGCCCGTGCGGCCTAGGCGTCCCGTGATGCACCACCGGGCGGGCATGCGGCCCGGGCCCCTCTTCGACGCGGCAGTCCAGACGACACGGCCGTCTGAGCACGCGGCTTTTGATCCATCGCAATGGGCAGCGCGAGGAGGGGCGCAGCGGGCCCATTTTGGTCACATTTAGAGAACGCTAATTGGGTCATCGAACTGCCCCGTCGCCCCCCAGCGGAGTGCATGAGATGAGTCCGCCGTCCCACGCTGCGCCTGCTCTCGCCCATCCACAAACTTGGCCACGCGCGGTCTCCCGTGCCGGATCGCCGGATGGCGAGCCGGGCGTTGTGCGCAAGCAGCGCGGCAAGCGCGAGACGTTGTTTCGCCAGGGTGACGCTGCACATTATCTTTTCCGCATCACGGAAGGTGCCGTGGCGCTCGAGCAGTTCCTCGAGGATGGCCGGCGGCAACTGGTCGAACTGCTGCTGCCGGGCAATGTCTGCGGTCTTTCGGCGGGTGGCGCCTACACGGCGACCGGCGTCGCTCTTGTTGCCACCACTTTCGACGTGCTGGGCACGGCCGAACTGGAGCGTCAGCCCGAACTGGGCGCGTTGATCGTGCGGCAGTTGCAGGGCCAGTTATGTGCCGCACACGACCATCTTCTCACGGTTGGCCGGATGGCAGCGCAGGAACGCGTCTGTTCGCTCCTGATCCGGCTCGCCGGGTCGGCAGCGTGCATCCGCCGGCCGGAGTGCCGGAACGGCTCCATCGCCATCCACATTCCCCTGACGCGCGGCGAAATGGGCGACTATCTTGGCCTGTCGCTCGAAACGGTCTGCCGGGTGATGAGTGATCTGGAGCGCCGCGGCGTCATCCAGATTGGCCAGCGGCACGGCGATCTCCTGATCAACGATCTTGCTCGGATGAAGCGCCTGATCAACTGAACGATGCGACATTCTTCGCGCTGGAGACGGGACGCGAGCAACTGGAACGCCCCGGCGGCTCCCCGACCGAGGTCGAGATCGACAATCAACTGACGACGCAACCGAACACGGAGATCGGGCGCATTCCGACCTTTGCAGCGGAGCCATGACCTGCCAGGCGCATCTGCTGCGCCTCTGGTCGGTGCGCGCTGTCAGGCTGCTCGTGGGCATGAGCGGGAGTGCGAGGCGGTGCCGGGCTTGCTGCCTGGGTCGATCCGGTCAGCGGCGTTCCGGGGCTGCTCATCGCGGCCCGCTTCACGCCGTCATGAGTGCAGGCTCGCCAAGACGATGGTCCCTGCGGCTGACCTCAGCATGGCCTCGGCGTCGGCCAGACGTCCGATGGCCGCGCGTCGCCCCGTCTCGTTGACGAAGGCGCAGGCCGCCTCGACCTTGGCCCGCATGCGTGCCTGCGGAATCGGCCGGGCGGCAAGTTCGGCGGCGGTAGCGCGGTCGATCCGGCGTGACCGGCCGCCGCCCCAGTCCTCATGGACGCCATCGACATCGGTGAGCAGAAGCAGCCAGTCGGCCTCGATCTGGCGTGCCAGAAGCGAGCTGGCAGCGTCGTTTTCGACCACGGCCTCGACGCCGAGGAAAGCGCCATCCTCCTGCTCCGTCACCGCCACGCCCCCGCCGCCAGTGCAGATGACGATGACCTCGCGCTCGAGGAGCAGCCGCACGATGCGCGCTTCCAGAATTTCCCGCGGAGCCGGTGCCGCCACGACCCGCCGCCAGCCATCCGTCTGTTGCGCCACGCGCCATCCGCGCTCGGCACCAAGGGCGCGTGCCTCGGCCTCGCCATAGCGCGGGCCGACCGGGTAGCTGGGGCGCAGGAACGCCGGGTCGTCCCGATCGACGCGGATCTGGGTCAACAGACCCGCAAAGGATAGATGCCGGGGCAAGGCGTTGGCGAGATGACGCTCGATCAGGTAGCCCACCATGCCGATGTTCTCGGCGTTCACGCCTTCGAACGAATACGGCTTGTCGGGTGTCGCCGAGGA
>JALORF010000042.1 GCA_025459195.1 Beijerinckiaceae bacterium
TATGCCGGCGCGAAAAAGCGCTTCGATGCCGACCGTGCCGGCCCGCGTGACGATGCGCCGCGCAGCGATGAGCGCCCGGCCCGCGAAGGGGCTTTCGAGCCGCGGCGCGGCGTCAAGCCCTATGAGCGCAAGGGCCTGCCGGACAGGCAGGGTGCCTCCGCCGATCCGCAGGGCAGGGAAGGCTATGCCAAGGAAGGCTATGGCAAGAAACCCTTTGCCAAAAAGCCGTTCTCCAAGCCGCCCTTCGGCAAGGGCCCTGACAAAGGCCCCGGCAAAGGGCCGGCAAAGGGTGCTGGAAAAGGCGGGGCAGGCTTCCGCTCACGCAAACCCGGCGGCTGATCGCAGGCCGGTCAGTGCATCCGGGCCGGTCGCCGCAGCGCGCCTGCGATGCCGCCCGCGATGAGCAGCACGAACAGCGCAGAGAGCGCATAGGCGAAGCCGTGCGGGTTGCTGTAGTCCATGGCCACACCGACGAACGGCGGACCAACCGTCAGCCCGACATTGTAGAGCACGACGAAGGCGGCATTGGCCCCGGCCAGATCAGGCCCTTCGAAGCGCGCGGCCAGATGTGACAGGCCAACCGTGTAGAGCCCGCCGACAATGCCACCCCAGATGAACAGCAGAGCCTGAAAGGGCAGGCCTGTTGTTGCCAGCAGCGGCAGGGCTGCGGCACCCGCACAGCCCAGACCAGCGATGATGACCAGCAGCAGGCCTTTGTTCATCCGGTCGGCCAGAAGCCCGATGGGAAGCTGCATCAGCACATTGCCCAGCGCCAGTGTCGTGACCAGAAGCGCAGCCTGTTCGGCATCGAAGCCGATCCTGAGCCCGTAGACCGGCAGCAGCGCGAAGCCGCCTGTCTCGACCGCGCCGAACACCATGCCCGCCATGGTGGCGGTGGGCAGGGCAAAGAGGTAGACCCGGAACGGGCGCGGCGGCGCATCGTGAAGGCCCGGCAGGTTGCGTCGCGCCAGCACCAGCGGGATGGCGGCGAGCGAGAGCAGGCCGGCCCCGGCCAGATAGGGCGGCCAGCCGCTGGTGCCGACCAGGGCCAGGATGCCTGGCCCGGCCGCGAAGCCAAGCGCCAGCACGGTGGCATAGATGCCCATCACCATGCCGCGTCTGGCCGGCGGAGCGAGTGCCGAAATCCAGTATTCCGACAGGACGAACAGCGCGCCGAGCGCTGCGCTGAACACGAAGCGGATCGGGAACCAGGCCCAGAACTGGAACACGGCCTTGAACAGGACGAGGCACACCAGCACGGTGCCGATGGACAGGGCCAGCATGCGCCCCATGCCGATCCGGGCCGCAAGCCTTGGCACGAATGGGACGGCGAGGATGCCGGCCAGTCCGGCGATCGCGGTGTTGATGCCGATGCCGGTCCCGGACACGCCCATGCGCTCCATCTCCAGCGACAGCAGCGGGATCGTCAGGCTGAGCCCGACGCCGACGAGGGCGACCAGAAGAATGGCCGCTGCGATGCCGAAATGGCGGTCGCGTGCCGGCATGGCATCAATCTCGCGCGGGGCTGTGGTCATGGCGCGGCCCGTGCTGCCCTGGCGCGGCTCACAGTTCCTCGCGAACCCAGGCGCGGTTCTTCTCATAGTAGAACGGAACCGGCAGCCAGGGTGCAAAACCGCGCGCGATCCGGTCCGCCAGTTCATCCAGCACGACGCGGGTCACGGCGGGCAAGGCGAAGGCCTTGGTTTCCTCGAAGGTCACCCAGGCCAGTTGATCAAGCTCCGAAGTCGGGCCGACCACGCCCTCGATGCGGTGCGCCAGGCTCGCATGGTCGATGGCAAAGAAGCGGGCATCAAAGCGCTTCGGCCGCCGTGGCGGCGTGATGGCGCGGGCAATGAAGGTCAGGGCTTCAAGGTCGGGATAGACGCCGTGTGCAGCGAAATCGCTCCAGACGCCCGGCGGCGGATTGTCAGGCGTGCCGAACTCGCGCGAGCCGAACAGCAGGCCTGTCTCCTCGAAGGTCTCGCGGATGGCGGCCAGGGCCAGCGCGCGGGCGCGGCTCATGGTCGGGCGCTGGACGCGGGCCATCAGGCGCGTCTCGCAGGTTTCGGCGAGCGAGCCGGTGACATTCATGCGCCGGTCACCGTCCTCGATCCGCCCGCCCGGAAAGACGAACATGCCCGGCATGAAGGTATGGCGCGGATGCCGGCGGCCCATCAGCACCTTCGGCACAGGGCCGGTCCGGTCGATGATGATCAGCGTCGCGGCGTCACGGGGCCGGACATTCGGCCAGCGGCGTTCGCGCGCATCGGCGGTCAGCCGCTGCGCATAGTCGTCGGCACCGGGATTGTCGGCCTTGTCTGATGCACTCATGTCCGGCCCTTCACATGGTCCGGTCGCGGGAACGTGCCTGCGGCTCGCCCTTGCCGAGGATGACCTCGTCATCGCCACCGAAGCCATGCATGCGCCGCGCCCACTGGTAGCCGACGACCGCGCCCTTGACCGGCTGCATCAGCGCCAGCGCAAGGATGATGGTCAGGACCGGCCAGATCGCCATGTGCAGCCACATGGGCCAGTTGCCGTGCTGTTCGGCCAGAACCACGCCCAGCAGCACCACATGGGCGACGATGGAGATGGTGATGTAGGGCGGGAAATCATGCGCCTCCTCGTGGAACATCTCCTCGCCGCAGGCCTCGCAGACGGGATTGACCTTGAGATAGCGCCCGAACATGCGCCCCTTGCCGCAGGCCGGGCAGGTGCAACCGAAGCCACGGCGGATCGCCGGCCAGGCCTCGCGCGGGCCGGGCGACATGCGCGAGGTGGTGATGTCGTAAGGCATGGTCAGCGCCTCCTGCCAGCGCGCGCGCCGGGGAAGGGGCCCTTGCCGGGACGGCCCGCGCGCGCCATCGGTTTGGACCCCTCGCCGGCGGAACGCAAGGGTTTCGCCTTGCGGCCCTGTGACACGATCTCGAAGCGCAGCGCCCCGGCCACGGGTGCTGCCTCGACCAGCTTGACGGTGATGACATCGCCCAGCCTGAAGCTCTCGCCATGGCGGGTGCCGGTCAGGGAATGGCTGGCCTCGTCATAGGCGTAGTAATCGGCCCCGATCGTGGCGGCCGGCACGAAGCCGTCCGCGCCCGTGTCGTTCAGCTTCACGAACAGGCCTGATCGCGTCACGCCGGCGATGCGCCCCTCGAAGCTGGCACCAATCTGGTCTGCCAGGAAATGCGCCACCAGCCGGTCGACTGTTTCCCGCTCGGCGGCCATGGCCCGGCGTTCGGCGGCGGAAATCGCCTCGCCGATCCTGACCAGCTCCTTGCGCGGCAGGTCTGGCGGCAATCCATCCTTGCCAAGGTTGAGATGGGTGATCAGCGCCCGATGCACGATCAGGTCGGCATAGCGCCGGATCGGCGAGGTGAAGTGGGCATATTTGCGCAGGTTCAGCCCGAAATGCCCGAGATTTTCCGGCGAATAGAGGGCCTGTGCCTGGCTGCGCAGCACCACCTCGTTGATGAAGGTCTCGTGCTCGGTGCCCTTGACGCTGCCAAGGATGCGGTTGAACAGCGTCGGCTGCAACGCCCCCGCCTTCGGCAGCTTCTGGCCAATCGAAGCCAGCACCTCCGACAGCCCGCGCATCTTCTCGATGCTCGGCTCGTCATGGACCCGGTACATCAGCCCCGACAAAGCCCGCTCGAGGCTTTCGGCAGCGCAGACATTGGCGAGGATCATGCACTCCTCGATCAGCCGGTGCGCATCGAGCCGCTCGGGAATGGTGACGCGCAGCACGCGCCCCTCCGCATCCAGCACCAGCTTGCGCTCCGGCAGGTCGAGTTCGAGCGGCTGGCGTTCATCACGCGCTGTCTTGAGCGCGCCGTAGGCGGCCCAGAGCGGACGCAGCACCGGCTCCAGCAAGGGTGCGGTGATCGCATCCGCCTGCCCGTCGATGGCGGCTTGCGCCTGCTGGTAGGAGAGCTTCGCCACCGAGCGCATCAGGATGCGGTGGAAGCTGTGCCGGAGCTTGCGCCCGTCGGCCGCCAGCGTAATCCGAACGGCAAGGGCCGGCCGGTCCTCGTTGGCGCGCAGCGAGCACAGGTCGTTCGAGATGCGCTCGGGCAGCATCGGCACCACGCGATCGGGAAAATACACCGAGTTGCCGCGCTCCAGCGCCTCGCGGTCCAGCGCCGATCCCGGATGCACATAAGCCGCCACGTCGGCAATCGCCACGGTGAGCATGAAGCCGCCCGGATTGTTCGCGTCCTCGTCCGGTGCCGCATGCACCGCGTCGTCGTGATCCTTGGCATCCGCCGGATCGATGGTCAGCAGCGGTAGCGCGCGCCAGTCCTCGCGGCCTTTCGGGCCGGCGGGCTCAACGGCTTCTGCCTCGGCGAGGGCGGCGGCGCTGAACTCCTGCGGGATGTTGTGCGCATGGATCGCGATCAGGCTGACGGCGCGCTCGGACTTGACCGACCCGAGCCGTTCCTTGACGCGGCCGCGCATCAGCCCGAGGCCGGCACGGGCCGAACTCTTGGCCAGCGTCACCGAAACCAGATCGCCATCGACCGCGCCGCCCTCGTCACCGCGCTGGATCAGCAACTCCTTGCCGCGGGCCTTCTTGTCGACGGCCTCGACCCTGCCGCCACCATCGGGATAGGCCCTGAACACGCCAATCACGGTTGGCCGCTCGCGGGCGATGATCTTCAGCGCGCGGGCCTCGAAGTGATTGTCTCCGCGCGCATGCAGCCGTGCCAGCACACGCTCGCCAACGCCGGGGATCGGCGTGCCGGGCAGGGCCCTGCGCGGCACTGTGACGGTGATCGACGGCACTGCACCATGGCGCTGGTCCCACTCGGCGGGCACCGCGACGAGTTCGCCGTCGCGGTCGCGCCCGGTGATGTCGAGCAGCATCACGGACGGCATGCCGTCATCCAGCGCAGCCTCGCGCCCGCTTGGCCGCTCGGCCTCGATCTCTCGCAGCAACTGCTTCAGCCAGACCCGCCCGCCTTGCGGCAAGGTGAAGGCGCGCGCGATCTCGCGCTTGCCGACCTCGCGGCCAGCTTCGCGCTCTGCGGCGATGAAACGGATGATGTCGTGCTTGCTGGGGTAGGGCTTCTTGCTCACCGTTGCGGTGTGCCATGTTTGGCGAAGGCGGGGAAGGGTGCCGTGCCGCGATGGTGAGCGGCCAGCGCGCCTCAGCCTTCGCGGAAGGGTTGCGTCACCAGTTTGTCGAGACGCTGCTCGGAACGGTCGCGGAACTGGTCGAGGCCCACCACCATGCCGTCATAGCCGGCGGCGGGGCGATGGGAATAGGTGCCGAACAGCCGGTCCCACAGCGCGAGATTGAAGCCGTAATTCGAGTCGGTCTCGCGCTGGGCGGTCGAATGGTGGATGATGTGCATCTCCGGCGTCACCACGAACCAGCGCAAGACACGCTCGATGCGCTCTGGCAGGCGCACGTTCGAATGGTTGTAGAGCGCCATGCCATTGAGCACGATCTCGAAGATCAGCACCGCCAGCGGCGGCACGCCAAGCAGCACGATGGCCGCGATCTTCAGGCCGAGCGACAGCACGATCTCGATGGGATGGAAGCGGAACCCCGAGGTCACATCAAGTTCGGTGTCGGCATGGTGCATGCGGTGCAGCCGCCACAGCACCGGCACCTTGTGAAACACGACGTGCTGCGCATAGACCAGGAGATCGAGCAGGATAAAGCCGATCACCCCGGCGATCACTGCGAACAGGGCCGGGGGCAGCCCCGCATGCAGGCCAACCCAGGGCAGCAGACCCACCCCGTTGCCTTGTGCCCACAGCGCAGCCCCCACGGCGGACGCCGGAAACAGCAACCGCACCACCGCGATATCGAGGGCAAAGATGCCGAGATTGGCCGGCCAGCGCACGGCACGCCCCTGTTTCGCCTCACGCCATGGATCGCGGAACTCCCAGATGGCCATCGCGCCGAACACGGCAAGGAAGATCGCCAGCCGGATCGTTGGCTCGGGAAACCCGGCAAAGGTCAGCATGGGGGCGGCATCCGTCATGCCGCGAGGTGAACCTTGCGCTGCCG
Organism: Beijerinckiaceae bacterium; assembly: GCA_025459195.1. Lineage (GTDB taxonomy): Bacteria > Pseudomonadota > Alphaproteobacteria > Rhizobiales > Beijerinckiaceae > Allobosea. Next base: position 6,020 of record JALORF010000042.1, read on the forward strand.
CCCGGTCAAGGGGGCATCTCGCCGCTGCACCGCCGCTGCGCATTGCCCCTGTGGCCGGGATCGGCTAGACCGCGTGCTCCGATCCATACTCCGACGTTCGAGGCGCGCGTGAGCGACGAAGCCAAGTTGCAAGGCAAGAAGAAGGACGAAGGCGGCCTGATGGAGACCGTGAAGGTCATCGTCCAGGCGCTGCTGATCGCGCTGGTCATCCGCACCTTCCTGTTCCAGCCCTTCAACATCCCGTCCGGCTCGCTGATCCCGACGCTGCTGGTGGGCGATTACCTGTTCGTCTCGAAATATACCTACGGCTATTCGAAGCATTCCGTGCCGTTCAGCCCTGATCTGTTCGCTGGCCGCGTCTGGGCCTCCGAGCCGAAGCGCGGCGACATCGCCGTGTTCAAGCTGCCGAAGGACAACGCGACCGATTACATCAAGCGTGTCATCGGCATGCCGGGTGATCGCATCCAGGTGATCGATGGCGTGGTCCACATCAACAACACCGCCGTGAAGCGCGAGCGCATCGCCGATTTCGAAACTGCCGACGCCTGGGGTCGTCCCCAGAAGGTGGCGCAGTATCGCGAGACGCTGCCCGGCGGCGTCAGCCACGTCATCATCGAGCGCGATGGCGACCGCGGCTACTGGGACAACACACGCGTCTACACCGTGCCGGCCGGTCACTATTTCATGATGGGCGACAACCGCGACAACTCCACCGACAGCCGCGACGAGCAATCGGTCGGCCCGGTGCCGTTCGAGAATTTCGTCGGCCGGGCCGAGATCATCTTCTTCTCGATCGAGGAAGGCGAGGCTGCCTGGCAGATCTGGCGCTGGCCTGTGAGCGTGCGCTGGAACCGCCTGTTCCAGTCCATCAAGTAACGGCGATGCCTGCACGCCCGAAACCCGATCTGGCAGATCTCGAAGCGCGTCTGGGCCATGTCTTTGCCAACCGCAAGCTGCTTGAACACGCACTGACCCACATGAGCGCGGCACCCGCCGACGCCAAGCGCACCGGCAGCTACCAGCGCCTCGAGTTTCTCGGTGACCGGGTGCTCGGCATCTGCGTGGCGGAATTGCTGTTCAACACCTATCCGGCCGCCGAAGAGGGCGAGCTGTCACGTCGCCTCGCCGATCTGGTGCGCAAGGAAACCTGCGCCGAGATGGCGCTGGCCTGGGCCATCGGGCCGTATCTGAAGGTTGGCGACGGCGAAGCGGCTTCTGGCGCACGCAAGAACAAGGCGATCCTCGCCGATGCGTTCGAGTCGATTGTCGGCGCGATCTTCCTTGACGGTGGCTATGCCGCCGCGCGGCAGGCGCTGGAAGCGGCACTCGGGGACAGGCTGCGCCAGACCTCGCGTCCTCCGCGCGATGCCAAGACGGCTTTGCAGGAATGGGCGCAGGGCCAGGGCCTGCCAACGCCGAATTACATCGAGGTCGGCCGTTCCGGGCCTGATCATGCGCCGGTGTTCAAGGTCGCCGCCCATGTCCACGGGCTGGCGGACGGGCTCGGCGAAGGGCGCTCCAAGCGCCTGGCCGAGCAGGTTGCAGCGGAGAATTTCCTCCGCCGCGAAGGTTTGTGGCGCGAAGGAGAAGTCGGGCTTGAGTGACGGGAACGAACCGCTGCCTTCGGGGCGCATGGAATCGCGCGAAGGCATGCGCGCCGGCTTCGTGGCGCTGATCGGTGCCCCCAATGCCGGCAAGTCGACGCTGCTGAACCAGCTTGTCGGCGCCAAGGTCTCCATCGTCTCGCGCAAGGTGCAGACCACCCGCACCCAGGTGCGCGGCATTGCCATGGCCGGCTCGTCCCAGATCGTCTTCGTCGACACGCCCGGCATCTTCCGGCCCAAGCGCAGGCTGGACCGGGCCATGGTCACATCGGCCTGGGGCGGAGCGACCGATGCCGATCTTGTTGGCGTGCTGATCGATGTCGGCAAGCACCGCGATGCCGAAACGCTGGAATTGCTGGCGCGCCTTGCCGAGATTCCGCAGCCGAAATTCCTCGTGCTCAACAAGGTCGACACGCTCAAGGACAAGGAAGCGCTGCTTGGCATCAGCACTGGCCTCAACGAGAAGGCCCGTTTCGAGACGACCTTCATGATCTCGGCCCTGTCGGGATCGGGCGTGAGGGCCATGCTCGACTGGCTGGCCCAGCGCGTGCCGGCAGGCCCTTGGCTCTATCCGGAAGACCAGATGTCGGATGCGCCGCTGCGCTTTCTCGCCGCCGAAATCACCCGCGAGAAACTGTATGAGCGGCTGCACGACGAGTTGCCCTATCGCTCGACGGTGGAGACCGAAAGCTGGGTGCAGAAGCCGGATGGCTCGGTCCGCATCGAGCAGACGATTTTTGTCGAGCGCGAAAGCCAGCGCAAGATCGTGCTTGGCAAGAATGGCGCGACCATCAAGGCCATCGGCCAGTCAGCCCGTCATGACATTGCCGAGGCGGCAGAGGCGAAGGTGCATCTGTTCCTGTTCGTCAAGGTGCGCGAGGACTGGGGCAATGACCCGGCCCGCTATCGCGAGATGGGCCTCGAATTCCCCAAGGATTGAGGCCGGTTGCCGTTCGCGCAGCCGTGAGGTGCAATCTGCCGCCATGCGGGGCAGGATCAGCCCATGACACATCCTCATATCAAGGCCGCTGCCGGGCTATGCATCCTGTTGGCCTCGCTGCTGGCCGTGGTCGCTCCTGCGCGTGCCGATCGGGTCGGCACCGGCATCGCCTTGTCCTGCTCCGTGCCGCCCGGCTGTGCTGTTGCGGGAGGGCGCTATCTGGCGCTTGCTCCATCCGGTTGGGATGGCAAGGTCGCCTTGCCCGTTCTGGTCTTCTTCCATGGCTGGCGCGAGAGCGCCGAATACGTGGTGCAGGACGCGCCGCTCAGGGCCCTTGTGGAGAAACGCGGCGCGCTCCTGATCGCCCCGCACGGCGAAGGCAATACCTGGTCCTACCCCGGAGCGCCGGGCAGGCACCGTGACGAATTTGCCTTCATCGCCGCGCTGGTGGTCGATGTGAAGGCACGCTTTCCGGTCGATGCCCGCCGTTTCGTGGCCGCAGGCTTCAGCCAGGGCGCTTCGATGGTCTGGAACAGTGCCTGTCGTCAGCCGCACCTGTTCACCGTTCATGGTGCGCTGGCGGGCGGGTTCTGGGAGCCATCACCGGACGCCTGCCCCGGCGGCACGGTCGATCTTGTCCATGTCCATGGCACGCGCGATGGCACGGTGCCGATGGGCGGACGGGCCCTGCGCGGCGGGCTGTTCCGGCAGGCCGACATCCGGCGCGACTGGGCCGTGTGGCTCAGCGGCAATGCCTGTCCGGCGCTGCCAAGCACCACCTTCGCGCAGGCGGGCCGCACCTGCCTGCTCTGGTCAGCCTGCGCACGGCCAGGCCATCTGCAGTTCTGCACACATGATTCAGGACATGAAATCCATGAATCAGATCTTGAAGTGCTTTGGGCCTTCGTCGAACAGCGCGCGCTAAGCCGCTGAGGCGACTCGTCAATTGCGGACCAGCACCAGCCCTGTCAGCAGGTCGTGGCCCATGCGCCCGTCTCGGCGCAGCAGACCGATTGTCACTGTGAGCAAGAAAAGCCCGACCGTGAAGGTCGCCACATAGAACAGCAGGCAGTGGGCCGCCGCCGTGATGCCATCGGGCGGTCCGCCATCGCCGCGCTCGACCCGGATGCCGGAGACGCGCATGCCGATCGTTGCCTGGGCAGCCCCGCCGATCGTGATCGCCGCATAGGCCATGGCGGTGCAGATCCCGACGATGGGAAACAGCATCCAGCCGATGCCGAAGGTGATCAGGCCCAGGAAGCTGACGCTCATCGCCACGATCAGGCTGATGAGGCCGACGATGAACAGATCGACGACATAGGCGACCAGACGCGGCATCAGCACGCCGGCCGTGCGCTGGCCAAGGCTGACGGCGCGCGCTTCCGAGGAGCCGGACCGGGCCGGAAGGTGTGATGTCATCGACGTTGATCCTTTCGGAGAGACATGTCATGCGCCGGATGCCGGCTTTCAAGGCTTGTCCCGGTTCTGGCCCCGAAAGCCCGGTGCATTCTGCCGCCGTGGCTCCAGCCCGTCCTCGGCCAAAGCGGCGAGGATCTCGCGGGCATGGTCCGCGCCACGGGTCTCGACCGTGATGTCGATGGACACGCCCTTGGCAGGCACATCGAGCAGCAGGCGGCCATGCGAGACTTCGAGAATGTTGGCCTTGAGCTGGCCTAGCCGGCTGGCGATCTGGCCCAGGATTCCGGGGCGGTCGGCGGTGGTGATGCGCAGCGCCAGGATGCGATCATCGCGCTCCAGTTCCCTGACCATGATCGAGGCGAGCAGGCGCGCATCGATGTTGCCGCCACACAGCACCAGCCCGACCTTGCGCCCGGCAAAGCGCGCCGGCTCGGCCAGCATCGCGGCCAGCCCGGCAGCGCCAGCCCCTTCCGCCATGGTGTGCTGCAAGGTCGCAAAGGCGTTGATCGCGCGTTCCAGCATTTCTTCACCCAGCAGCACGGGGCCTTCCACAAGGGCCCTGGCGATGGGCAGCGTCAGTGCGCCGACATTCTTGACCGCGATGCCCTCCGCGATGGTGGGCCCGCCAATCGGCATCGTGTCGCCATGCATGGCATTGTGGAACGAAGGATAGAGTTCGGCCTCGGCCCCGACGATGCGGATGTCCGGCCTCAGCGCCTTGGCGGCGGTGGCAATGCCGGCAATCAGCCCGCCGCCGCCCATCGGCACCACCAGCATGTCGAGATCGGGCTGATCCTCCAGCATTTCGAGCGCGATCGTGCCCTGTCCTGCGATGACCGCGAGATCATCGTAGGGGTGGACGAGGACCAGACCCTCAACGGCCATGATCTCCGAAACCTTCACTTGCGCTTCAGCAAGCGTCTCGCCATGCAGCACCACCCGTGCGCCATGGGCGCGGGTGTTCTCGATCTTCACGGAAGGGGTCGTTTCCGGCATCACGATGGTCGCCGGAATGCCCATGGCACGGGCATGGTAGGCGAGCCCTTGCGCGTGGTTGCCCGCCGACATGGCGATGACGCCGCGCCGCCGTTCATCGGCGCTGAGCTTTGACAGCCGATTGGCCGCGCCCCGTTCCTTGAAGGAGGCGGTGGCCTGCATGTTCTCGTATTTGACATGCACCCTGGCACCGGTGAGGTCGGACAGGCGCGGCGCATGCACCAGCGGCGTCCGGATCACCCGCCCGGCTATGGCGCGCGCGGCGGCCTGGATGTGTGCCAGCGTCAGCATGGGATTGGCCATGACGGGTTTCCTCAAACGCGCCGGGGGCTGAGATCGGCAAAGCCGAACAGACCGCCCGGCCTGAACACAAGCACAACCACGAGCGCGGCATGGATGACAAGATCGCGGCCCTCGATGGGCATCGTCGCGGACCAGATCGCCTCGAAGGCGGCGACGGCCAGGCCGCCGAGCGCCGCGCCAGGGACCGAGCCTATTCCGCCCAGGATGGCGGCGATCAACGCCTTCAGCCCCAGGGAGAACCCGCCGGCAAAGCCCATGCCGCCATACAGCGCCGTGACGATGATGCCTGCCAGCCCCGCCAGCCCGGCCGCGATGACCAGCGCCCGGTCAAGCACGGCGCGCTCATTGACCCCGCACAGGGCCGCCATGCCGGCATCATCCGACACGGCCCGCCAGGCCCGGCCATAGCGCGAGGCGCGCAGGTAGGCGAGCAGACCGAGGGTTGCGGCAAGGCCGGTCATCGCCGCGAAGGCCGAGACGGCTGTCATGGTCGTGACGAACGTGCCCGCCCGCATCAGCGGCACCGGCTGGTTGAGCAAGGGCGGCAGCCAGCGCATGTCGGCGCCTTGCGTCAGCCGGAGGTATTCGCTGAGGGCGATACCGGCCCCGACCGTGGCGATCAGCACATGCTGTCCGGGCTGGCGGGCCAGCCGGCCCAGCGCCGCGCGCGACAAGGCAAGCCCATGCAGCGCTGCGCTGGCGACCCCGATGACGAGCGCCACCAGCACGCCTGCCAGTGCCGTCTCGATGCCGATGCCGGCAACGGCGCCGAGGCCAACGATGCCCGCCAGACTGCCCAGCGCCGCGAACTCGCCGAAGACCAGCACGATCCGCCCCACCAGCCCATAGATCAGCGCATAGGCGGCCGCGAGAAGCACATAGATCGCGGCACCCGGCAGGGCCACGAGCAGATGCTGGCTGCCATGGGCCAGCCATGATGGCACCTCCGGCAGGCCTGCCAGGGCCGTCGGCGGGGCAGGATCAGCGGCCCCTGCCGCCGGCGCATCCAGATAGAACCGCTTCAGGAAGAAGAACGAGGCATCCGCCATCGGTCCAAACTCGGTCGCCATGCCGGTCAGGTCGCGCTGGCCTCTGGCTCCGCGCTCGGCCGAAAAGCGGCAGATCACGAAGCGAGCCTGCATCTCGCCATCTGCCCGGATGGCCCGGTAGTCGATCCGGAGCGAGAACGGGAAGGGGCCAGGCCGCGTCTGCTGGATGTCGAGCCGCGCCGCTTCGTTGAGCGCGGGCAATGTCGTGCGGCAGATGCGGGCCTCGTCTGCGTCGACAAGGTCCCCGCACGCAGCCAGCAACACAAGCAGAATCGCGATGCCGAGGCGGATCATGGTCGATTGATAGCCCACAGCCGGCCTCGCCGCAGCAGCGCTCTCTGGCAGAGCCCGACCGCTGCCGAGCCACCGGACGTCGCACCATCGGCATGTTCCCAGCTTGACGCGGCCCATGCCGTCATCGTTGGGTCGGATCATGCCAGACCGGCGGGCGGGCCTGCCCGAACGCCTTGTTCCACAACCCTGCCCGAGAACTGTGCCCGATTGATGCCCGAAGCCTATGCCAGCCTGAAGTTTCTCCACCTGATCGGCGTGATCCTGCTCGTCGGCAATGTCACGGTCACGGCGTCGTGGAAAGTCTATGCCGATTTCAGCGGCGATCCGCGCATCATTGCTCATGCCCAGCGCAGCGTCACGCTGGCCGATTGGCTCTGGACCTTGCTCGGGATCGCGTTGGTGATGATCGGTGGCTATGGCGCAGCGCTGGTGCAGGGCATCGGCCTGTTCGACAGCGTTTGGATGGTCTCCGGGCAGGCGCTGTTCCTGCTCTCGGGGCTGATCTGGCTTTGCCTGATCGTGCCCATCCAGGCAAAGCAGGCACGCGAGGCTCGGGCCTTCGTCGTCAGCGGCACGATTCCTGAAGCCTACTGGCGGCTGTCGCGCTTGTGGATGATCCTTGGTGTCGTTGCCACGATCCCGCTCATAGCCGCGATCTGGGTGATGGTGGCCAAGCCATGACGCACCGGCTCTTTCGGCAACGCGCCAGGATTGTCAGCGCTTCAGCCATTCCGCGACACGCGGCGCGAAATAGGTCAGCACACCGTCCGCTCCGGCCCGCTTGAAGGCGAGCAGGCTTTCCATGATCGTGCGCTCTTCGGCCAGCCAGCCATTGCGCGCCGCAGCCATGATCATCGCATACTCGCCCGACACCTGGTAGGCGAAGGTTGGAACCCCGAAAGTCTCTTTCACGCGCGTCACGATGTCGAGATACGGCATGCCAGGCTTGACCATGACCATGTCCGCGCCTTCCTCCAGGTCGAGCGCAACCTCGCGCAGCGCTTCCGCCGCATTGGCCGGGTCCATCTGGTAGGTGCGCTTGTCGCCGGTCAGCGTGGCATTGGTGCCGATGGCATCGCGGAACGGGCCATAGAAGGCCGAGGCGTATTTGGCGGCATAGGACAGGATCTGCACATCGTCATGGCCAGCTTCATCGAGCGCCTTGCGGATGGCCGCGACCCGTCCGTCCATCATGTCGGACGGGGAGATCGTGTCGGCTCCGGCATCGGCCAGCGCCACGGCCTGACGGCAGAGCAGTCCCACGGTCGGGTCGTTGAGGATGACCCCGTCCTTGAGCAGCCCGTCATGCCCGTGATCGGTGTAAGGATCGAGCGCGGAGTCGGTGATGATGCCGATTTCCGGCACGGCGGCCTTGATGGCCCGCACGGCGCGGCACATCAGGTTGCCGGCACGCAGTGCCTCGCTCGCCGTCGCGTCACGCAAGGACGGCTCGACATAGGGGAAGGGCGCGATGGCCGGGATGCCGAGACGGGCAGCCTTCTCGGCCTCGCGCACGGCCTCGTCGATGTTGACGCGATCCACGCCGGGCATGTGCTCGACCGGCCAGCGCGCCTCTGTGCGATCCATCAGGAAGATCGGCCAGATCAGGTCATCAACGGTCAGCCGGTTTTCGCGCACCAGCCGCCGCGACCATTCGCTCTTGCGATTGCGGCGCATGCGCTGCGTGAGGTCCAGCCGGGCACTCGTGTCGACCGGGGAGGGGCTCCCGGCTTCCCGGCGCGATTGTGGCTGGCCGAATGGCCGGATGACGCGTGACGACATGAACACCCCCGTGTTGTGTGGATCGGTAGCACATCAGAATGGTTCCAACCAAGTCCGTATGATGCACGCGCCCATGCTGCCAGACCGGCTTCACAAGGGCCTCGCACCGGGTGCCGCCATGGCCGGCATTGACAGCACCGTGCCGAAACCCGACACCAGCGCCAGGACCAACACCGTTCCGGGGCTGAACTGCGCGTGACCGATCCGACAACCGAACTTGAGGCAGCAGCCGAGCCTGAGATCCTGTGTGACGTGCGCGGCCATGCGGGCGTGATCACGCTGAATCGCCCGCGCGCGCTCAATGCGCTGACACTCGGCATGGTCAGAGGGCTGGCAAAGGCGCTCGATGCCTGGGAGCATGACCCCGCCATCCGGCATGTCGTGGTCATGGGGGCCGGCGAAAAGGCCTTCTGCGCCGGCGGCGACATCCGTCATCTCTATGAACTGGGCAAGGCCGGCCAGATCGCGCAGGCGCGCAGCTTCTGGCGCGAGGAATACGTCCTCAATGCCCGCATCAAGGCCTACCCCAAGCCCTATGTCGCGCTGATCGACGGCATCGTCATGGGCGGCGGCGTCGGCGTCTCGCTGCATGGCAGCCACCGTGTCGCCGGAGAGCGCTATCTCTTCGCCATGCCGGAGGTCGGCATCGGCTTTTTCCCCGATGTGGGAGCAACCCATGCCCTGCCGCGCCTGCCGGGCGCGACCGGGGCCTGGCTGGCGGTGACAGGCGAGCGCGTGGGGCAGGCCGATGCGCTGGCTCTCGGGCTTGCCACCCATGCCATCGCCTCATCGGCCATGGCGGGGCTTCTGGCCGCGCTGGTCGAGGGCGAGGATGTCGATGCGGCCCTGGCAGCCTGCGCCGCTCCGGCCCCGCAGCAGACCGCCGCGCCGTCGCCGCTGTCAGCAAACCGTGCGCTGATCGACCATGCCTTCAGCGCAGCGACGGTCGAGGACATCATCGACCGGCTCGGCGTCCTGTCGGATGCCAATCCGTTCGCGGCGCGACTCCTGTCGGCCATGGCGACCAAATCCCCGACCAGCATGAAACTGGCCCTCGCGCAGATGCAGGCCGGCGGCGCACTCTCGTTCGCCGAGGCCATGCGTGCCGAGTTCCGCATTGTCAGCCGCATCGCCACCAGCCACGATTTCCGCGAAGGCGTGCGCGCCGTCATCATCGACAAAGACAACAAGCCGTCCTGGCAACCCGCCCGCCTTGCCGATGTCGACGGCGCCATGGTCGCCGCCTATTTTGCCGCCCTTCCCGATGATCTGGTGATCTGACGCCATGGCCGAGGCCCCCCGGAGCACCAGCCCCCAGAAGGACAAGGCGGCCGGCCTCAGCGCCAGTCCCGCCGCGCAACGGGTCAACTGGGAGCACATCAACATCTGGTTCTGGCGCCTGTTGGCGCTGGCCTGGCTGCTCAATGGCCTGTTTGCCTGGGCTGCGATCATTGGCGTCGATCCGTCCGCCACGCGCCCGTTCGAGGCGCGGGCGGCGACCTTCCAGGCCGTCACGATCTACTTCTCGGTGGTCGACCTTCTGGCCGCCACGGGCCTGTGGCTGCTGGCCCCCTGGGGTGCCGTGGTCTGGCTGATCGCGGCGGTCAGCCGCATCGTCATGGCCTTCGCCTTTCCTGCCGCGGCCGGATTGTCGCTGCTCGCGATTGCGGGCCTTGCGGTGTGCATCGCCTGCTTCATGGTGCTGAACTGGGTTGCCGGCCGCCAGTCCGAAAGCTGAGGCCGACCTCGCCAAGGTGAACAGGTCGGTCACGAATGCTTTAGATTACTGATCTCTCAATTCAGATTCGATTCACGAAAACCCGTAAATCTCTTGTTCAGTCTGATATTTAAACTGGTTTTCATCGGAGGCATGTAGGGTCACCCATACAAACAGACCGGCACAAAAAACCGCTGGCTGGCGTCAAACAGTGTGGGGTTACTATGATCAGCAAGTTCAATGCTGCCGTTGTGCAGAAGAATGACGAAGGGCTGGCGCCTGTTGCGCCCCTCTACATTGAGTCACTCAATCTCATCGAGCGCCTTCACCGTCGTCTCCTTGATGTCATCAAGGATGAATTCGATCGTCAGGGCCGCGACGACGTCAACAGCGTGCAGGCTCTGCTGCTGCACAACATTGGCGACAAGGAACTGACCGCGAGCGAACTGCGCACCCGCGGCTACTATCTCGGCTCCAACGTCTCCTACAACGTCAAGAAGCTGGTGGAGATGGGCTATCTGCACCATGCCCGCTCCCGCGTGGATCGCCGTGCCGTCCGCATCAGCCTGACCGAGAAGGGCCGTGAGGTCCACGAGATCGTGAAGGGCGTCTATGCCAAGCACATCAACACGGTCGAGAAGATCGGCGGCGTCTCGGGCGACGACTTCGAGCGTCTCAACAATGCGCTTGGCCGGCTTGAACGCTTCTGGACCGACCAGATTCGGTTCAGACTCTGATCTGTTGGAGCCAGAAGCGTTCCCGCGCTGACGAAGGCGCATGCCGGAAACATCCGGGATGCGCACGCTTCTGGACCGACCAGATTCGGTTCAGACTCTGAGATGGCTCCACGCCATCGCGCCGTGCCGCGAAAGGATTCCCGATGACCCTGACATGGTCCCTGATCGTGGCACCGGTTGCCGTCTGGCTGGCTCTGGCGATGCTGTTCCGCGCCGATGCCGGCGGCGACATCGGCTTTGGTGACGGTGAGGGCGACGGGGGCTGCGGCGGCGATTGAGCCTGCCGGTGCAGCCGGCGTTGCCGGGCCGCGTGATCAAAAGGCGCTTCGCATCAGCCGCGCTTCGGCGGCCAGGGGATGAAGGCGGACGTGCGCGCCGCGTAAGCGGCAAAGTCTGGCCGGGTTGCCCGCAGATGCTCCTCCAGCAGCGGAATGCCGGAGACCTTCAGGATCAGCGCCGTCAGCGCCACGGGCCCGAGCATGGCGATGAACCAGCCTGATGCATCCCATGCCATCAGGCCAAGGCCGAACCAGAGCAGGCACTCGCCGAAATAGTTCGGGTGCCGGCTCCAGGCAAAAACACCGCTGGTGAGCAGGGCACCGCGCCGCGCCGGATCGCGGCGCAACCGGAGCAGGGCCAGGTCGGCCACCGTTTCGAGGGCAAATCCGGCTGCGAACAACGAAAGCCCTGCAAGGCCGAGCCAGCCCGGCGAGCCGGTCTGCGCCGTCGCCATCGCCAGATGGATGGGCAGGGCCAGACCCCACAGGATCACCGCCTGCAGCACGAAGACCGTGTAAAGACTGCTCCACCAGAAACGGTCCGGATCAGCCGCGCGCATGGCGGCATAGCGCGCATCCTCGCCGGTCGAGAGCCTGTGCCGTGCCAGCAAATGAGCCCCGAGCCGTACCGCCCAGAGGCTGACGGCCAGCAGGAGCAGCGTCGTGGAACCATGTTGCGGCGCAAGCCGCAGCCATTCGAGCCAGCCGATCAGCGCAAAGCCAGGCCCCCAGACAATGTCCACCGCGCCCACATCGCGGGTCCTGAGGCTCAGAAGCCACATGGCGAGGAACAGCC
>JALORF010000043.1 GCA_025459195.1 Beijerinckiaceae bacterium
GCCGCCGATGATGGTGCCGCGCGAGGTCTTCCGGGTCAGCATCGCGTAGAAGTTCGGGAACGGATTGGCATCGCAGACCTGCGCGTCGGACGAGGCGGCGGGCTGGAAGCCGCGTTCGATCCAGGTGCGCAGCGGATAGCTCTCGGCAGCGCGTTTGTCTCCCAGGACCGAGGCATACAGATCGCCGAAATCATGGATGAAGACGGGCTGCGGCACCGGCTCGATGCCGGCCTTGCGCATGCGGCGCATCTGGTTGTCCGAGTTGAAGCCGCAATGCTCGATGCGGTGGCGGCGATCAGGATCGGGGAAGCGGGCGAGCGCCTTTTCCATCGCTGCAAGCGTCTGCTCGATGGCCGCATCGCCGATGGCGTGGACCGCAAGCTGATAGCCTTTTGCGTGATAGTCGAGCGTGAGCGCATCCATCTCGCTGTCCTTGAGCAGGAAAAGCCCTCTGGTTTCCGGCTCGCCGACATAGGGCGCGAACATCGCCGCTGTCCTGCCGCCGGCCGAGCCATCGGTGAAGATCTTGACCGGGCCGATCTTGAGATGCTCGTCACCGAAGCCGGTGACGAGGCCCTCGGCATGGCAGCGCTCGACGATGCCGCCGGGGCCGCCCAGCAGGCACTGGCTGGTGCGGATCGGCATGCGCCCGGAAACGACGGCGCTGCGATAGGCGACGATCTCGGCGTAGCCCGCGCGCATGCCGACCGCCGCATCCATGCAACTGGTGATGCCGAAGCTGTTGCAATAGCGCGCGGCGCGCTCGACGGCGGCCACCAGCATCTTGTGGCCGGGTGCAGGCAGAACCTTCTTGATCGGGTCGCGGCCGGTTTCGGCCAGAAGGCCGGTCAGCCGGCCCTGCACCTGCTCGATGGCCCCGCCCTGCGGCACCGGCGTGTTGGTGTCGACGCCTGCCAGTTCCAGCGCCTTCGAATTGACGATGGATACATGGCCGCAGGCGCGCACCAGATAGACCGGATTGTTCGGTGCAACGGCATCCAGCTCGGAGCGGTCCGGATGCCGCTTCACGTCCAGTTCAAACTGGTCGTAGCCGCGCGCCAGCACCCACTCGCCGGGTGCCAGCGTGTCGGCCTTGGCCTTGATCGCGTTCAGCAAAGCATCAAGCGTGCGGGCGACACGGGGGCGGACGTCGACATCGGCCATCATCAGGCCAAGCGGCAGAAGGTGCAGATGGGCCTCATGGAGCCCGGGCGTTGCCAGCCGGCCCGCCAGATCGATGATCCGCGTCGCCGGGCCGCGCAGCCCGTCAATCTCGGCCGCCGAGCCGGTGGCCAGAACCTGTCCGTTCCACAGCGCGACGGCCTCTGCCAGCGCGTGACCGGCAGCCACGAAAACCTTGCCGTTGGTCAGGATCGTGTCGGCCTTCGGCATCAGCATCTGGCATCCCCGTTGCGCGCCCCCGGCTCTTCCGGCGTGGCTGATGCATCATCACATACCCGATTCCGGTGAGGCACAAGCTGCGCGACGTGCATGCTTCCTTGCATGCGTCCTGGCATGCGTCCTGGCATGCGCCCTCGCATGGTCCCGACATTCCGCTCCGGCCACGGGCCAGGTGCAAGGCCAGGTCCGGGGGCTCTTGCCAGCGCTGCGCGGCCCTGCAATGCATGGGGGATGAATGTTCAGGCCAAGATCTCCCGGCAGGTGTCGGTCTGCCCGCATGACTGCCCTTCGGCATGCTCGCTCGATGTGGAGGTGCTGGACGGGCGCAGCATCGGGCGTGTGCGCGGCCACAAGGAGCAGAGCTACACCGATGGGGTGATCTGCGCCAAGGTGGCGCGCTATGCCGAGCGCATCCACCACAAGGACAGGGTGCTCCACCCGATGAAGCGCAGCGGGCCGAAGGGCTCGGGCCAGTTCAGCCGCATCTCATGGGACGAGGCGCTGGACCTGACAGCACAGGCTTTTCTCGCCGCCGAGGCGAGGCACGGGGCTGAAAGCGTCTGGCCCTACTATTATGCCGGCACGATGGGGCTGGTTATGCGCGACGGCATCCACCGGCTGCGCCATGCCAAGCGTTATTCGGGCCAGTATTCCACCATCTGCACCAACATGGCCTGGACCGGGTTCATCGCCGGCACCGGCAAGCTGGCAGGCGTGGACCCGCGCGAGATGTCCAAGGCCGGGTGCGTGGTGATCTGGGGCACCAACGCGGTGCATACGCAGGTCAACGTCATGCACCACGCCATCAAGGCGCGGAAAGAGAACGGTGCCAGGATCGTCGCCATCGACATCTACCGCAATGCCACGGTCGAGCAGGCCGATCTCGGGCTGGTGCTGAGGCCGGGCACGGATGGGGCACTGGCCTGCGCGGTGATGCATGTGCTGTTCCGCGACGGTCTGGCGGACCGGGCCTATCTGGCAGCTTTCACGGATGCCCCGGCGGAGCTTGAAGCGCATGTGAGGAGCCGTGATCCGGCCTGGGCCAGCGCCATCACCGGCTTGACGGAGGCCGAGATCGAGGCCTTCGCGCGTCTGGTCGGCAGCGTGAAGAACAGCTTCTTCCGGCTCGGCTACGGCTTTGCCCGGCAGCGCAACGGCGTCGTCAACATGCATGCGGCGCTGTGCATTCCGGCGGTCACCGGGGCCTGGCAGCATGAGGGCGGCGGCGCGTTCCACAACAATGGCGCGATCTATGGCTGGGACAAGTCGCTGATCGAGGGCACGGATGTGCTCGATCCCACGGTGCGCAACCTCGACCAGTCGCAGATCGGGCGGGTGCTGACCGGCGATGCCGAGGCGCTGCGCCATGGCGCGCCTGTCACGGCCATGCTGATCCAGAACACCAATCCGGTGTCCGTGGCACCGGAGCAGCGGCTGGTGAAAAAGGGCTTTGCGCGCGAGGACTTGTTCACCTGCGTGCATGAGCAGTTCATGACCGAGACCGCGCTGATGGCCGATGTGGTGCTGCCAGCCACCATGTTCATGGAGCATGACGACCTGTATCAGGGTGGCGGCCACCAGCATGTGATGCTGGGTGCCAAACTCGTCGATCCGCCAGGCGAATGCCGCAGCAACCACGACGTGATCAGCGCCCTTGCAGAGCGCGTCGGTGCCCGGCACCGGGGGTTCTCGATGTCTCCGCGCCAGATCATCGACTGGACCTTGCAGGCATCAGGCCATGGCACGCTGGCGGCGCTGGAGGAGGCGCGCTGGCTCGATGTGCAGCCCTCTTTCCGCAGCGCGCATTATGCCGATGGCTTCGCCTGGCCGGACGGCAAGTTCCGCTTCAAGCCGGACTGGCCAACCGTGCCCTACAAGCACGATGGCCCGATGGGGCCATGGCAGCAGATGCCGGCCTTGCCGGACCATTGGGCCGTGATCGAGGAGGCTGACGAGGCCCACCCGTTCCGGCTCGCAACCAGCCCGGCGCGCAACTTCCTCAACTCGACCTTCACCGAGACACCGACCTCCCATGCAAGGGAAGGCGCGCCGAGCCTGATGATGCATCCGGATGACGCGGCACGGCTGGGCCTTGGCGAAGGCGCTCAGGTGATGATCGGCAATGGGCGCGGCGAGGTCGTGCTCCGTTTGAGGCTGTTTGACGGTGTGCAGCGCGGAGTCGTGATCGCGGAATCGGTCCACCCCAATGCGGCCCATGCCACCGGCGAAGGCATCAACACGCTGACAGGGGCCGATGCGGTTGCCCCCTTCGGCGGGGCCGCCTTCCACGACAACAAGGTCTGGGTCAGGGCAGTTACGCGTTGAGCGCAAAGCCCGCAGTGACGTCGAACCCGGTCAGGCTCCGGAATTCTGCAAGGCCAGCCTGACCTTGCGGCGGCGCGAGCCCGGAGGCCTCGGCTCGGCACAACTCAGATACATGTGGGCCATGGTGCTGAGGATCAGCGCGAACATGGTGAAGTCGACCAGATCGAGGCGGCGGAACTGCAGAATGGCGAAGCTGAAGCCGATGCCGATCAGCGCGAACAGCAGGCCGAACTCCCGCATCTGCCGCTGGCCCTCCATCGCGCCAATGGCGCGGACCATGTAGTCGCGGGCCAGATCGGAGTTCCAGTCCTTTTCGGCATCATGGGCGTAGCGCTTCAGCAGACGGCCATAGGCGGCCACCGTGATGACGCCGAACAGCAACGTGATCGCGAGGATGAGGGGGCCGCGCAGCAGCGCTGCCGCGACCACGGCCAGCACGGTGGCGACGATGGTTGCAGTGGCAACCTGCCTGAGGATGACGGGCATGGTCAGGCCAAGATCTTCCTGCAGATGGCGCGCCAGCCGGTTGGTCAGGGCAAGGCAGGCATCGTCCAGTCGTGCAAACACCGCTGATCCTCCCGCAGGCGTGCAGAGTCGCAGCAAGCGCCCGGACAAGGCGGGCGGGCAGCGGCTCTTAAGGCTTTCTTTACCATAGCGGGACAGCCGAGGCGTTCAAGCGCGGGGTGGGATCGAAGCCGGCTCATCTGCCAACGCGGTTAACGACGCGTCCGGCATGGTCAAATCACGCGTGATCGGCTGTGGCTGACTTGACGCGGACGCGCGTGTTTGCAACGGAACGTGCCTCAATGATTTTGACAACAGGATGATGGAAATGCGGCTGATGACCTTTGCTCTCGCCGGTGCGCTGGCGCTGGCCCCGATGGCGGCGTTCGCTGCGGCTGGCCCGGCTCCCCTGCCCCAGCCCGATCCCAAGACCAAGAACATGTCGCGCTACCAGATCCAGCTTCGCGCTTTCGATGCCTGCCTGATCAGCCAGTCGCGCCTGCAGCAGACCACGCGCGAGGCCGTGCATTCGGCCTGTAGCTGCTATGCCACCGCCACCGTCAAGGCCATGACCAATGCCGAGGTGCAGGCCTTCCGCGACACCAGCGTGTTCAACGACACCACGCGCGAGAAGGCGCTGGCCCAGATCGACCGCTGCAAGCTCGTCCGTCCGGTCTGACGGATCAACCGGCCTGGCGGATCGCCTTGGCCAAGGCTGGCGGATAGAGTGCATGCTCGGCCGCCAGCACTCGCGCCGCGAGGCTGGCCACATCATCGCCGGGCAGGACCGGCACCCGTGACTGGGCAATGATCTCGCCGGCATCGAGCTCCGGCACGACCCAGTGCACCGTGCAGCCATGTTCCGCATCGCCCGCCGAGAGGGCGCGGGCATGGGTGTCGAGGCCGCGATAAAGCGGCAGCAGCGAGGGGTGGATGTTGACCACCCGCCCCTGCCAGCGCCCCACAAAGCCATCCGTCAGCACGCGCATGAAGCCGGCCAGGGCGATGAACTCGGTGCCATGTTCGCGTAACACCATGTCGAGCGCCTGCTCGAAGGCAGCACGGTCCTTGCCGAACGGACGGTGATCGACCGCCGCGACCGGCACGCCGCGCGCTGCGGCGCGGGCAAGACCGGGAGCATCAGGGTTGTTCGACAGCACGAGGCAAGGGCGTGCCGGATAGGCCGGGTCCTTCGCCGCCTCGATCAGCGCCAGCATGTTGGAGCCGCCGCCCGAGATCAGGATGGCGGTCCGCAGCGCCGTCACAGGGCCAGCCTGCCGGCGGTGGTGACGCGCTCATCACCCTCATGAGGCACGATCTCGCCAAAGCGGAAAGCCTCGGTTCCGGAGGCGGCCAGCGCCGCGATCACTGCATCGGCCTCGGCAGCATCGACCACCGCGATCATGCCGACGCCGCAGTTGAAGGTGCGCAGCATCTCGCGCTCGGTGATGCCGCCGGTGCGGGCGAGCCAGCCGAAAATCGGCGGAGGCACGACCGTGCCCAGACCGAGCCGTGCGCCGAGCCCATCGGGCAGCACGCGCGGAATGTTGTCTGGAAAGCCGCCGCCGGTGATGTGCGCCAGCGCCTTGATCGCGCCTGTGGCCCGGATGGCGTGGAGCAGCGCCTTCACATAGATGCGGGTTGGCGCCAGGAACGCCGCTTCCATGGCAAGGCCAGGGGCAAACGGCGCTTCGTCACGCCAGCCCAGCCCTGACATCGCCACGACCTTGCGGGCCAGCGAATAGCCGTTGGAATGCAGGCCAGAGGATGGCAGGCCGAGGATGACATCGCCAGGCTTCAGGCCCGGCTTCGGCAGAAGCGCGCCGCGCTCGGCAGCGCCGACGGCGAACCCGGCCAGATCATAGTCGTCCTCGGCATAAAGGCCTGGCATCTCGGCCGTTTCGCCGCCGATCAGCGCGCAGCCGGCCAGGCGGCAACCATCGGCGATGCCCTTGACGATGGCGACGCCGGTCTCGGGCCTGAGCTTGCCGGTGGCGAAATAATCGAGGAAGAACAAGGGCTCGGCCCCCTGCACCACGATGTCGTTGACGCACATCGCCACCAGGTCGATGCCGATCGTGCTGTGCATGCCGGTCTCGATGGCGATCTTGACCTTGGTGCCCACGCCATCATTGGCCGCGACGAGGATCGGATCGCGAAAGCCGGCGGCCTTCAGGTCGAACAGGCCGCCGAAACCGCCGATTTCGGAATCCGCGCCAGAGCGCCGCGTGGCCCGCACCAGCGGCTTGATCGCCTCGACCATGGCATTGCCGGCGTCGATATCCACACCGGCCTGTGCATAGGTCAGTCCGTTGGCATCAGGCTTTGACATTGGCTCGGAACCTTGTTCATTCAGGCGCGGACGGCCTTTGAGAGCGATAGAAATCCTCGCAACGGCCTGCAAGCCCGAATGCTCTCGTCAGGCGAGATTTCGGTGACTATCCTTGCTGTCCGCAACACGCGCCGGAATCTCGCAGCATGACCATCCCGAACTTCATCACCATCGGCAGGCTGCTGCTTGTGCCAGCCGTGATCATGATGATCGTGCAGCGCAACTGGCAGGCTGCTTTCGGGCTGTTTGTGCTGGCGGGCGTCTCGGATGCGGTTGACGGCTTCATCGCGCGGCGCTTCGACATGCGCAGCGAGCTTGGCGCCTATCTCGATCCGGTGGCCGACAAGGCACTGCTGGTGTCGATCTATCTGGCGCTGGCCATTGTCGGCATCATTCCGGCCTGGCTGGCGATCATCGTGGTGTTTCGCGACATCATGATCGTCTCGGGCGTGATCCTGTCGTGGGTGCTCGACAACCCGCTGGAAATGCGGCCTTTTCTGGTCAGCAAGCTCAACACCTTCGCGCAGATCGCCTTCGCGGCGGGGCTGCTGGCGGCCAAGGCCTTCGATGTTGCGCTCGGTTTCTGGTTCGAGTGGTCGATGTGGTCCATCGCGGCGTTGACGCTGGCCTCGGCAGCGGCCTATCTGGCCTTCTGGCTCCGGCACATGGCAGGTTGATCCGATGACATTGCAAAAGCAGCTCGGGTTCTGGCTGGCCGCCTTTCTCGTCGTCGTGCTGCTGATCTACGTGCTGGCCGATGTGCTGCTGCCCTTCGTGGCCGGGTTGGCGCTGGCCTACCTGCTCGATCCGCTGGCCAGCCGGCTGGAGCGCATGGGCATGAGCCGGCTGGTCGCCACCATCGGCATCCTGTCGACCTTCGTGTTGCTGTTCGTGCTGGTGCTGGTGCTGCTGGCCCCTGTTCTGGTGCAGCAACTCGGGGCTTTCCTCGCGCGCGTGCCACAATACCTGACGCAGTTGCAGGCCATCGTCAGCGAACGCGGCGCGCCTCTGCTCGAGCGCCTCGGCATGGGTTCTGTGGCCGGCGCGGGCCTTCAGGATGCGCAGAAGCTGTTCGGCGATTTCGCTGGCCAGGCCGCTGCCTGGGCGACGCGCGTGGGCACCTCGGCGCTGGCCGGCGGGCAAGCCATCATGGGCATCGTGTCCTTGCTGGTGATCACGCCGGTGGTGGCGTTCTACCTGCTGATCGACTGGAACCGGATGATCAGCACCCTCGATGGCTGGTTGCCCCGGAGCCAGCGCGACACCATTCGCGCCCTGGCCGGCGAGATGGACGCGGCGATCGCCGGCTTCCTGCGCGGCCAGTCGATGGTCTGCCTCCTGCTTGGCAGCTATTATGCGGTCGGGCTCTGGGCCATGGGGCTGAACTTCGGCGTGCTGATCGGGCTGGTTTCCGGGTTCCTCAGCTTCATCCCCTATATCGGCTCGATCACCGGGCTCTTGCTCGCCGTCGGGGTCGCGACCGTGCAGTTCTGGCCGGACTGGACGATGCCGCTGATGGCCTTTGCGATCTTCGCCTCCGGGCAGTTCATCGAGGGCAATGTGCTGTCGCCCAAGCTCGTCGGCGAGGCCGTGGGCCTGCATCCGGTCTGGCTGATGTTCGCGCTGGTGGCCTTCGGCTCGCTGTTCGGCTTCCTCGGCCTGCTGCTGGCCGTTCCGCTGGCGGCGATCATGGGCGTGCTCAGCCGGTTCGCGCTGGGCCAGTATCTCGCCAGCCCGCTCTACAGCGGCAAAGCCCTCAGAAAGTCCGGCGGCGGCGGGGTCGGGCATGACTGAGCCGTGGCCAGTGCAACGCAATGCCAGCCGGGCCAGACCTGCGCAGTTGGCGCTCGATCTGGCTGGCGAGCCGAGCTATGGCGCGGAAGATTTCCTGATCGGGCCGTCCAACGAGGATGCCTACACGCTGATCGAAAGCTGGCCGGCCTGGGCTGACCCTGCCCTCGTGCTGATCGGACCGGAAGGCTCGGGCAAGACCCATCTGGCGGCGATCTGGGCGGGGCGCTCGCATGCCTGGCGTGTTCCGGCTTCGGCCGTGACCTCGCAGCGCGTGCCGGAACTGAGTTCGGGCGGCGCCCTCGTGATCGAGGATTGCGAGCGCGGGCCGCACGACGAGGCGGCCCTGTTCCACCTGCTCAACCTGATGCGGGCCCGGGCCGGGGGCGTGATCCTGACCGCAAGGACCGCGCCCGATGGCTGGGGCCTTCGCACGCCTGATCTGGTCTCGCGGCTCAGGCTCGCGCCGTCGGTCCGCATCCAGCCACCGGACGATGCCCTGCTCAAGGCCGTGCTCGTCAAGCTCTTCCTCGACCGGCAACTGATCGTCGACACGGGCGTGATCGATGCTGTGGCGCTCAGGATCCCGCGCTCCTTCGCCCAGGCCCGCGCCGTGGTGCATGCCATCGACAGGGCTTCGCTGGAGCGTGGCCGCAGGGTGACGCGCGCCCTCGCTTCGGAGCATGCCGACCAGCTTGCAGCGGCGGAGTGAGGTGCTGCCATGTCGTCAGATCGTCACACACGTGTTGCAAAGGGGTCCGGACCGGCAAAAGAACGCGGCAAGGGGCGGCACGTGAGCAGCAATGACGAGGCCGGCGCGCCATCAACCGACAAGCAGGATGCGGGCAAGCAGCCGGACCTGACACCACCAGCGGCGCTCGCCCCCGGCAAGACTGCCAAACCTGCCCCCAAGCCGGCATGGGCCGGTGATCCCAAGCGCTTCATGAATCGCGAGCTGTCCTGGCTCCAGTTCAATCGCCGGGTGATGGAAGAAGCCTCCAACCGCAATCACCCCCTGCTTGAACAGCTCAGGTTCCTGTCGATCTCGGCGAGCAATCTCGACGAGTTCTTCATGGTGCGCGTCTCAGGCCTGATCGAACAGCTCAAGGCCGGCATCACCACGCCGAGCGAGGACGGGCTGAGCCCTGCCGAACAACTGGAAAAGCTGGCCGATGCCGTCGCGTCGCTGACAGGCGACCAGCAGCAGCGCTGGAGCGAACTCAGGCGCGATCTGGCCGATGCCGGCATCATCATCATCGAGCCGAAAGCGGTGACGCGGCAGGACATGATGTGGCTGGAAGACCATTTCCTGCACTACATCTTCCCGGTCCTGACCCCGCTCGCCATCGATCCGGCGCACCCGTTTCCGTTCATTCCCAACCTCGGCTTCACCATCGCGCTCGAACTGGCACGGGCCAGCGACGGTCGTGACCTCAAGGCTTTGATCCGGATTCCGTCACGTTTCGACCGGTTCATCGAGTTGCCCGACGTTGCCCGCAGCGGCACCAACCGCTTCATCACGCTCGAACACACGATTGAACTGTTCGTGGGCAAGCTGTTCCCGGGCTATCAGGTGCGCGGCCAGGGCTCGTTCCGCGTGGTGCGCGACACCGATCTCGACATCGAGGAGGAGGCCGAAGACCTCGTCCGGATGTTCGAGAACATGATCAAGCAGCGCCGCCGCGGCGTGGTCATCCGCCTTGAGATCGAGGCCTCGATGCCCGAGCGCCTGCGCTCGATGATCGTGCGCGAACTCAAGGTCGAGCCTGAGGAGGTGGTGGCGATCGAGGGCATGATCGGCCTCAACGAATTGTCGCAACTGGTTGGCGTCGACCGCCCCGCCCTCAAGTTCAAACGCTACGAGGCGCGCTTTCCGGAGCGCATCCGCGACCATGGCGGCGACTGTTTTGCCGCGATCCGCCGCAAGGACATTGTGGTGCATCACCCGTACGAATCCTTCGACGTGGTGGTGCAGTATCTCCAGCAGGCGGCGCGCGATCCCAACGTCGTTGCGATCAAGCAGACGCTTTACCGGACATCCTCCGACTCGCCCATCGTCAAGGCGCTGGCGGAAGCGGCAGAGGCCGGCAAGTCGGTCACGGCGCTGGTCGAACTCAAGGCGCGCTTCGACGAGGAGGCCAACATCCGCTGGGCGCGCGATCTCGAGCGCGCCGGTGTGCAGGTCGTCTATGGCTTTCTCGAACTCAAGACGCACGCCAAGCTGTCGCTGGTGGTCCGGCGCGAGGGCGCGCAACTCGTCACCTACTGCCATGTCGGCACCGGCAACTATCACCCGATCACGGCCAGGGTCTACACGGACGTGTCGTTCTTCACCGCCGATCCGGTGATCGGGCGCGACGTGGCCCGCATCTTCAATTTCATCTCCGGCTATGCCGAGCCGCAGGAACTGGAGGTCATGGCTGTTTCGCCGATGACAGCCAAGAAGCGGCTGCTCACGCATATCCACGAGGAAATCGCCCATGCCAGGGCGGGCCGGCCGGCCGCGATCTGGGGCAAATGCAACAGCCTTGTCGATCCGGTCATCATCGATGCGCTCTATGAGGCCAGTTGCGCCGGGGTGCAGGTCGATTTCATCGTGCGCGGCATCTGCTGCCTGCGCCCCGGCGTCGAGGGCATGTCGCAGAACATCCGCGTCAAATCGATTGTCGGGCGCTTCCTCGAGCATGGCCGCATCTATGCCTTCGGCAACGGGCACGGCCTGCCCCATGCCAAGGCCCATCTCTACATCTCCTCGGCCGACCTGATGCCGCGCAATCTCGACCGGCGCGTCGAGACGCTGATGCCGATCATGAACCCCACCGTGCATCAGCAGATCCTCGACCAGATCCTGATGGCCAATCTTCTCGACAACGAACAGAGCTGGCGCATCTTGCCTGATGGCTCGTCGCAACGCATTGTCCCGGCGAAAGGCGAGGCTCCTTTCAACGCGCACAAGTATTTCATGACGAACCCAAGTCTGTCTGGCCGTGGTAAATCGCTTGCACTTTCCAGTCCGCTTATCCTCGCCCGTCGTGGCGGCTGAATCCCAGAGTTTCGCGGCCCATGGCCGCCTTGCCCTTGGTGCTCCGGTTGCCATCATCGACATCGGCTCGAACTCGGTGCGTCTCGTCGTCTACGAGCACCTGTCCCGCTCACCGACACCGATCTTCAACGAGAAGGAAATGGCCGGGCTGGGGCGCGGTGTCGCCTCCACGGGCGAATTGGCCAACGATGCCGTCGAGAAGGCGCTGAAAGCGCTGCAGCGCTTCCGGATCCTGTGGGAGGCGATGGATGTGCGCGATGTCCGCGTCATTGCCACGGCGGCGGTTCGCTATGCCCGCAACGGGCCAGCCTTCATCGAGCAGGCTGAAGCCATTTGCGGGCGCCCGATCGAACTGATCTCCGGCGACCGGGAAGCGCATCTTTCCGCGCTCGGCGTGATTTCCGGCTTTGCGGCACCAGACGGCATCGTCGGTGACCTTGGCGGTGGCTCGCTTGAACTGATCGGCGTCTCCGGTGCGTCGATCGGCAGCGGTGTCAGCGTGCCGCTCGGTGGCCTCGCCCTGCTCGACCGTTCGGGCGGCTCGCTCAAGGCGGCCGAAAAGATCGTGCGCGACGAACTCGACCATCTGCCGCAGGTCGAGGCGATGAAGGGCCGGAACTTCTATGCGGTGGGCGGCACCTGGCGCGCGCTCGCCAAGCTGCATCAGCGGCAGGCCAATTATCCGCTCAGCGTGATGCATGGCTACACCGTGCCGGCGCGCGATGTGGCCGACTTCGCGCGCATGGTCGAACGGGTGGATGCCGACATCCTCGACCAGATCGAGGCGGTGTCATCGGCTCGCCGGCCGCTGCTGGCCTATGGCGCGCTCGTGCTCGACCATCTGATCAAGCGTGGCAAGCCCAGGGTTGTGGTCGTTTCGGCGCAGGGTGTGCGCGAGGGTTTGCTGCATGAACAGCTCGATCCGGCGGAGCGGGCGCTCGATCCGCTGCTCTGCGCCGCCGAGGATTACAACACGCTGCGCTCGCGCGATCCGGCCCATGCGGGCGACCTGATCGGCTTCGTCGACACGTTTTTCGCCAGTGCCGGCATCGAGGAGAGCCCCGAGGAACGCCGGCTGCGCCATGCGGCCTGCCTGCTGGCCGACATCGGCTGGCGGGCGCACCCTGACTATCGCGGCGAGCAGAGCCTGAACGTCATTGCGCACGCCGCCTTCATCGGCCTCGATCATCCGGGGCGGGCCTATCTGTCGATGGCCGTGTTCTATCGCTATGCGGGGCTGAAGGAGGACGGGATCTCTCTGCGCCTGCGCGAGTTGACCGGCCCGCGCCTGCTCGACCGGGCCCGCATCCTCGGCGGCGTGATGCGGGTGGCTTTCCTGCTGTCTGCCGCAATGAACGGCATCCTGCCACGCATGGCGCTCGGCACCACCGACAAGAAGGTGGTACTGACCGTGCCGCGCGCCCTGAACTCGCTGGCCAGCGACCGCGTGGCCAGCCGGCTCAAGCAACTCGCCAAGCTGCTGGGCAAGGATGCCAGCATCGCCTGGCGGGACTGATCAACGGACGGGCTTCTCAGCCAATCGGTTCGACGTCGACCTTCACATCGATGGACTGGCCACCGGAGCCGATGATCACGCCGTCGAGCGGCGAGACATCGGCATAATCGCGCCCGCGCGCCACGATGACATGGTCATTGCCGGCCAACAGGTCGTTGGTAGGGTCGAGCCCGACCCAACCGAGGGCCTGGCCGCACCAGACCGAAACCCAGGCATGGCTGGCATCCGCGCCTTCAAGCCGCTTCTGGCCGGGGGGCGGAATGGTGCGCAGATAGCCGCTGACATAGGCTGCCGGCAGGCCAAGTCCGCGCAATCCGGCAATCATGACATGCGCGAAATCCTGGCAGACGCCCCTGCGGTTTTCCAGCGCCTGCGAGAGCGGCGTCGAGACCACCGTGGCCTTGGGATCGTAGACGAAATCACGCTTGATCCGGCCCATCAGGTCACGCGCGCCGACCAGCATCGCACGGCCCGGCGGAAAGCTCTGTGCGGCATAGGCGACGGCACCGGCATCGAGCGGCACCAACCGGCTCTGGTAAAGATAGTGGACCGGAGACTCCGGCTCCAGCCCCGCGCCGGCAGCGGCCTCCTCGCGCACAGATTCCCATGCCGGGGACAGATCGAGGCCGGCGAGCGCCGGATGGAACACCTCGACGCGGGACGTGACCGAGACCGTGAGCGCCCGGTGCGGCTGGTCGATGGTCAGCGATGCGACCCGGTTGCCGAAGAAGCAGATGCCGTCACGGCTCTCGGACGGGCGCGGCGTGACCACGAGTTGCCGGGAGAGCACACGCTGGCCGGGCTCCTCGCGCGGGAACATGCGCAGCACGCAGCGCGCAAACGGCACGGCCGTGTTGTAGCTGTAGGTTGTGACGTGGCGGATGTTGTAGAGCACGCGGCCTCACGCCTTCCCGACGGTGGCATCCACCCCGGTTTGCAGGAAATAGCGGTTGGCAACAGCCTCCGACAGCCCCATCAGGCGCTGCTCGACCGACAGCACATAGGCCCGGTCGACCTGATCGGTGCGGGCGGTGGCGACATCGGCTGCCAGTTTCAGCGAGATGCGGCGGGGTGCTTCCATCAACCCGTCCTCGCGCACCGTTGGCAGCGCCGCGACCTCGGCATCGATCCGGGCAATCTGGAACGCCACGGAGCGCGGGTTGTATTCGTCGAACAGCACCATGTCGATCACAGGGTGGAAGGCGACCCCGACGAGATAGCGCGAGCGATAGGTGATCTGCGAGTCGATCAGGTCGAGCAGCACATCGAGGCATTCGGGCGGGGCGCTCTGCTCGCCGAACTGGCGGGCAAAGCGGCAGGTGGTCACGGCCCGCTCGACGCGCCGCCCGATTTCGAGGAAGCGCCAGCCGGCACCGCGGTTCATGTTCTCCTCGGCCAGTCCGGCGAAGGCGGCCAGCGCGCGCAGCGCCCGGTCGGCGGTCTCGTAGCCTTCACCTTCGGTGGGCAATCGGGTGGTGTCGCGCTCCAGCCGCCGCGTCAGGTCGTCGATCAGCCGCGAGGCATCGACCGAAAGCCGCTCGCGGGTCACCGAGGCCGTGCGCCGGACCTCGCGGATGCAGGCCGCAGCAGAGCCGTAGTGATCGGCACCATGCAGCGCCGTGAAGGCCTGCCGGAGCAGCGGCGTGCGGGCGCCCGGTGCCGCGCCCCAGGCCACAAGCAGGCCGGCCAGCCGCTTGATCGCATCCTGCTGGCCGGGCATGCGGGTGTCGGTCTCGATCATGCGGCCCAGCAAGGTGCGGGTCAGGCGCAGCACACCTTCCGCGCGTTCCAGATAGCGGCCAAGCCAGAACAGGTTGTCCGCCACGCGGCTGGGCAGGTTGCCCACGACGCGGCGGATCTGGATCTGGTCAGGCGGAGGCAGCAGCGTGATCTGCTCGACCGGCTTCTGGGACAGGACCCAGACATCGGCGGAGCGTGCCCCCTCGCGCATGGTGACGGCGCGGGCATCGAGCCGGTCCGAGGTGCGGCAGAAGCCGCCGGGCATCACCCGCCAGCCATCCGGCGTGGCGGTGGCATAGACGCGCAAGGCGAACGGCCTTGCCTGCAACGCCCCGCGCGCATCCAGCACCGGCATGGTGGAAATCTTGACGACTTCCTGGCCGACATAATCGATGCCCCGCGCTTCGATGGCATGCACGAGGTCCGAGCGCGCGGCGGCATCCAGTTCCGACACCAGCAGCGGCTCGCCATTGTTCGATCCGCGCAGATCGGCCCGGAACGCCGAGGCGATGGCCATCTCGCCCAGCCGGTCGAGCACGGTGGCGCGCTCGCGTGGCTGGCCGCACCACCAGGTCGCAACATTGGGCAGGCGCAGGTCCTCGCCCAGGATCGTCTGGCACAGCGTCGGCAGGAAACTCATCAGCGCCCGCGATTCGACCACACCTGAGCCCGGCCCGTTGGCAACAACGACATTTTCGGCACGGATCGCCTGGAGCATGCCGGCCACGCCGAGGCGGGAGGCGACATTGAGCTCGAGCGGATCAGCGAAATCGCCATCGATGCGCCGCCAGATGACGTCGGCGCGTTTCAGGCCGGCAATGGTGCGCACATGCACCATGTCGTTGCGCATCACCAGATCGTTGCCCTCGACCAGGAGGAAGCCGAGATAGCGGGCGAGATAGGCCTGTTCGAAATAGGTTTCGCTGAGCGGCCCCGGCGTCAGCAGGCAGATGCGCGGATCGGCGCGCTTGGCACCGGAGACAATGCCGGCGCGAAAGCCCTGGAAGAAGCTGGCCAGCCGCTCGACATTCATGGCGCGATACAGGTCCGGGAAGGCACGCGCCATGGCCAGCCGGTTCTCCAGCGCATAGCCTGCGCCGGATGGAGCCTGCGTGCGATCGCCCAAAACCCACCACTTGCCATCGGGGCCACGCCCCAGATCGCAGGCATAAAGCTGGAGATGCTGGCCGCCCGGCACGGCTGCGCCCCTGAGCGGGCGCAGGAAATCGGGACTGCCGGCCACGGCGGCTGCCGGCAAGGCTCCTTCGGCCACCAGCCGCGCCGGGCCGTAGAGATCGCGCAGCACCGCTTCAAGCAGCGAGGCCCGCTGGATCACGCCGGCCTCGATGGTGCGCCATTCTCCCTCGGCGATGGGCAGGGGCAGATGGCTCATCGGCCAGGAGCGCTCGCCCGACAGCATGTCGTCCAGCGCCGATTCGGCCCGCACGCGGTAGGACACGCCGGAATCGCTGAGATGGCGGTTGGCCAGCGCCAGCCGCCGCGCCAGTTCGTCCGGGCCATAGCTGGTCCACTCGTCGAGCAGACTCTCCCATTGCGGGCGCACCTCGCCGCTGCCATCCATCAACTCGTCATGGACACCGGGCAGCGTCTGGTAGCTGCCCAGCAGGGCGCGGCGGCGTTCCGCCTTGCTGCGCTGCGACTCGGCCTGACGGGACATGGGCATGCCGGATCAGACCCCGACCGGGCGGCGCAGATCAAGCGTCAACGGAAACTCGGCGTTGATCTCCACAGGCGGCAGCGCAACCGGCCCGGGCGTGTGGCCCATGGCTTCGAATCTGGCCAGCCGTCGCGCCTCGGCCTCATAGGAATTGACCGGCAGCGTGTCGTAGCTGCGGCCGCCGGGATGGGCGACATGATAAACGCAGCCGCCGATGGAGCGGCCAGCCCAGGTGTCGATGATGTCGAAGGTCAGCGGCGCATGCACCGGGATCACCGGGTGCAGGCCCGCCGCAGGCTGCCAGGCCTTGTAGCGCACGCCCGCCACATGCGCCCCGCCCTTGATGTCGACCAGCGGCACGCGCCTTCCGTTGCAGGTGACCAGATGGCGGCCGGGCACCAGCCCCGTGGCCTTGACCTGAAGCCGCTCGACGGAACTGTCGACATAGCGCACCGTGCCGCCGATGGCCCCGGTTTCGCCCATGACGTGCCAAGGCTCCAGCGCCTGCCGGATCTCCAGCGTCACGCCGCCATGCTCGACCTGCCCGTAGAACGGAAAGCGGAACTCGGACTGGGCCTTGAACCAGACCGGATCGAAAGCATAGCCAGCGCCAGCCAGGTCGGCCAGCACATCGCGGAAGTCAGCATCGACGAAGGCCGGCAGCATGAAGCGGTCGTGCAGCGCCGTCCCCCAGCGCACCAGCGAGCCAGTCTGTGGCTGACGCCAGAACCAGGCCACCAGCGCCCGCACCAGCAATTGCTGGGCAAGGCTCATGCGCGCATCGGGCGGCATCTCGAACGAGCGGAACTCGACCAGCCCGAGCCGCCCTGTGGGGCCATCGGGCGAATAGAGCTTGTCGATGCAGATCTCGGAGCGGTGGGTGTTGCCGGTCACATCAATCAGCAGGTTGCGGAACAGGCGGTCGACCATCCATGGCGCGACATGGCCCTGCCCTGGCGCGGGCACATGCGCCATGGCGATTTCAAGCTCATAGAGGCCATCATGCCGCGCCTCGTCGACGCGCGGGGCCTGGCTGGTCGGGCCGATGAACATGCCCGAGAACAGGTAGGACAGCGACGGATGGCGCTGCCAATAGAGCACCAGACTTTTGAGCAGGTCAGGACGGCGCAGGAAGGGACTGTCGGGCGGGGTCGCGCCGCCAATCACGACATGGTTGCCGCCTCCGGTGCCGGTGTGGCGACCATCGACCATGAACTTGTCGCAGCCCAGCCGTGACTGGCGGGCATCCTCATAGAGCCCCTTGGTGATGGCGACTGCCTCACCCCAGGTGGT